>JAJZVF010000009.1 GCA_021845825.1 Pseudomonadota bacterium | reverse complement strand
TCGGTTAGACCGAAGCGGGCGGCAGCCTTCGCGACACGCGGCCCGCGGGCGCAGGCGCGCGCCCACGGACCGGCAAGCCCCGCCACAAACGAAAAGGCCCGCCGCACCTCGTGCGCGGCGGGCCCGCAGATGAGCAGGCCTGCGAGTGCCCCCGTGGGCAATGATGATCGGATAGGCCTTATCCGCCGAGGGCGATCAAAGCACCGACCGCGATCAGAAACAATGCAAACACGCGCTTCAGCGCAGCGCTTGGGATGGTGTGCGCGACGCGGGCACCCACCGGTGCGAGCGTCACCGACCCGAGCGCAGCGACGGCCGCGGCCGGCAGGTACAAATAGCCCACCGAGCCCCAGGGCAGAGCCTGGACCGGCGGTCGCACCGAAAGGGCGTAGCTCAACGCACTCGCGCTCGCGATCGCGAGCCCGCACACCGTGCTGGTGCTCACCGCCTTCACTGGTTTGACCCCGAGCGACATCAGCAACGGTACGGTCATCGACCCGCCGCCGATGCCCACCACCGCCGAGATCGCGCCGATGCCGACGCCGGCGGGCAGCAGCCAGGGCGAGCGCGGCACTGCCTCGGGTGAATCGGCGTGCCGTGCGCGTATTCTGCCCAATGCCATTCGCCACGCGGTCACCACGCAGAACGCAGCGATTCCCCAGCGCAGCGCCTTGCCCGAGAGCAGCTGAGCGACGTGCGCCCCCGCAAAGCCGCCGATCACCATGCCGGGGGCAAGCCATCTCCAGCTCGGCCATACCACGCCGCCTCGGCGGATGTGCGCCGTGGCCGAGGAGACGAACGTCAGGACGATCGTGGCCATCGAGGTGGCCACCGACACGTGCATCACTTCCGCCTTGGGCACCCCGAGCGCCGGCAGCGCCATGCTGAGCGCGGCCACCACCAGCAGTCCGCCGCCGATGCCGAGCAGGCCGCCGAGAAAGCCGGCCGAAGCGCCGGCGAGCAGGAGCACTGTAATGGGAAGAAACATCGGACGCGGTACGAGCCACAGGAGGGGAGCAAGCCGCAGCGTAGCCGAATGCCGCAAGGCTTGCTGCTGCGCTCGAGGCGCCAGGTTCCTTCGCGACCCCGGAAAAGCACCCGCCAGGCCGCGGGTATGCGCGCACCCCGGGGCCATCGCCCGGCCGCCGCACTCCCCTCTCGTGCCTGCGCGCCTGTGGTTTACCCGTGCGCAGCGCCTGTGGGCCTCGGGCGGCTGCCCGGAGCGCTCCAGGCGAGGTCCGGCAGGCCCTGGATGAGACTTACTTCAGCACCACCGTCTTGTGGCCGTTGCGGAAAACGCGCCACTCGGCGTGCCACTTGATGGCGCGATTGAGGGCCACGGTCTCGAGCTCACTGCCGACCACCGTCAGGTCCTCGGCCGATTGGGTGTGATCGACCCGCTCGACCTCCTGCTCGATGATCGGCCCCTCATCGAGGTCGGTCGTCACGTAGTGCGCGGTGGCGCCGATCAGCTTCACGCCCCGCTCGTAGGCCTGGTGGTAGGCCTTGGCGCCCTTGAAGCCCGGCAGGAAGGAGTGATGAATATTGATTGCCCTGCCCTCGAAGTACCGGCAGGCATCGGTGCTGAGGATCTGCATGTAGCGGGCGAGCACCAGAAGCTCGGCCTCCGCCTTCTCGAACAGCTCGATCAGCCGCCGCTCCTGCTCGGCCTTGCGCCCATCGATGATCGGCAGGTAGTGGTAGGGCACTCCGTGCCACTCCGCCAGGCTTCTCAAGTCCTGGTGGTTCGAGACCACCGCCACCACCTCGACCGGCAGCGTCCCGGTGCTCCATCGGTGCAGGATGCTGTTCAGGCAATGCCCCTGGCGGGAGACCGCGATCAGCACCCGGCAGCGGCTCTGGACCTCATGGAAGCGCCAGTGCATCTTGAAGCGCCGGCCGACCCGCTCGGCGAACGCCTCATCGAGCGCGTGCGCCCGCAGCAGACCCCGGCCGTTGTCGTGAAACACCGTGCGCATGAACGAGGTGCGGCTGTCCGGATCATTGTGGTGCTGCGCTTCGGTGATCGTCGCGTTGTGCTCGGCAAGGAACCCGGCGATCGCCGCCACGATCCCGGTGACGTCCGGGCAGGCGGTGGTCAGGACGTAAAGCGCGGGGTGGGTGGCTGCGGATGAGGGACCCGCGGCGTGTTGCTCACGGACGGCGGGCGCTTCAGCGGCAAGGGTGGACATCGGCGGGACCTAGACGTTCGAGTCCGCAAAGGACGCCTTGCGGCGGTTGATGTAATCGAGCAGAGCCTCATCGACCGCCGCATCGAGCGGCGGCGCCTCGTACTCGGCGAGCTGCCTCTTCCACAGCGTATTGGCGCGCTCGACGATGTCCGCCGAGCCCTCCGACTCCCACTGCTCGAAGCTGTTGTTGTCGGCAAGCGGGGAGCGGTAGAACGCCGACTCGAAGTTCGCCTGGGTATGGGCACAGCCGAGGAAGTGCCGGCCGGGGCCGACTTCGCGGATGGCGCTCATGGCCTGGCCGTTTTCGCTGAGATCGACGCCCTGGAGGAACGTGTGCATCATGCCCGCCTGGTCGGCGTCCATGACGAACTTCTCATATCCCATGGTGAGCCCCCCCTCGAGCCAGCCGGCGGTGTGCAGCACGAAATTCACGCCCCCGAGGCAGGTGGGCAGCAGTGTGTTGGCCGACTCGAACGCGGCCTGGCCATCAGGGATCTTCGCCCCGCAAAGCGCCCCACCCGAGCGGAACGGCACCCCCAGACGACGCGCCAACGCAGCCATGACGTACAGCACCAGCGCCGGCTCGGGTGTACCGAAAGTGGGTGCCCCGGACTGCATCGACAAAGAGGACGCGAAGCTGCCGAGCACGACCGGCGCGCCCGGATTGACGAGCTGCGCGACCGTCATTCCCGCCAGCGCCTCCGCCAGGGTCTGGGCAACCGTACCGGCCACCGTAACCGGCGACATGGCTCCGGCCAGGATGAAGGGGGTGAGAATGGTCGCCTGGTTGGCGCGCGCGTAGGTCTTCAGTGCACCCAGCATCGTCGCATCCCAGGTCATGGGCGAGTTGGCGTTGATCAGGCTGATCACGCAGGTTTTGGGCTTGCCGGTGGCCGGATCGAGAAACTGGTCGCCGAAGAGGATCCGGGTCATCTCGACCGTATCCTGCGCTCGCTCCGCCGCCGTCACCGATCCCATATAAGGCTTGTCGCTGTACTTCATATGGCTGTAGACCATATCGAAGTGCCGCTTGTTGACCGGCAGGTCGACCGGCTCGCAGATCGTGCCGCCGGAGTGGTGCAGCCACTGCGACGCGTACGTGAGCTTCACGAAATTGCGAAAGTCCTCGATGCGCGCATAGCGGCGGCCCTCGTCCAGGCTGCGGATGAACGGGGACCCATACGCGGGCGCGAACACGGTCCGGGCGCCGCCGATCAGCACGCTGCGCGCCGGATTGCGCGCGTGCTGGGTGAACTCCCGCGGAGCCGAGCGCTGCACTATGGTGCGGCACATGCCGCGCGGAAAACGCACCCGCTCCCCCTCAACGTCGGCGCCGGCATCGCGCAGAATCGCGAGCGTCTCCGGGTCGTCCCGAAAGTCGATGCCGATCTCCGCCAGAATGGTGTCCGCGTTGTGCTCGAGCAGCTCCAGCCCTTCGCTGCCGAGCACCTCGTAGTACGGGATCTTGCGCGTGATATAGGGAACGCTGACGTGGCTGCGCGCGGTGCGCGCGGCTCTCTTGGCCTCGCGACCGCTTGCACGATGCGACCGGGAAACCTGGACTGGCTGCTCGTCCATGGGAACTCCCCCGTTAAATGACATGCCGTGTGGGCGCTGGCGATAGTATGAGCGCTGCCACAGCGCACGGCATGACCGATTTGCGGCCTCGACTTGCCCAGAACCGTCGCGCCGGGCTTCGGCCGGTTCAGGCCGCACGGACGGCGCCCCTGCGGGAACCCTACGCTGCGGAACCTTCGGGCGGCCGCCGCACGCATGTCGCTACCGTACAAGCGCCCCGGCGCGCGCATGCTCGTGGACGGCGCATCCAGACGGCATCATGCGCCGCAGCCGTCCCCCTTTCGCCACCGAAGGACCCGACCATGCAACGCTTCTCCGGCCTGTCGCTCATCCGGCGGGGTCTCAACGGTCAGCGCGGCTGGCAGCCTCAATGGCGCCGGGCAGAGCCCAAGCCCGACTACGACGCCATCATCGTCGGCGGCGGCGGCCACGGCCTCGGGGCGGCCTTCTACCTGGCGAAGGAGCACGGCATCACCAGGGTTGCGGTGCTGGAGAAGGGCTGGATCGGCGGCGGCAACACCGGGCGCAACACCACCATCATCCGCTCGAACTACCTGTTCGACGAAAGCGCCGCGCTCTACGATCACTCGGTGCAGTTGTGGGAAAGCCTCTCGCAGGTCCTCAACTACAACGTGATGTTTTCCCAGCGCGGCGTCATGATGCTCGCGCACACGGTTCACGACGTCCAGGTGTCCCAGCGGCACGTGCACGCCAATCGCGCCAACGGCGTCGACAACGAATGGCTGACCTCGGAAGAAGCGCGCGCGCACTGCCCGCTGTTGAAGGTCGACGACATCCGCTACCCGGTGCTCGGTGCGGCATTCCAGAGGCGCGGCGGGACCGCCCGTCACGATGCGGTGGCCTGGGCATTTGCCCGGGCGGCCGACGCGCTCGGCGTGGACATCATCGAGAACTGCGAGGTCCTCGGCATCCGCCGTGACGCCGGCGGCGCCGTCAGCGGCGTCGACACCACCCGCGGTACGATCCGCGCACCCAGGATCGGGGTCTCGGCCGCCGGTCACAGCAGCGTCATCATGAGGATGGCGGGCGTCGATCTGCCGATCGAGAGCTACCCGCTGCAGGCGCTGGTATCCGAGCCGGTGAAGCCGATCTTCCCCTGCGTGGTGATGTCCAACACCATACACGCCTACATCAGCCAGTCGGACAAGGGCGAGATGGTGATCGGCGCCGGCACGGACGCGTACACCTCGTATACCCAGCGCGGCGGGCTGCACATCAGCCGCCACGCGCTCGAGGCGATCTGCGAGCTGTTTCCCATGTTCAGGCGGTTGCGCATGCTGCGCAGCTGGGGCGGCATCGTCGATGTCACACCGGACCGCTCGCCCATCATCGCCAAGACGCCCGTGCCCGGGCTCTATGTCAACTGCGGCTGGGGCACCGGCGGGTTCAAGGCCACCCCGGGCGCGGCTCACCTGCTCGCCTGGACCATCGCCCACGACGCCCCCCATCCGATCAACGCTCCCTTCACCATCGAGCGCTTCCGCGACGGCAACCTGATCGACGAGGCCGCCGCCGCCGCGGTCGCCCACTGAGGGACAAGGAGCATTCGATGCTGCTGATCAACTGCCCCTACTGCGGCGAGCGCCCGGAGCTCGAGTTCGTGCACGGCGGCCAGGCTCACATCGCCCGTCCCGGCAGTCCCGCCGAGTGTTCCGACCAGCAATGGGCGGATTACCTCTACCGCCGTGACAACATCAAGGGCGTGCACGCGGAGCGCTGGCGGCACACCCACGGGTGCGGCCGCTTCTTCAACGCCTTGCGCGACACGACATCGGATCAATTCCTTGCCACGTACAAAATCGGCGAGCAGCCTCCGGTGCCAGCGCAGGCGCAGCCGCGAAAGGCCACCGCATGAGCCCGACGCTGCGTACCCCTTCCGGCGGCCGGATCAACCGCGCGCGAACCGTCCGCTTCACCTTCGATGGCCGCGAGCTGCGCGGCTTCGAAGGCGACACCCTCGCCTCGGCGCTGCTCGCCAACGGCGTGCACCTGGTGGGCCGCTCGTTCAAGTACCACCGTCCGCGGGGCGTGCTCACCGCCGGACCGGAGGAACCGAACGCATTGGTGGCCATCCGCCGCGACGCCGTGCGGGTGACGCCCAATCTGCGCGCCACCGAGGTGGAGCTGTACGAGGGGCTCACGGCGCACAGCCAGAACCGTTGGCCGAGCCTCAAGCTCGATGTGGGCGCGGTGAACGGCCTGCTTTCCCCGTTCATCCCCGCGGGCTTTTACTACAAAACCTTCATGTGGCCGCGGCGCGCCTGGAAGCGGCTCTATGAGCCGAGGATCCGCGCCGCGGCCGGCCTCGGCCGCGCCCCCGAACACCCCGATCCGGACAGCTACTCCAACCGTTTTGCCCACTGCGACGTGCTGGTCGTCGGCGGCGGGCCCGCCGGGCTCGCCGCCGCGCACGCCGCCGCCGAGAGCGGCGCGAGGGTCATCCTCTGCGACGAGCAGCCGCAGCTCGGCGGCTCGCTGCTGTGCGAGCAGGATCCGGGTGCGGCGCTCGAGGACGGCGCATGGCTTGCACGCACCATCGCGGGGCTGATGGCCCACCCGCGGGTCACCGTGCTCACGCGCACCACGGCCTTCGGGTACTTCCCCCACAACCTGCTCGGGCTCGAGCAGCGCCTGACCGACCATCTGGCGCAGCCGGATCCCGCCCAGCCGCGCGAGCGGCAATGGCAGGTCCGCGCCAGAGAGGTGGTGCTCGCCACCGGGGCAATCGAGCGCCCGCTCGTGTTTCCCGGCAATGACCGGCCCGGCATCATGCTCGCCGGCGCGGCCCGCTCCTATCTCAACCGCTACGGCGTTCTCGCCGGCAGACGCGCGGTTCTGGTCACCGTGAGCGACGAGGCGTACCGCTGCGCTCTCGATCTGCACCGGGCGGGCACCCCTGTTGCCGCGATCATCGATGTGCGCCCGCAGGTCGCCGGTGAGCTGCCCGAAGCGGCCCGCCGGGCGGGATTGCCCGTGCACACCGGAACCACCGTTGTCGGCACCGCCGGTCGTCTGCGCGTCAAGAGCATCCGGATCCGCAAGCTCGATGCGCACGGCGAGCCCCGGGGAGCCGTTGAGCGCATCGCCTGCGACCTGGTTTTGATGTCTGGCGGTCACACCCCGAGCGCTCACCTGTTTTCACAGTCGCGCGGCAAGCTTCATTGGAATGAGGCGCTGCAGGCCTTCCTGCCCGGGGAGTCGCCCGAGAGGGCGCGCTGCGCCGGCGCGTGCCGAGGCATATTCTCGGCGGCCGCAGCGCGGCGTGACGGGGAAAATGCCGGGACCCTGGCCGCCCGGGACGCGGGCCTCGTGGTCGGCGCCGTCATCGGCGAGCCTGCGCTCGGGCCGGCCCATGGCGCAGCCGCCTCAGGCGAGCTGCCCCAGCCCGCGGGCCGCCCCGTCAGCAAGGCGTTCGTCGACTGGCAGAACGACGTCACCTCGCGGGACCTGCTGCTCGCGGCCCGCGAAGGATTCCGCTCCATCGAGCACATCAAGCGCTACACCACGACCGGCATGGCGACCGATCAGGGCAAGACTTCCAATCTCAACGCGCTCGCCATCGTGGCGCGGCAGATCGGCAAGCCCATCCCGGAGGTGGGCCTCACGACTTTTCGCATGCCCTACACGCCGGTAACCTTCGGCGGCTTCGCCGGCTACTCGCGGGGCGAGCTGTTCGATCCGGTTCGCACGACACCAATCCACGACTGGGCGGCGGGCAAGGGAGCAGTGTTCGAGGACGTCGGCCTCTGGAAGCGTGCCCGTTACTTTCCCCGCCCCGGCGAGAGCATGCACGCGGCCGTGACCCGCGAGTGCCAAGCCGTGCGCGCTCACTGCGGCCTGTTCGACGGCTCGACGCTCGGCAAGATCGAGGTCGTCGGCAAGGATGCCGTGACGTTCATGAACCGTCTGTACATCAACGGCTGGACGAGCCTCGCAGTCGGACGGTGCCGCTACGGCATCCTGCTGCGCGACGATGGGTTCATATACGACGACGGCGTCGTCGCCCGCATCGCCGAGGACCGTTTTCACGTCACCACCACCACCGGCGGCGCGGCCCGGGTGCTCGCCATGATGGAAGACTACCTGCAGACCGAATGGCCGGATCTCAGCGTATGGCTGACCTCCACCACGGAGCAGTGGGCGGTGATTGCCGTGCAGGGCCCGAGCGCCCGCCAGGTGCTGGAGGGTCTGGTGCAGGACGTCGATCTGTCGGCGGCTGCCCTGCCGCACATGAGCGTGGCCCCGGGGCGGATCTGTGGCGTGCCGATGCGTCTTTTCCGCGTGAGCTTCACGGGCGAGCTCGGGTTCGAGATCAACGTGCCGGCGGATTTCGGTCAGGCGGTGTGGGAGGCGGTCTATGAAGCCGGCCGGCCCCATGGCATCACTCCCTATGGCACAGAGGCCATGCACGTGCTGCGCGCCGAGAAGGGCTACATCATCGTCGGTCAGGACACCGACGGCACAGTGACGCCGGATGATGCGGGGCTCGCCTGGGCTGTCGGCGCGCGCAAACCCGACTTCGTCGGCAAGCGTGCGCTCGAGCGGCCCGCCATGCACTCCCCGCAGCGCAAGCAACTGGTGGGTCTGCTCACCGCCGAGCCCCATGTCGTGCTCGAGGAGGGCGCACAGGTCGTGCTGGATGCACGGGCCGCGCCCCCCACCCGTCCCATCGGCCACGTGACATCCTCTTACTACAGCGCGACGCTCGGCCGATCCATCGCGCTGGCACTCGTGCGCGGGGGCCGCGCGCGCATGGGACAGACCCTGTACGTACCGACGCCAAGGGGCAACCTGGCCGTGCAGGTTACCTCACCGATATTCTACGACCCGAAGGGGAGCCGCCAGAATGCGTGACCTGTCCGCCGCCCGCCAGGGGCCGTACGTCGCGGCAAGCCCCCTCGTGCGTCCCCTTTCGCCCATGACGCGTTTGCTGCTGCGGGGCGGCGCCGATGCCAGGGCGGCAGCTCTGGCAGCACTCGGCCTGCCCTTTACCGACACCGCCTGTCGCGCCGTCTGCGCATCCGGCCGCGCGGGCCTGTGGCTCGGACCCGATGAGCGGCTGCTGCTCGCCCCGCAAAGTCAGCTCATGGAGCTGAGCGAGCGGCTGAGCGCGGCGCTCGCCGGCCGGGCCCACTCCCTGGTCGATGTCACACACCGCCAGTGCGCACTCGAGGTAAGCGGTCCGCAAGCCGGCGTGCTGCTCAACTGCGGCTGCCCGCTCGACCTCGATCCAAGTGCCTTCCCCGTAGGCATGTGCACCCGCACCGTGCTCGCCAAGGCGGAAATCGTGCTCTGGCGCACCGGCGAGCACAGCTTCCACCTCGAGGTCTGGCGCTCGTTCGCCGCCTACGTGTCGAAGGTCCTGGCGCAGGCCGCCCGCGAGCTCACCGCGTGAGGGCCGGTCCCGCTCAGGTCTTCAACCGGTAGCCGGTACGGAAAATCCACCAGACGACGGCGAGCGATATCGCGAGAAACAGCGCGGTCATCGCCAGGCTCACTGCGACGTTCACGTCGGCGATCCCGTAAAAGCTCCAGCGAAAGCCGCTGACCAGGTACACCACCGGATCGAACAGCGCCAGCGTGCGCCACGGGCGCGGCAGCATGTTGATCGAATAGAAGCTGCCGCCGAGGAACGTCAGGGGAGTGACGATGAGCAGCGGCACGATCTGCAGCTTCTCGAAGCCGTCGGCCCAGATACCGATGATGAATCCGACCAGGCTGAAGGTGATCGCCGTGAGCACGAGAAACGCCGCCATCCATACCGGGTGCAGGAAATGCAGCGGCACGAACAGGCCCGCGGTGAGCAGGATGATCACCCCGAGAATGACTGATTTGGTCGCCGCGGCGCCGGCGTATCCCAGCACGATCTCCACCGGCGAGACCGGCGCCGAAAGGATCTCGTAGATCGTGCCCGTGAAACGGGGAAAGTAGATGCCGAAGGAGGCATTGGAGATGCTCTGCCCGAGGAGCGACAGCATCACCAGCCCCGGCACGATGAACGAGCCGTATTCCACTCCTCCCACGCTCTGGATGCGCGAGCCGATCGCCGCGCCGAACACCACGAAGTAGAGCGAAGTGGAGATCACGGGCGAAACGATGGTCTGGGTCACCGTCCGCCGCGCGCGCGCCATTTCGTATTTGTAGATGGCACCGATCGCCTCGAGATTCATGGTCGTCGCCTCACCAGACTCACGAAGATGTCCTCGAGCGAGCTTTCGGTCGTCCCGAGGTCGGTGAACTCGATGCCCGCCGCGCGCACCCGCTCGAGGAACTCGCCGATCCCGCCGCGCGCATCTCTGGCATCGTAGAGGTAGGTGAGCTCGCCGCCGTCGCCGGAGAGCTCGAGCCGCCAGGCCGAAAGCGACTCGGGCACCGCGGCAAGAGGCCGTCGCAGCCGCAGCGACAGCCGCTTCGTGCCGAACTCGCGCATGAGATCGGCCTTATCCCTCACCAGCACGAGCTCGCCGTTGTTGATCACGCCGACACGATCGGCCATCTCTTCGGCCTCTTCGATGTAATGGGTGGTGAGGATGACCGTCACTCCTTCATCACGCAGGCGGCTCACGAGCTGCCACATATCGTGCCGCAGATCAACGTCGACTCCCGCCGTCGGCTCATCGAGGAACAGAACCCGCGGCTCATGCACGAGCGCCTTGGCAATGAGCAGCCGGCGCTTCATCCCGCCCGACAGGGTCATGATCCGGCTGTCTCGCTTATCCCACAGCGACAACGCCCGCAGCACGCTCTCGAGGTGCGCCGGATCGACTCGCAAGCCGAACAGACCGCGGGTGAACGAGACCGTATTCCACACCGACTCGAACGCATCGGTGGTGAGTTCCTGGGGCACCAGCCCGATGAGCGAGCGCGCCTTGCGCCAGGCGCTCACGATGTCGTGCCCGTCGACCCTCACCGTGCCGGAGCTCGCCTGGACGATGCCGCAGACGATGCCGATCAGCGTCGTCTTGCCCGCTCCATTGGGTCCGAGCAGGGCGAAGATCTCGCCGCGGCGGACGGTGAGATCGATGCCCTTGAGGGCGGTGAAACCCGAGGCATAGGTCTTAGAGACGCCGGCAATCTCAACGATATCGCTCATCGTTCCTCAAGGATAGCCGGTGGCACCGGTCCCCTGCACGGCCCGCACCGGAGCTCACCGCATTCATCTCACGCCCGGTCCTGTCGAGCTGCCCTGCCGCAGGCCGGATTGACACGGCCATCGGAGCGCACCACAGTGCGCGCATGGCCGCCACCACGGTCACCTTCAGCATCTCCGGGTGCACCGTCGAGTGCCGCCCCGGCGAGACCCTCCTCGAGGCAGGCGAGGCGGCGGGCGTGCCGTTGCCGAGCAATTGCCGCGACGGCACGTGCGGCAAATGCCGCGCGAAGCTCCTTTCCGGTCGGGTCGACATGCGCCAGCGGGGCGGCCTGCTATCGCGCCACATCGATCTCGGCTACATCCTCACCTGCTGCACCAGCCCGCTCACGGACGTGGTGATCGAGCGCTGAAGGCGCGCCCTTCACCCGGACACGCGACCGGCACGCCGCCGGCAGGGCGGGCGTTGACCGCGATCGCGCCGGCGGCTACAAACGATGATCTGCCGGCGCAACGGCCGGCCTCACAGCCTCTTCAGGGGAAGCTTCCATGCGCCTGCTCGGCAATCTCCTTTGGTTCGTCTTCGGCGGGTTTGCCATGGGGCTCGGCTGGTGGCTGGCGGGGATCCTCGCCGCCTTGACGATCGTCGGCATCCCCTATGCCATTGCGGCGTTTCGCATCGGGACCTTCTCCTTCTGGCCCTTCGGCAGGGAAATCGTCGACAAGCCGGAGCGCGGCGAAGCCGGCAAGGTGCTCTCCCTGCTCGGCAACATCGTCTGGATCGTCTTCGGCGGCCTGTGGCTCGCCCTCGGACACCTGATCCTCGCGCTGATACTGGCCGTGACGATCATCGGCATTCCCTTCGCCGTGCAGCACCTGAAGCTCGCGCACCTTTCGCTCACCCCCTATGGCAAGAGCATCGTCACCGTGCGCACCGGGTAGGCGCTCTCGTGCCCTCAGCTCGGCACGCGGCTCGCTCGAGGCAGACGCATCCTGCTGGCGGCTGCGCCGCCGCCGGGCTTGCGGCACGCTGTCGCCGTGTCACGACATGATGGATCGATCCGGCGCAGCCGGACAAGAAATTTTGAGATCCATTTACTTCCTGGCGCGGCACTTGCCCCGATAGGCTCTTACGCATATGCGCCTCGCGAATACCCGCCTTTTGCGTCTCCTCGCCGCCGCGCCTGTCCTGCGGGCCCTCGCTTTCCTTGCGCTCCTGCTGGCGCTGCCGGTCCTCCGCGCCGCCGCGGCGACCGGCGCCTGGTCGAGCCCCGTGGGCCTGTGGTCGCCGCTCGACCGCTCGGGCAAGCCGGTCGGGCTCGTCGCCATTTACGAGAAGAACGGCCTGTACTACGGACGCATCGAGCCGCTATCGCCCGCGGACAACCGCGCGGCTCGCTGCACCCACTGCACCGGCAGCCGCAAGAACCAGCTCATGGACGGCCTGGTGCTGATGCAGCACCTGCGCTACCGCAACGGCAAGTACGTCGGTGGCAATATCCTCGACCCGCGCACGGGCCGCGTGTACGACTGCGAGCTGCGCCTCATCGACGGCGGACGAAAGCTCGTGATGCGCGGCTACGTCGGCATCCCGCTGCTCGGTCTCTCGGAGGTCTGGGAGCGCATGCAGGGCACGCCCGGGGTGAAGGTCTGGCCGGTTCCCGACGCCTAAGCGGTCCATCGCCGGCGGACGGCCCGGAAACAGGACGCGCATCGCCGCGCCGAACCGGCCGGGACGTGCGCATCCGGCGCTTCCTTGCGGCACTTGAGGGCGGGTCTTTCGGTCTGTAGATTTCATCAGCCGCCCGCAGGCCTGCGGGCGAATCCGTTCCTGAAGCCGCCGTCTTGGTGCGCAAAGGCTCGCGCTGATGAAAATCTATTCCTGGAACGTCAACGGCATCCGCTCGGTGACCAAGAAAGGCACGCTGCAGAGCTTCATCAAGACGCACCGGCCCGACATCCTGTGCCTCCAGGAGACCAAGGCCGAGCGCGGCCAGGCCGATATCGACCTCAACGGCCACGACTACCATGAGTACTGGAACTCCGCCGTCAAGAAGGGCTACTCGGGAACGGCCGTGTTTTCGCGCATCGAGCCGCTCTCGGTCGCCAACGGCTTTTCCCCGACGCTCGCCCGGGACTACCGGTTCACCGACGGTGAGGGGCGCGACAGCCTGAACGAGGGACGGGTGATCAGCGCCGAATTCGCCAATTTCCACCTCGTTACCGTCTACACACCCAACGCCAAGGACGACCTCAGCCGGCTCGACCTGCGGTATAAACACTGGGATCCGGCCTTCCTCGCCCACTGCAAGCAGCTCGAGAGGAAAAAGCCGGTGGTGGTCTGCGGCGACCTGAACGTCGCGCACACCGAGCTCGACCTCGCCAACCCCGGACCCAATCGCGGCAAGAAGGGCTTCACGGACGAGGAACGCGCAGGCTTCCAGCAGTTCATCGACGCGGGCTTCCTCGACACGTTCCGCCTGTTCAAGCAGGGCAAGGGCTATTACACCTGGTGGAGCCATTTCGCCAACTCCCGCGCCCGCAACGTCGGGTGGAGAATCGATTACGTGCTGGTCTCCGCGAGCCTGCGCAAGGCCGTCAAGGCCGCCGAGATCCACGCCGATGTCATGGGGAGCGATCACTGCCCGGTCAGCATCACGCTCGAGGCGTGAAGGGAACGCGGCCTGATGACATACGTCAACGCCGCCGCCGCACAGCGCCCGTAGAATTCCGCCGCCCCGCGCGCTGACCGGGGCTTGCCTGTGCAGGCGGAGAAAGACCGATGCCGCAGTGGTTCGAGGCGGGCCGGGTTGGCGATCTCGCCAACCGCGAGTGGACGGTGCTCGCAGTGAACGGTACGGACGTCGCCGTATTCAACCTCGAGGGCGAGTATTTCGCCATCGAGGACGTGTGCTCGCACTACGGCAGCCCGCTCTCGACCGGCTGGCTCGAGGGCGATCACGTCGTCTGCCCGCGCCATCTTGCCGAGTTCTGCGTGCGCACCGGCGCGGTCCGCAAAGCTCCCGCGCACGATCCGGTGCACAGCTTCCCGGTGCGCGTGCGCGGCGGGATCATCGAGGTCGGCGACGACCGCCAGGAAGCTTTTGATTGACCGCCGTCGCGGGGCCGCCGTCGGCGGCGGCCACAGGATCGCCCGGCGTCCCTGCAAGCAGCGAAGACATGAACGCGGTTTCGCGCTCGCGAATGGCCGCAAGGAGCGGCGCGGCACTCGGCATGCGTGCAAAGGCGGCAAAGCCGCGCTCGAGGAAATCCTGGAGCAGGCCGAAGCCAGCCATACGTGCCGGCGTACGTGCCGCTCGCAACGCGCGCCCGACCAGCGGCATGCGCACCGCCCGGGCGAGGCGCCGGCCGACTTCCAGCGTGAGCTCGATCTGACGGCGACGTGCCTCGGGCCGGCCGGCGGCCCGATAGGCGCGCGCATAGGACTCGGGCGTGATCTGCCCGGGCGGCAGATGTCGCGCCACATCGAGATCGAGTTCCTCGCTCAACACTTCGAGCTCGATGGCCAGAGCGAGCACGGCGCGCATGAAAGGCGGCAGCGTGCGCCGCAGCACGCCCCAGGCGCGCCTCAGCTCGGCATCGCGGCGCGTGAAATCCCGCGGGCCGTAGAGATCGGTCAGAAAAAAGTCCACGGCTCCCTCGCCTTGCGGATCGGCGCGCAGATCCGCATAGGTGCGGGCAAGCCGCTCGGCCTGCCACGTCCGCAGCACCCGCAGCCGGGCCGCAAGCTGCGGCCGCGCGGCGAGCCACGCGCTCAGCCGCGCCTTGCGCTCGAGCAGCCGGTCGGTCTCCTTGCGGGAGAGAACATCGATCACGCGCCGAGCTCAGCGACGATCGTGCGCAGGATCCTGGGCGAGTACAACAGACTGAGATGCCCCAGGTCCGGAAAACCGATCGAGCGGGCACCGCAGAGGGCCGCGCCGCTCGCCGGGACGATGAGGTTGTCGTCGTGGCTGTAGAGGCTCGTCACGGCCAGAGCGAGCCGCGCCTCCTGCTGCGCGTTGAGCTCGAGAAGCCAACGGGATCCGCAGCACATCTGCCGCGTGTTCAGCCACGGAAATCGGCAGGCCACGACCGTGCCAAGATGCGGCGTGCCGATGGTGATGATCCGGCTGATGGTTCCCGTCCTCGCCTCGCGCAGCGCCGCGCGGGCAACCAGGCCGCCCATGCTGTGGGCAACGATCGCCACCGGCCGGGCGGGCGAAGCCCCGAGTGCCTCGAGCCCGGCGAGCAGATCCCGGGCGTACCTGTCGATGTCGGCAAACAGCGGCTCCAGGTTTACCGCATACACCCCCTCGATGCCCGCAAGACGCAGCGCCGCGCGCAGCGGTCCCCACACCGCGCGATTGCAGGCGAGACCGTGCACCAGCACGACCCTGGCCGGCGGCTGACTGCCGGACCCGACGAATCGATCGAGGCGTGCGAGCAGCGGCTCGGCCGCCATGCGCCACAGCGTCATGTCGAGCGCCAGCGTCTCGGCGCAAACGATCCGCACCAGCCTCATCGCCCCCGGTCGGGTCCGGGTCGAATGCGCGCCGGCTCGCGCGGCGGCGAACGAGGCCGCAACCGCCGTCAGGGAAATAAGACACCAGACCGTCGCACCGGCCGCCACTGTCGCTACAATGGACAGACGCAGGAGTGCGGCCGCCGCGGCGGCCGCGGCCACCGCTACCAACAGCCGCGCCGCCAGCACGAGCGCCCAGAAGCGCGCCGCCACGGCGTCTATTCTCCCGCAAACCCGCCCACCAGCAGATGCTCCAGGCGGTCGAGCGCGCCATCCAGCTTACGCGTGAGGTGCCGGACGTCGCGGTGCCTTTCCTTCGCCGATGTGCAGAACGTGCGCTCGCGGTCGCGCAGCCGATGCACGTCGAGCTCGAGTCCGTGCCGGCGCAGGATGGGCGCAAGCCTGTCCGCCTGCGCCAGCAGATCGGCGCGCGTGCGCTCGTAGGCATGAGCGGCGAGCTGGCGCCGGCCGGTGTAGCCGAACACGTTCGCGAAGAAAATTTTCTCGTCGTGGCGGTCCGGCTCGAGCAGCAGTGTGTCGGCGAGCGGGAAGCGCGCGCGATAGCCGGCCATGCCGACCTGCATGCGCGAGTAGATGAGCGCGCGGAACGTCTGGCCGAGGACAGCGGGCAGGCCGCGGCGGGTGAGGTTGATGCGCTCGGCGCCCGAGGCGTGCGCGGCGTCGAAGGGAACCAGCGGATTGATGCAGATCACCAGTCGGCAGCCCTGCTCGTGCGCGAGCGATGCATGCATGGTGTGTACGAGCGCGCCGTCGACGTATTCGTGTCCGTCGATTCTCACCGGCGGATAAAGTCCCGGCAGCGCCGCGCTCGCCACAACCGCCCGAGAGATCGGCACCCGGGCGTGCTGCCGTGTGCCGAAGGAGACCGACTCACCCGTGTTGAGGTCGGTGGCGACGACATAGAGGCGACGGGCGAGTTCGCGGAAGTCATCCGTGTGGCCTTGCGCACTGAAGGCCGCGTGCAAATAGCGCTCGAGAGGCTCGTTGTCGAACAGCGCGCCCGGTATGAGCGCACCCAGGGCATCGGCAGCGCCGGGCCATGCGCTGCGCGAGTACAGGCGGACGAGGCCCGCAAGCACCTCCGGGAACAGCCGGATCCGCCTGCCGTATTCGCCCAGGGCCGGACGCATGAGCGTCGCCGGTGAAAATGGAATCGCCGTCGACTCATCGTGAATGAACGTCGAGCCGAGGGTGGTCGTGTCGAAGCCGTTGGCGAGACCGGCGGCCACCAGCGCCCCGGAACTCACCCCGACGTAGACATCGAAGTCGGTGAGCGCGCGGCCGATGATTGCCTCACCGAGTGCGTGCAGCGCGCCGATCTCGTAGAACGCTCCGAGCGGCCCGCCGCCGGCGAGCGCGATCGCCAGCTTGCCGGCGCCTGCCCGGCGGCGGGAGCTGTCCTGCGCCAGGGCGGGCTCAAGGGTCAGCATCCGGCCTCAGCGCGCGGACATCGGGGACCTGGCCGGCTTGCGGCGCGCCGCACGTGCGGCCTGCGGCCGGCGCGCCAGACGCTCGATGTTTGTGTTGAGCGCATCGACCCGCTTCGACAGCGCCGAGAGCTGCTCGGCGCTCGGCACGCCGAGCTGCGTGAGCGCGCGATGCACCCGCGTCTGGAACATCTTCTCCAGCCCCTCGAGCGCATCGGCCGCCTGAGTGCGCACCTGCCCGACCCGTGCGCTCACCTTCGATTGCGCATCGCTGACGATCGCCTGAAACGCCCGCGCGGCGGCGGCGCCGCTGTCGGCTTGGACGCGCGCGCCCTCGGCGACGAGCTCTTCGAACAGCTCGGGAGCGCCGCTGCGCGCCCGGTTGGCCGCGCCGAGGCCGGCGAGGTAGATCTGATGCAGCGCAGCGAGCAGCGCGGCCGAGGTGCTGCCCGCGGCCGCGCGGGAGGTTTTGCGGGACTTGCTCCGGGTTGCCATGCCATTCCTCTTTGCGGCCACGGCCGCCTATGCGTATTTGCCCGACTGGGCGCCATATCCGGCCTACGTACTATAGAGGACACGATCGATCGGCTGGATTCGTACTTGCCACAGCAGGGCCTTATGAGTCGAACAAACGCTCCGGTCCGCGCCTCCACCGCCCGCCGCGGCCCGCCGCCGCGGCTGCACGAGCGCTGGGCGCGGCTGCATCGCACCGACCGGGAACCCTGGCCCGAAGAGCGCCTCCTCGGCCGCCTCGGCGCCGGCCACCCGCACCTGGCCTCCTGGATCGACGCCCACGGCGGGGCCGCCGCGGTGGCCCGGGTATTGCAAGAAGCCTGGCAAGAGTTTCACGCGGGAGATTTCGTAAGAGCGGTCCGGCTCGGCGGGGCGCTCGGGGCGCTCGGCGCAGCCGTCGCCAACAAGGCGGCGGCCGTCGACTCGCTCTACTCCAGGCGCAGCGCCGCCGCGACGCTGAGCGCACTCGAGTCCGCCATCGAGCGGGGCGAGCGCGCGGTCGGCGAGCTTCCCGAGCACGCCAACACGCATTACACGCTGGCGTTGGTTCTGGGCCGCTACAGCCAGCGCATCTCGATCGCCGCCGCCCTCGCCAAGGGTCTGGCGGGCCGGGTGCGCACGCACCTCGAGCGTGCTCTCGCGCTCGAGCCTCGGCATGCCGAGGCGCATCTCGCCTTCGGGCTGTTCCACGCCGAGATCCTCGCCAAGCTCGGCGCGCTCACCGCGGGCCTCGCCTACGGCGCCTCGCAGCGCGAGGCGCTCGAGCACTTCCGGCGGGCGAATGCCCTCGCCCCGGACTCGCCGATCGTGCACATGGAGTTCGCCCACGGACTGATGCTGCTCGATGCGGCGCGCTATCGCGCGCAGGCGCAAGCACTTTACCGGGACGCGGCCGCGTGCAAGCCCGCCGACGAGATGGAGCGGCTCGACATCGAGCGCGCCAAGGCGGGGCTGCCCTAATCGGCAGATCCGCAGCACGCGCGCAGCGGGTTTACGCCCCCCCGCTGCGCGGCGCCCGCCGAGCGCGCGCGCTCCCCGGACTGCACTTGTATTGTCCGCGGGCACTCCCTTTCAAGGGAGCGATGCGCACTGCGGCTCGAGAGCGACGCTGCCGAGAAGCACCAACAGCGCCAGCCGCTCGAACTCCTCGGCAAGAAGCGCGACCAGGCGGGCCGGATCAGGAATCAGCTCGCGATCGGCCATGACGCCGTACTGAACCCGTCCGCAGTACGTGAGCATGCTGACACCCGCGCCCACGCTGCCGGATTGCGGCACCCAGAAGAGTACCTCGCTGATGCGCCGGCCGGCGAGCGCTAGCGCCTCGGCAGGGCCGGGAAGATTCGAGGCCACGAGGCTGACCTTGGCGCTGAACAGGGAAAGCGCATACTCCTCCACGTTGGGAGGAAGCGCGCCGACCAGCCACAGCAGATCGAAGGTGGCGAGCGCCTGTGCCGAGCCCTTCAGCGCCTTCGTCCCGGCCTGCACCGTATACAGCCTCTCGAGCGGGTGGCGCACACCGATCGGCAGCTCGACGAACACCAGACCGAAGCGATTGCCGAGGGAGAGCTGATCCGCCGCCGGCTGCTCCAGGGCCGCCGGCTTGAGGTTCACGGGAACCGCCGCCCGAATCGTCAGCCCGGCGACCGACTCGCCTGCGGTGTCCAAGTACCGTCCGAGCGCTCCGGCCAGGATCGAGATCAATACGTCGTTGACCGTGCAGCCGAGAAAGCGGCCGATCGTGTGCACCTCCTCGAGCGACAGCGCCCGCGCCCAGGCGAGTCGGCGACTGCCGGAAAGCGGGCGCTTGAGACGCGTGGACGGCTCGCCTGCAAGCGCGGCGAGCCGCAGCCACTGCGCGCCGATGCCGAGCGCCTCACCGGCAAGCCCCGCAGCCTCCCCCGGGTGCAAAGTGTAATGCAGCCCTGCCTCGAGCAGATCAGCCCCCTGGCGGAACGTGTCGAGCAGTGCCGACCAGAGGCGCTGCCCCGTGTGCGGCACGGCAGCCTGCAGCGAGCTGCTCAACTGCAGGGGGCTTGCGCCTGCACCTTGCGCATCCGCAAGCGCGAGCAAGACCTTAAGCAGGGCAACTCCGTCGGCATAACAGTGATGGATCCGCACGATGATGGCGCTGCCGCCGCGATACTCGCCGATAAGATGAAACGACCAAAGCGGACGGCCGGGTGGAAACGGCGTGCTGGCGAGCTCACCGCCGAGAAGTTCGAGCTGTCGCTGGTTCCCGGGCGAGGGCAGCGCGATCGAGCGCACGTGGTCATCGAGGCTGAAGGCGGCAGTCTCGACCCAGCTGCCCTCGAGCACACCGGCCACCGGTGTCTGCCGAAAGCGCGGGAAGGCGAGCAGGCGCTGGCCGATGAGCGCGCGCAGCGGCTCGAGCTCGATCGGCTGCTCGAGCACGATCAGCCCGACAATCGTCATCGGATTGGCGGGGCGGTCCATCAACAGCCATGCCCGATCGACGCTGGACATGCGTTCGGCCGACATGGGGCTAGTTTCCCGCGAGTCGCTCCGATTGTGCCCCTCGGTTTGTCACGATGCGCGAATGGGCCCTTCCCGGGCATACCGTGCCATCACCGTGGCGCGTGGCGCTCGACTTATGGGCTACTTCATCACCGGCGGGACCGGATTCATCGGCCGGCGGCTCCTCGGGCGCCTGGCGCTGAGGGGCGAGCCGATCTACCTGCTCGTGCGGCCCGCCTCCCTGGCGCGCTTTGAGCGGCTGCGCACCGGCTTCGGACAAGCCGCGCATCTGCTCGTACCGATCGCGGGAGACCTCGACACCGAGCGCCTCGGCATTGCGCCGGGCGAGCAGGCGAGGCTGCGCGGCCGGATCCGGCATTTTTTTCACCTGGGTGCGCTTTATGACCTGGCCGCGCCGGCCGCGCCGCTCGAGCAGGCCAACGTGCTCGGCACCCGCAATGCGCTCGAGCTTGCACAGGCGCTCGAGGCGGGCTGCTTCCACCACATGAGCTCGATCGCCGTGGCGGGGCGATATCCCGGCGTGTTCACGGAGGAGATGTTCGAGGAAGCCGAGGGGCTTGAGCATCCTTATTTCCGCAGCAAGCACGAGGCGGAGGCTTTGGTGCGCGCGAGCCGCATGCCGTGGCGAATCTATCGTCCAGGCATGGTGGTCGGCGACTCCGAGAGCGGGGTCATGGACAAGATCGACGGTCCCTACTACCTCTTCAAGCTGATCCAGCGCCTTCGCGATGCCCTGCCCCGCTGGCTGCCGCTCATCGGACCGCGGGGCGGGCACATCAACCTCGTGCCGGTCGACTTCGTGGCCGCTGGGCTCGACCATCTGGCGCACCTCGCCGGCGAGGACGGCCGCTGCTTTCACCTCACCGATCCGCGCGATCGGCACGTCATGGAGGCGTTGAACCTGTTTGCCGAGGCCGCGCATGCTCCCACGGTCTCATCCTGGATCGAGCCTGCCCTGCTCGAGGCGCTTACGGCCTCGGCGCATGTGCTCGGCGCGGCGCAGCAGCCGCTCGCACGGATGGCGCGCGAAGCTCTTGCGGAGCTCAAGATCCCGGTATCGGCGATCGGCCTGCTCGAATATCCGACCGTGTTCGACCCCGGCCGCGCCGCCGAGCTGCTCGCCCGCGCCGGGATCCGCGTGCCTGCGCTCGAGGATTATGCTTGGCGGCTGTGGGACTACTGGGAGCGCCAGCTCGACCCGGACCGCCCCGGCGGCCGCCACCTCGGCGATGCGGTGCGGGGCGCCACGGTGCTGATCACGGGAGGCTCGTCCGGGATCGGACGCGCAACGGCGCAAAAGCTCGCCGCCGCCGGCGCGAAGCTGATCATCGTGGCGCGCGATCCGGTCAAGCTCGAGGACGCGGCCACGCAACTGCGCGCCCAGGGGGCCGAGGTGGCCGCCTATGCCTGCGATCTCACCGACGCCGAAGCCGCCACCGCACTCATCGCCCGGCTGCTCGGCGAGCACGGCCCCATCGACGTGCTCATCAACAACGCAGGCCGCTCGATCCGCAGGGCGGTCGAGAACACCTACGACCGGTTTCACGACTACGAGCGGCTGATGCGGATCAACTATTTCGCCGCGGTGCGCGTGACGCTGGGTGTGCTGCCGGCGATGGCCGCGCGAGGGTCGGGGCATGTCATCAGCATCTCCTCCATCGGGGTGCTGAGCAACGCCGCCCGTTTCGCCGCCTACAATGCCTCCAAGGCGGCGCTCGAGGCGTTTACGCGCTGCGCCGCCGCGGAATATCGCGACCGAGGCGTGCGCTTCACCGTGATCAATATGCCGCTCGTGCGCACGGGCATGGTGGCCCCGACCCGGGTCTATCAACGCGTCCCGCTGCTTGAGCCGCAGCAGGCGGCCGATATCGTCTGCGCGGCACTCGTGCACCGCCCCGTGCGGCTCGCGACCCCTCGCGGCAGGCTCGCGCAGCTCATCGAGGCGCTCGCCCCCGAGTTCGGCCGCGCCGTCATGAGCGAGAGCTACCGGCTGTTTCCCGAGTCGGAGGCGGCCGGCGGTCCGCCCGGAGCCGAGACGAGTCTGGCGCCGGAGGCGGCGGCTTTCGCCGCGCTGCTGCACGGCTCGTACAGCTGAGCGCTCGGTCGCCGGCCCTCACTCACTGGGGAAAGAGCTCGGCCGCTTTCTGCTCGGCGGCTACCGCGGCCTGATTGCGCCCCTGCGCGCGCAGCGCCGCGGCGATCAGCCCCCAGGCGCGGGCCTGCGCGTCCGGTGCGCCGCCGGCAAGATACAAAGCCTTGCGCGCCATGCCGTAGGCCTGGGCGGGGTTGCCGGCCGCGAGACTCTCCTTGCCCAGGGCGATCCACACCAGAGGATTGCGCGGCTCGATCGACAGCGCCCGCTCCAGGGTCTGCGCCGCGAGTCCGTAGTTGCCGCCGCGCTGCTGCGCCTGCGCCATGCTCACCAGCGCCGCGGCAGGCGGGCTCAGTTGGAAATGCCGCGGCGCGGGCCTCGGTTGCAGCGGTGCCGGCGCGGGCGTGGGCGGCCGCTGCGCTCCTGCGGGCGGCTGTTGAATCACACCCCGCCGGGCCGACAGTGGCGGCGGCTCGGATGCGCGGGTGGTGCGCGGCGGCCCGTACACGGTGCATCCGGACAGTACGGCCGCCGCCGCCAGCGTGACCGCCGTCAGAGTGTTGCGAAAGTTACCATTCATAGAAGACCCTCACCCAGGCCGCAGCCTCCCATCTGCGGCAGCTGCGTGCCTTGCGGCACGGCGATCTGCACTGCGTTGTCTCCGTCACAAGCCGGCGTCGTCTGCAGGCCCGTTGCAAAGTCTATCCAGGCGTCGGTGAGGCTCTGCGGCGGCGGCATGCTGAGCGGCAGCGTGCCGATGGAAGCCATGATGTGCGCCCACACCGGCAGTGCGCCCATCGAGCCGGTGAGGCCGGTCGGCTGATCGTGATCGTATCCGACCCAGACGACCGCCAGGTCGCTGCCCGAGAAGCCCGCGAACCAGCTGTCGCGGTCGTTCTGCGAAGTGCCGGTCTTGCCCGCGGTCGTGAGGCCCGGCGGCAGGATGCCGAGCGCCGGGGTTCCCGTTCCGTGCTGCACCACCTGCTCCATCATGGTGGTGACCTGGTAAACATCGGCGGACGGCGCCACCTGCGTCACCTGCACCGGGAACGCCTGCAGCGGCTTGCCGTCGGCACTGACCACGGCCTGCACGGCGCGCAGTGGCGTGCGGAATCCTCCGTCTGCAAGTCCGTTATACAACTGCGCCAGCTCGAACGGCGACAAATCGCTCGCTCCGAGCAGCATCGCGGGCACCTCGTCGATCGGCTCGGTGAGACCGAAACGCTTGAGGGTGTCAGCCACCTTGACAAGACCGATCCGCATGCCGAGCCTCACGGTGGCATCGTTCAGCGAATCGGCGAGCGCGCGCACCAGGGGAACCGGCCCGAGGTCGACGCGTGTGTAATCCCTCGGGCGCCAGTACCGGCCCGCGCCCAGATTGACGGTGATCGGCTCGTCCTCGATGATCGTTGCCGGATTGTAATCGCCTGTCTCAAGGGCCGTCAGATAGATGAACGGCTTGACCGTCGAGCCGATTGACCGGCGCGCATAGAGCGCACGGTTGAAACCGTCATAATCGGCATCGCGCCCGCCGACGATCGCCAGCACATCGCCCGTCTGGGGCGAGGTCACCACCACCGCTCCCTGCAGCCGCTCGTGAGCGCGGTGATGCCAGCGATCCAGAGCGTGCAGCTCGGCATCGAGGGCGTGCTGGGCGATCGCCTGCACCCTCGGATCGAGACTGGTATAGATCCTCAAGCCCGCCTCCGTCAGCTCCCGCTGCGGGTAATCGCGCTTGAGCGTCTGACGTACCAGGTCCATATAGGCCGGATAGTAGGCTCCCGCGGCAAGCGGCGTCACGCCGAGCGGCTCGCGGATGGCCGCCCCGGCCTGCTCCGCGGTGACGATCCCTCGGCGGGCGAGGATGCGCAGCACCCTGTTGCGGCGCGCCAGCGCGCGCCGCGGATGGAGGCGCGGATTGTAGTAAGTCGGACCGCGCACGATGGCCACCAGGGTCGCGATCTGCGGCAGATCGAGCTCGGCGAGCGGCTCGCCGAAGTAGAACTCGCTCGCCAGCCCGAAGCCGTGGATGGAGCGGCTCCCGTCCTGGCCGAGGAAGATGTCGTTGAGGTAGGCGTTCATGATGGACGCCTTGCTGAAGTGCATGGTCAGCGAGACCGCCATGATGGCCTCGCGCAGCTTGCGCCACAGCGTCCGCCGGTCGTTGAGAAAGTAGCTGCGCACGAGCTGTTGTGTCAGGGTGCTCGCGCCCTCCGCGTACCGGTGGGCGAGCAGATCGACCCACGCAGAGCGCAGGATGGCCAGCGGGTCGATGCCCCAGTTTGTATCGAACGTGCGGTCCTCGACCGCTATCAGCGCCGCCGGCAGCAGCGGCGGGACCTGCTGCGGGGTGACGACGATGCGATCGACCCCGTCGCTCGGAAAGATGCTGCCGATGAGCAGCGGATCGAGGCGGATCACCGGCACCTGCCGGCCGGCGCCCGCGCGCAGGCCGGCAATGCCGGCCGCACCGAAAGTCACCGCGAGGCGCATCGCCCCGCGGGCACGGTCGGGGAACTGTGCCGGCCGCAGCATCACAACGACGCGTGCGTCCCCGATGCGATAGGTTCCGGGTCCCCGCAGCCACGCCACCCGGCGGTAGGAGAGGCGCCTCAGCTCATGCGTGAATTGCGCCTCGGTAAGCGGCAGTCCCGCGTACAGCTGCATCGGAGCGGCGTACACACGGGCCGGCAGCGTCCAGTGCAGAGCCTCGAACCGGCTCGTGACCCGCCTGTTGAGATACAACACATAGCCGGCGAAGACGCCGGAGGCGAGGAGCGCGACGGCGAGTCCCGCCCCGAGGAGCCGCCTGCGCCATGGACGTTGCGCGCCGCGGCTGGCACGCGCGGAAGATCTGCCCGGCGCCCGGCGTTGGCTTGCGCGCTTCAGAGAACGATCTCCTCGGCCGGATCGCGCAGATTGTAGTGCGAGCTCATGGCCCGGCCATACGCGCCGGCGTTGGCGATGAGCAGCACATCCCCCTCGAGCGTCGGGGGCAGCAGACGATCATGGCCGAGCACATCGGCGCTTTCGCAGATCGGACCGACGACATTCACGACCTCGCTCGCCGGCTCGGCGAGGCGGGTGAGATTGACGATCTCGTGGTATGCCCCGTAGAGCGCCGGCCGGATCAGAGAGTTCATGCCGGTCGCCACACCGACGTAGCGCACCTGACCCTTGGTCTTGACCTGAGTGACACGGGCGAGCAGCACACCGGCGGGCGCCGAAAGATACCGCCCGGGCTCCATCCAGATCTCAAGCTGCGGATGTTCCGCCCGCACGGCGGCGAGCAGCGTATCGAGCTTGCCGAGATCGAGCTCACGCTGATCGCTGCGCTCCGGGACGCCGAGACCTCCGCCGATGTCGATGACGCGCACCTCGCCCAGGTGCCGGGCGAGCCCCGCCAGCTGGCGGGCGGTGTGCTCCCAGGTTCTCACATCGAAGATCCCGCTGCCCACGTGCGCCTGCAGGCCCACGATGCGTGCGCCTCGGCGCTGCGCTTCGTGCGTGAAGCGCTCGAGATCCGCGACCGGCACGCCGAACTTCGCATGCGCACCGGCCGTGCGCACATGCTGGTGGTGACCGGCCCCCACACCGGTGTCGACCCGCACGAAGATCTCCCGGCCCCGCAGCAGATTCTCCCAGCCGAGCACGTGCAGGTTGTCGACCGTCAGCCGCGCGCCGCGCTCGAGCGCCCAACGGTACTCCTCGCGCGAGGCGAAATTGGGCGTGTAGAGCACGCGGCGCGGATCCAGATCCGCGAACAATCCGAGTACGCGCTCGAGCTCGCCGCGCGAGACACACTCCAGCTCGATTCCCTCCTGCCTGAGGGCACGCAGCAGCTGCGGATGCGGGTTGGCCTTCATGGCATAGTGCACGCGCGCCACCGAGCCCATCGAGCGCAGTGCCCGCGCCCGCGCCCGCGCGCTCTCCAGATGGTAGACAAACGCGCAGTCGCGCTCCCCGAGCGCCGCCAGCAGCCGCTCGCGCTGCTCGCGCCACCAGGGCGGAGGGACCTGCGCCGCGGACACCGTCCCGGCGAACAGCTGCTCCCAGGTCGGACCGAGCACGCGATCGCCCGCCACCGGCCGGATGAGCAGCTCGTGCAGCTGATCGACGAGGCGGTCGCCTTGGGCTTCGTCGACCACGAACGTGAAGTTCAGGTCGTTGGCCGCCTGGCTCACCAGGTAGATCTTCTGCTCCTCGAAGAACTCGAACGCACCGCCCAGCTGGTGCAGGATCGCGCGGATGTTGCGCCCGACCAGGCTCACCGAGGCGCAAGGGCCGATCAGCTGCACGCGGCACAGTCGCGACAGATCGCTCACCAGCGCATTGAGCAAAGCCGCATCCAGGGTGTTGGCGGCCGGATCGAGCGACACGGTGACGTTGGTCTCCGAGGTCGAGACCAGGTCGATCGACATGCCGTGGCGCTTGAACACCTGGAAGGCGTCGGCGAGGAAGCCCACCTGATGCCACATGCCGGGGCTCTCGAGTGAAACCAGCGTGATGCCCTTCTTGGTGCAGACCGCCTTGACCTGCGCCGTGTCGTCGCCTTCGGCCGAGAGCACCGTGCCCTCGAGCTGCGGGGCCTGCGTGGCATAGACGTGCAGCGGGATGCCGTACTGGCGCACCGGCAGGATGCAGCGCGGGTGCAGCACCTTGGCGCCGCTGGTGGCAATCTCCTGCGCCTCGTCATAGTGCAGGGCGCGCAGCAGACGCGCCGTGGGCGTCGAGCGCGGGTTGGCGCTGAACAGGCCCGGAACGTCGGTCCAGATCTCCAGCCGCTGCGCGCGCAGCTTCGCGGCGAAGTACGCTGCCGAGGTATCCGAGCCGCCGCGCCCGAGCAACACGGTGTTGCCGTCGGCGTCACGGGCAATGAACCCCTGCGTCACCACGATCGGCGCCATTGCACGCAGGCGCTCCTCGAGCGCGCGCTCGGGCGCGAAATTGCATACCGCCGAAAGCACGCTCGCCTTCGCCGATGCGTCGGCCTGCTGCTCGGCGCTCAACATGGTGCGTGCATCGGCCCACTGCGCCTCAAGGCCCTGCGCGCGCAGGAACCGCGCACCGAGGTCGGTGGCCATCAGCTCTCCGGAGGCCATGACACGCGCTCGGGTGCGGTCGCTCGCCTCCCCGATGAGGGCGACGCCGGCGGCGATCTGCCTGAGCTCGGCGAGCTGGCGCTCGCAGAGCTCGCCCAAGGGGATGCCGAGCTCGGCGGCGAGGCCGAGGTGACGCGCCTCGATGAAACGCAGCTCCTCCTCGTGCGTGCCGCTGCGAGCCGCATCGAGCAGCTTCTCCAGCCGATCGGTGATGCCGCTCACGGCGGAGTGCACGATGAGCACCCGCGCACCGTCGCACGCGCGGTCGGCGGCCACCCGCACGATATTGCACCAGTTGGCGAGCGAGGAGACGCTGGTCCCCCCGAACTTGAGGACGATCCATTCGGAAGCGCTGCGGGTCACTGTTATTCCTGGCCGGCCGGCGGGGTAGCCGGATCAGACTCTTGAGGTCGAGCAGACCCCCTGGCGGTACCGGGTTTCGGTCGCCCTGCTCTTGAATCGATCGAATCGGCTCTACGCTTGGGTGAAGCGCTAAAGCTCTTCGTCGAAATCGCGAAGATCCTTCTCGAGCTTCTTGTCCGCCAGGACTTCCTCGAGCCGGCTCCACGCGGCCTTACCGCGCTTGACCGGCACATTGCGGCGCTTATCCACCCGATCGAGCAGCCGGTCATAGTCGGTGCTCTCCTCGGAGGCCCCGCTCAGGAATTCCTCGTCGAGATCGAAGCTCTCGGTGTCTCGTTCCGACATCTAGCGATGTAAATCCTGAGTCAAATCAATAGAGTAGTGCGAATTCAGCACGCAGCAAGACAGCGAACTATAATGAAATTCGGTCGCGGAGCAATAGGCACAAGGGGTTACGTCGTTCTGTCCCGTACGATGACCGGTGCCCCCCGGCCAAGACCCAGTCCTTCAGCAGCGCTCTGCTCGGCTCGCGCGATCTCCACCACCCCAAAGGAATTGACCAGCGCCAGGTACTGACCCGGACGGGTATCGGCATACGTGCGCAGCAGCGGCACGGCGTGCTGGCCCGCATGGACCAGCGGCAGGCGGAAGCGCTCGATGAGGGAGCCCTCGATATTGGTGATCAGATTGCCGAAGTGCTCCACGGTGATGACGAGGCCGGTGATGCAGTCGGGCTCGGCGAGCGGCTCCTCGATCCAGGCCGGCACCAGGGAGCCCGCTTCCACCGGCTCGCCGAGCTCGTGCAGGCGGCAGCGCCCCGCAGCGAGTTCGGCCGCGAGGGGTGCGAAAATGTCCCGGCCGTGAAAGGTGGCGCTGACGCGGTGAATGTTGAGGAGCGCCAGGCCTGCGGCGCGCAACCGCACGATCTCGGCCTCGGGATGGCGGCTCACGATGGGGGCGAGCAGGCCATTGTCCGGCGCAGTGAACAGATGGCCCGCCGCGCTCACCACGAGGATGTCCCGCGAAGTACCCACCCCCGGGTCCACCACGGCCACGTGTACCGTGCCGGGCGGAAAGTACTCGAATGCCCTTGAGAGCCAGAAACCGGCCTCGGCCGGCCAGTGGACCAGGATCTCGTGCGTGAGGTCCACCAGGCGCGCCTGCGGAAAGCGGCCGAGAATGCGCCCTTTCATGACCCCGACAAACGGGCCCTGATGGCCGAAGTCGGTGGTGATCGTGATGACGCCGGAAGGTCTCGGGTTGGTCATACGGTAAGCCAGCTCCTGCGCGCCCCGGGCGCACCGCCCGGGCCATTGCACTGCACTGCACATCCCCTCCGGCGCAAGCCCCGGAGCATCGGGTCCGCTGCCCCATGCCGCACAAACCCGGCGCGGCCTGCCCATCCGTCTGCTCCTGCACGCCGTGCGGCTTGCCCGCCGATTACCGCCATGCGGCCGCTTGCGGAAACTACCTAGCGCGCCGCACGGCGTGCAGGCAACATACTCTCGCAGGTGAGCAACCCCTGTCCATGCCTCCCCGACCACCCCGCCCGGAGCGCCGCCGGGGCGCCCCGGCGCAGCGATAATCCGCCCATGGAAAAAACGAGAGAACCCCAATCCACCGTTTTTGTCGTAGATGACGATGAGGCGGTGCGCGCCTCGCTGCGGCTGCTGCTGAAATCGGTGGGACTGCCCGCGACAGCGTACAGCAGCGCCCAGGAATTCCTCGCCGGCTACGATCCGAGGCTCCCCGGCTGCGTGGTCCTCGATGTGCGCATGCCGGGCATGAGCGGGCTCGAGCTGCAGCAGATCCTCAACATGCGCGGCGCCACGATCCCGGTCATCTTCATCACCGGCCACGGCGATATCCCGATGGCCGTCGAGGCCATGCAGCACGGGGCCTTCGACTTCCTGCAGAAGCCCTTCCGCGATCAGGATCTGCTCGATCGGGTGCAGCGGGCGCTCGAGCGAGACGATCGGACCCGTCAGGAGCTGAAGGAAAAGGACCGCATCCGGGATCGCCTGACCTCCCTCACCCCGCGCGAGCACGAGGTGCTCGCCCTGATCACCCGCGGCAAACCCAACAAGGTGGTGGCCGCGGACCTCGGGGTGAGCCAGCGAACGGTGGAGATCCACCGCGCACGGGTCATGGAAAAGATGGGTGCCTCGTCCTTCGCCCAGCTCGTACGCATGGTGCTCGACACCGAGGGCTGAGCCTGCTTTGCTCGACGCGAGGTGGACTTCAGTCACACCCGCACCCGCACCCGCGCGGCGTGCGCGACGCACGACCTCTGCCTGCCGCGCGCTACCTGCGGCGGCAGGCAGACCGCCGTGCGCAAGGCTGCCTCGAGCACTGTCAGTCTCAGGCTCGGCCGGAATGGTGCGGCACCGCTCAACAAGCGGGACTTTGTAACGCCGGGCTCCATGGACCTGTCACGCAAGCTCCCTCGCGACTTTTACCTGCAGGACACCTTGACCGTGGCGCGCGAGCTCCTCGGGATGCACCTGGTGCACGGAACCGGCGCCACCGCGCGCATCGGCCGCATCGTCGAGACCGAGGCGTACCAGGGACCGCAGGACCGCGCGGCGCATTCCTCGCGCGGCCGAACCGCGCGGACCGAAGTCATGTTCGGTCCGGCCGGCCACGCGTATGTCTACTTCATCTACGGCTTCTGGCACTGCCTCAACGTGGTTACGGCCCCCGAAGGGGTGCCGCACGCGGTGCTGCTGCGGGCCGCCGAGCCTGTGAGCGGGATCGCCGGACGGACCTGCGGCCCCGGATTGCTGTGCCGGGCGATGGGCATCGACCTGCGACTGAATGGGGCGGATCTTTGCGGGAGCGTGCTGTGGATCGAGCGGCCGCCGCGCGCGCCCGCGGTGCGCATCGGACACAGCCCGCGCGTAGGAGTGGATTACGCCGGACAGTGGGCACGGCGGCCCTGGCGATTCTTCGATCGTGACTCGGCCTTCGTCTCCGGTCGGGGCGTGCAGCGCAAGCGTTGACCTTCGGCACTCGGCCGAGCCGGATCTCCCGCAAGCCATAAGCGGCACATCCCCGGGCCTGCCCTCGCGCCGGGCACCTCCGGCCTGTGCAATCCCGCGCGCTCCTTCGCCTCCGAGGCCGCTCACCCGCAGCGCTCGCACCCGGATCAGGTGCTTTGTCCGCCGCTCAAAACCGGCACCCCGTTGCGGACCGGGATCCGCTGCCCGGGGTCGTGGGCCATGCGCACGGTGCCTTCCCGGCCGTTCAGACGGTACCGCACCCGATAGCCGTCGGGCTCGAGGGTCTGCGTATACACCGTGCGGCAGACCCGCTCCGTGGTCGTGTAGGTGTTACCGTCCTGGATGTGCTTCTCGATCCGGTTGCCGGCATAGCCGCCGGCGACCACGCCCGCGGCGGTCGCGATGTCCTTGCCCGTGCCGCCGCCGACTTGATTGCCGAGCAGCCCGCCGATCAGCGCGCCGGCGATGCTGCCGATAACCTGATGGTTGTCGGCGGCCGGGCGCCTGTGCGTGACCGTCACGTCACGACATGCCTGCTTGGGGGTGACGACGCGGCGTGTGAGCGGGATCACCTGCACCACCCGGGCATAGCGCGCAGGCGGCGAGTGCCGCCGCTGACGGCCGCCGTCCGGACCGGACGTGTTCGCGTCGCTTGCAACGCCGACTGCGGCCTGCGAGCCGTGTGCGCCGAGCCTATAGCCGGCGAAGGCCCCGGCGGCGACCGCGCTCGCCGTGCCTATGGCCACACCCACCAACAAGGACCTGTTCATGGACTTCAGCTCCCCTCAGCCTTCGATGCCGGAATTGTTCCTTCGGGAAGCTGAACGGAGCCTAAATTCAAGCCGCGCCGTCTGCGCGCGGCGACAGCGACAGCAGCTCGCTGCCCTCCGGCACACGATCCCCCGGCGAGAAATGCACGGCCTCGACGACGCCGTCGAAGGGAGCGCTGATGCGGTGCTCCATTTTCATCGCCTCGATGATCATCAGCAGCTCACCCGCGCGCACCTTGTGTCCCGCCCCCACCATCACCGCCGACACAACCCCGGGGAGCGGGGTCGTCAGGCCGCCGGTCGCGGCGCAGGCGGCAAACTCGCGGATGCGCGGATCGTCGATCACGAACTCGTGATGCCTCCCGCCCACCCACAGGTGCAGGTGCGAGCCGTCGCGGAAAAACCGCCCCTGCTGCCAACGCCCCTGCAGCTGCGCGCCGATGGTGCCGTCCTCCAACCTGACCTCGCCCACCTCCACCGAACCGCCCGAGTACTCGCCATCCTGTGCATCGACGCTCGCCGCGCGCGGCGCGCCCTGCTCGAACTGCAGCCTCACCTTGCATTCGCGGCCGGCTGTCGAGAAGGTGACGAAGGCCTGCGCCGGCAGATTCGGCGCGAAGCCGTCGCCCAGGGTCCAGGGGTTGGGCCGCCGGCCCGGTACGGCCTGCACGGCGAGCGCCGCGAGCGCCGGGACTGCGGCATCCGCCGGCACCGCGGCGCAGAATTCCCCGCCGCGCTCGCCGAGCAATGCCACCGTGTGGCGGGCCTCGAGAAACACTGCCGAGCGCAGGATCCGGCTGAGCCAGCGCTCGTTGGTGTGCACGCCCGCGAGGCAGGTCCGCTCCAGGGCCTGCTCCAGCAGGTGCGCCGCACTCTGGCGCTCCGGCGCCCAGGCGATCACCTTGGCGAGCAGCGAGTCATAGACCGCCGGCACGGTGTCTCCTGCGGCGAAGCCCGCATCCACGCGCACCCCCTCGCCCTGCGGCCACTCGGCGAGGCGCAAAACACCGGCGCTCGGCAGGAAATCGCGCGCCGGGTCCTCGGCGCACACCCGCGCTTCGATGGCATGCCCGCTGATGCCGATCTGCGGCTGCGCGAGCGGCAGGGGCTGCGCGGCGGCGACGCGCAACTGCCACTCCACCAGATCAAGACCAGTCACCGCCTCGGTGACGGTGTGCTCGACCTGCAGGCGCGTGTTCATCTCGAGGAAGTAGAACTCGCCCCCGTCGACGAGAAACTCC
>JAJZVF010000147.1 GCA_021845825.1 Pseudomonadota bacterium | reverse complement strand
GGCCTGACGCCGGCCCAGCAGGGCAAGGTGAAGGCGATCCTCTCCGAGGAGCACGCCAAGGTCCGCCGGAGCATGTGGAAGGTCATGGAGCAGGCCCGCGCCGTGCACAAGGCAGCGCGCCACGAGACCCTGGAGAAGCTCTCCGCGGTGCTGAGCCCCGAACAGATGATGAAGTTCAAGCTCCTCATGCCCGCCATGCCCGGACGGATGATGATGATGATGCATGGGAGGCCTGGAGCCCGGGGCTTCGGACGCGGCATGCACTGACGCATCGCTCCTCCGCGGCCACACCGTGGCCGTGCCTTCCAGTGCCTCGGGGCTGGGAGGCAATCCTCGGGAGCGAGGCTTCCGCCGGCGCACGCCTCACCCGCACGGCCGGCTCATCGGAGGAGTCGCAAGGTTGGCTCGCCCGCTGAGCCGCAAGCGGCTGGGGGTCGATCGATCCTATCGGGGCAGGGTGTGCAGCTCGTAGCGGCCGCCCCGGTAGAGCAGGTAGCTGCCTTGCTCGTACCAGGCGCCGAGTACGATGCGCTCGACGGGGCGACCCTCGATCAGGGCATCGTGCACGGCCGGGCGATGGGTGTGGCCATGGATCATTCGCCGCGCCCGCGTGGCGCGCAAGACCCGTTCCACAGCTTGGCCATTGACGTCCATGATGGTAGGAGCGGTGCGCGCGGTGTGGGCGCGGCTGCCGGCGCGCGCTTCGTTCGCAAGCAACGAGCGGGCGGCCAAAGGCAGAGCGAGGAAGCGGCGCTGCCAGGCGTCGGTGCGCACGACGGTGCGCAGCTCCTGATACGCACGATCGTCCGTACACAGAGCATCTCCGTGGGTCAGCAGCACCCGCTCCCCGCCGAGCTCCACGGCCACGGGATCGGGCAGCAGCCGGCAGCCGGTCCGGTCGCAGAAGCGCTGCCCGATGAGAAAATCGCGATTGCCGTGCAGCAGAAAGCAGGCGACACCTCGGCCGGTGAGCTCCGCGAGCGCGGCGAGGACGGGCCCGTTGTCCCCGGCGTCATCGCCCACCCAGCTCTCGAAAAGGTCTCCCAGGATGTACAGCGTATCGGCGCGCGTGGCCTCGGTGCGCAGGAAATCCAGGAATTGCCGCTGGCTTTCCTGCGCGCCGGCGTCCAGATGCACGTCCGAGACGAAGAGGGTCCGCTCGGCCTGCCTGCAGGTCATGAGCCGGGGCTTGGATGTCCGGCCGCCGGGGCAGGCGTGGCGACCGGTTTGGCCGCGGACTTGGCGCGCGCGGGCGCGGAGGAAGCGGAGCCTGAGCTCGCGGAGCCCGAAGCGGACGGCGGAGCCGTCTTGACCGGCGGCATCGCACTCGCGCCCGGCGTCGCCGCGGACCCGGAGGGCGCGTTTGCGGGCGAGCCGAGCCCGGGCGGCCTGATGACCTCGATGCTCTCGATGACCACGGGTTTCAGAGGCGCATCCCGTTTGAACGGCCCGAACGAGCCCGTGGGCACCTCGCCGATGGCGTCAACGACGCTCATCCCTTGGATCACCTTGCCGAAGACGGTGTAGCCCCAGCGGGTGGGCAGGGGGTCGAGCTCCGGATTGTCGACGAGATTGATGTAGAACTGCGAGTTGCCGGTGTCCGGGCCGACTGCGCGGGCGAGGCCGACCGTGCCGCGCTTGTTTTCGAGGCCGTTGCCGGATTCGTTGACGACGGGCGGGCCGGTCGGCTTCAACGCGTAGGGTGGGCTCGCCTCGTGGCCGCCGCCCTGGATGATGAAGTTGGAGACCACCCGGTGGAACAGGGTGTTGGTGTAGAAGCCTGTGCGCACGTAGTGCAGGAAGTTTGCCACCGTGAGCGGCGCTCGATTCGGTCTGAGCTCTATGACGAACGAGCCCATATTGGTCGTCACCCGCACTTCAGGGTTCGGTTGCGCATTCTGCGCCCGCGCGGCCGGCCCGCAGAGCACGCTCAAGCCGAAGACCGCCATGGCGCCCGCGAGCCGGCGTGCCCGAGTCCAAGACCGCTTGTGCATCAGTCCTCCTAGCCATCCGGGATAGCGGGGGCATCTTATCAGCGCCGCGGCGCGGTCGGCAGATCCGCCCGAGTCCGGCGTACGAGTTTCTCGTACTATTGTGGGGTATGAACGGAATGGACAGCACAGGCCGCGAGGCGTTCGCCCGCGGCCCCACGACGCGCTTCGCACCCAGCCCCACCGGGGAGCTGCACCTCGGCAACGCGCGCACGGCGCTTTTCAACTTCCTGCTGGCGCACCACGCGGGCGGGCGCTTTCTGCTGCGCATCGAGGACACCGATGCGGAGCGCAGCGACGCGCAGCACACCGCGGCGCTGCTCGAGGACCTAAGCTGGCTGGGACTTGCCTGGGATGCCGGCCCCGGTCGCGAGGATGAGCGCGGCCCCTACCACCAGTCGCAGCGCGGGGCGCTGTACGAGCGGTTCTTCCAGGCCCTGGAGAGCCAGGGCATGGTCTATCCGTGCTTCTGCACGCCGCTCGAGCTCGAGGCCGCCCGCCGCGCGCAGCGCGCCTCGGGCCGCCCGCCGCGCTACGCCGGCACCTGCCGGAATCTCTCACCCGCGGAACGGCAGCGGCGGCGGGCGCAGGGGCTCAGGCCCACGACGCGCTTTCGTGTGCCGCCGGGCCGGCGGCTCGAGTTCATCGACCTGGTGCATGGTCCGCAGAGCTTCCTCTCCGATGACATCGGGGATTTCGTCATCCGGCGGGCCGACGGCTCGGCGGCGTTCTTCTTCTGCAATGCCGTGGACGATGCCTGCATGGGCGTCACGCAGGTGCTGCGCGGGGAGGATCATCTGGCGAACACGCCGCGACAGCTCCTGGTACTCGGGGCCCTGGGCCTGCCCGCTCCCCGCTACGGGCATGTGTCGCTCATCGTCGGGTCCGACGGCGCGCCGCTTTCCAAGCGGCACGGGGCGACCAGCGTCCGCGAGTTTCGCGAGCGCGGCTATCATGCGCAGGCGCTCACCAATTACCTCTTTCGCCTGGGACACTCGGGCGCCGAGCACGCGGTGCTTGATCTTCCCGCCATGGCCCGTACGTTCGATGTGGCTCACCTGGGGCGCGCGCCTTCGCATTTCGATGAGCGGCAGCTTGCGGTCTGGCAGAAGGAGACCGCCCAGCGTCTCTCGGCCGCAGAGGCGTGCTCCTGGCTCGGTGCGCTGCTGCCGCCGGGTCTGGATCCGCCGGCCGCGAACGCGTTCATCGCCGCCGTGCTGCCGAATGTGGTGCTGCCGCAGGACGCGCAGCCATGGGTGCAGATCGTGTTCGGGGGTCCGCCCACCCTTTCGCCCGAGGCCGAACAGGCCGTCAAGGCCGCCGGCAGCGCCTATTTTGCAGCGGCCGCGCAGGCCGCCGCGCAGTGTGGAAACGATCTGCCGGCGATCGCCGCGGCCGTGCGCGCCGCGACGGGCCGGAAGGGGGCGGAACTGTACCTGCCGCTGCGCCTTGCGCTCACCGGTTGCCCGCACGGCCCGGAGCTCGCCCCGCTGGTGAGGGCCATGCCGGCCGGCCAGGCGCTCGAACGCCTGCAACGCTTCGCATAGGCCGAGAGAGACACCCATCCTGCACGCGCTCCGCACGACCCGGAAAGTACCATTGCGAACATGATCCGCATTCACAACTCGCTCACCGGAGAGAAGCAGCTCCTGAGGCCCATCGCGCCTGGCGCGGTACGCATGTATGTCTGCGGCATCACGGTGTATGACTACCTGCACATAGGCCATGCACGCATGCTGATCGCGTTCGACGTCGTGGCGCGCTACCTGCGCTGGCGCGGCTACCAGCTGACCTACGTACGCAACATCACGGACATCGACGACAAGATCATCCGGCGCGCCGCGCAGAACGGCGAGCCGATCGAGGCGCTCACCGAACGCTTCATCGCCGCCATGAACGAAGACTGCGCGCAGCTCGGTATTGCGCGGCCGGACTTCGAGCCGCGCGCCACAGCCCACCTGCCGCACATCATCGACATGGTAGGCAGGCTGCTCCAGCGCGGCTACGCCTACGTGGCGGTGAACGGCGATGTGATGTACGCCGTGGCGAAGTTCGAGGGCTACGGCCGGCTCTCGGGCAAGCGCCTCTCGGATCTGCGCGCCGGGGCCCGTGTCGAGGTGGACGAAGCCAAGCGCGATCCTCTGGATTTCGTGCTGTGGAAGCACGCCAAGGCGGGCGAGCCGGCATGGGATTCACCGTGGGGCCCGGGGCGTCCGGGCTGGCACATCGAGTGCTCGGCCATGTCGGTGGCGCTCCTCGGGGCGCATTTCGACATCCACGGCGGCGGCATAGACCTGAAGTTCCCGCATCACGAGAACGAGATCGCGCAGTCCTGTGCGGCCACCGGCGAGCGGTTCGCCGAAATCTGGATGCACAACGGTTTCGTCAACGTCGACAACGAGAAGATGTCGAAGTCGCTCGGCAATTTTTTCACCGTGCGCGAGGTGCTGGCGCAGCTGCGCCATCCGGAGGTGCTGCGCTATTTCGTGCTCTCGAGTCATTACCGCGGGCCCATCAACTACTCGCTCGAGCAGCTCGAGCAGGCCGATGCGGCGTTGCAGCGGATCTATCTCGCGCTGCGGGGTCTGCCGGAGGCTGCCGCGGCCGAGTCGCGCCATGGCCTGCGGTTTCGCGAGGTCATGGACGATGACTTCAACACCCCGGAGGCACTGGCGGTCCTGCAGACGCTCACGCGCGAGGTCAACACCGCCAAGGACGCGGGCGATGAGCGGCGCGCCGCCGGGCTTGCCGCAGAGCTGAGATCTCTGGCGCAAGTGCTCGGCCTTGCCCGGGTGAGCGCCGAGCAGTGGCTGCGGCAGGCGAAGGGAGGCATGCGCGCACCGGCCGACGCCGCTTCGGCCGCCGCCCCGGCGGGCGGTGTCGAGGATGCCGAGATCGAACGGAGGATCGAGGCGCGGGCCGCGGCCCGCGCGGCGAAAAATTGGGCCGAGTCCGACCGGATCCGCGACGAGCTGGCGGCTCTCGGGGTGGTACTCGAGGACAGGCCGGGCGGCGGGACGCTCTGGCGACGAGCCTGACCCGACCCGGCCGGGTCGCTTGCCTCAGGCGGAGGTGTTCAGCGACGTGGTGCTCGCCGAGCCGCTGACGCCATTGGTCGTGGTGCCGGGGCTCGACTGTTGCGCCAGTATTTTCATGAGCGCTGCGCCGCCGCCATGGCCATGGTGCCCGTGATGGCCAGGGTGAGCGGCGGCGATCTGGTGGGCGGTGCCGGAGCTGCCCACCGTTGCCGTCGCGCCCGATGCGGTGTCGCTGCCGGCGGCGGACACGGACGCCGAAGTGGCAAGCTGGCTGCGCAACGCACTCAGGAACGCGGTGAGGCTGTTCGGCGCACTTTGCGGGGTGCTCGAGCTGACGCTGCCGCTGCTTGGGTTGCTCGAGCTCGCCCCATCGAGCGCGCTCAGGAAACTCGCGAGGTCGCTCGAGCCGGTGCTGCTGCCGCCGAGACCGGCGAGCAGCGGATTCTGGCTCTGCGAGACACTCGAGGCACCCGTGGTCGAGCCGCCGGTGGTCGAGGCAGGCGGCCAGAGACTGACATTCGTCGTGAGTGCGTTGATCATGGGACAAGCCTCGCTGCAGGGGGAGGAAGGCTTTCGCAGCCGGTGATCTGCACTCTACGCGGTGGCACGCGTGCGCAGGGACCCGATGAGCGGAACTGTGATGGGCGCGCGGCGACCGGCACGGTCCTGCCGCCTGCGCCGGTAGTGCGTTGCCGCCGCGGGACCTAACGACCCGGTTCGTGGCGGCGCTGAAAGGCCTCGAGCGTGTTGTGCATCAGCATGGCCACGGTCATCGGGCCCACCCCGCCCGGGACCGGGGTGATCCAGCCGGCGCGCTCGCGGGCTTCCTCGAATTGCACATCGCCCACCAGCTTGCCGTTGTCCAGGCGGTTCATGCCGACGTCGATGACTATCGCGCCGGGCTTGATCCATTCGCCGGGCACCAGGCTCGGCTTGCCCGCCGCGACGATGAGGAGGTCCGCGCGGATGACATGGGAGCGCAGATCCGTGGTGAAGCGGTGGCAGACGGTGGTAGTGGCCCCCGTGAGCAGCAGCTCGAGGGACATCGGGCGGCCGACGATGTTGGAGGCGCCGACGACCACGGCGTGCCGGCCCTTGAGCGGGGCGCCGATCCACTGCAGAAGCCTGATGACTCCGTAGGGCGTGCAGGGGCGGATGAGGGGGATGCGCTGTACGAGCCGTCCGACGTTGTACGGGTGGAAACCGTCGACGTCCTTGGTCGGGTCGATCTTCTCGATGATGGCGGTGGAGAGGATCTGCGCGGGCAGCGGCAGCTGCACCAGGATGCCGTCGATCGCGGGGTCGCGGTTGAGCTCGTCGATGAGGGACAGCAGAGCGACTTGCGAGGTGGCCTGCGGTAGATCGTGGGCCACCGAGCGAATGCCGACCTCTTCGCAGGCCTTGCGCTTGTTGCGCACGTAGACCTCGGAGGCCGGATTGTCGCCGACCTTGATGACGGCGAGCGCCGGGCGCCGCCGACCCCGGTCGAGCGCCGCTTCGACGGCGGTGCGCACCTCATGTTTGACCTCGGCGGCCAGTTTTCGCCCGTCGATCACCTGTGCAATCATGGAGCTCGTGGACCTGTGCTTTGCGGGGGCGCCGATTCTCGCATATCATCCCGGGGCGCCCGGAAGATCAGATCCGTCGCCCGCGCTGTGCGGGAGCGTCACGGCGGAGGTCCGGTCCATACGGTGCAATTCGGGGCATGGCGCAGTCTGGTAGCGCATCTGCTTTGGGAGCAGAGGGTCG
>JAJZVF010000146.1 GCA_021845825.1 Pseudomonadota bacterium | reverse complement strand
GAGCGCAGGGGCGGGAATCAGCCCTTCGTCGACCATTTTGCGCACGAACCACAGGTTACCGGTGTCAAACACTTCCAGCTCCGGCTTGACGCCCAGGTCGCGCAGGATGGCGGCTCCGCGCCGCAGATAGTCCGGTGTGGACACGTAGGCGCGGTTGCCGTCGCCGAAGTTGAGGCTGCCGCAGTCCAGGGTGGCGATGTCCGGCCGGTACAGCCCTTCGCGGCACAGATCGATCACATGCTGCATGCGCCGCTCCTGGCTGACGAAGTCCGTGCCCGGTGCGGGGGTGTCGTCCAGGCCGTGCTCCCCGATGCAGATGTAACCGCCCATGCCGCACGTCAAATTGACGATGACATCGACGCCGCTCTCACGAATATGCTTGACGACCTCGCGGTAGTGGCGTGTCTCCATGCTGAAGGCGCCCGTCTCAGGATCGCGCACATGGATGTGCACGATCGCCGCGCCCGCCTTGGCTGCATCCACCGCTGCCGCCGCGATCTGCTGCGGAGTGACCGGGCAGTGCGGGCTCTTGGTGACCTTGGTGTCGTCGCCGGTCACGGCGCAAGTGATGATGACGTCGTGGTTCATGCTCTGCACTCTCGCTGCGGCGGCCCCGTAAATATTATGATGATGATAATACATATGGGCCACAGGGCGCGCAAGCGCCTCGGGGGCGGCGCGGCGTTGGGGGCGGACCGCCGCGTCCGCCGTAGCAGCAAGCGCAGGCGCAGGCGGGGTGCGGGCAGAGGGATCTGCCTGCCGCCGCAGGCGGCGAGCGGCGGGGGAAGCCACGCTTTATGAGCCCGCCGCACTGGGCCGGGCGCCGGCGCCGGTTTAAGCTGGCATCAGCACGATCACCGCGAGCGGCGGCAGGTGCAGGCTCACGGAATATGCACGGCCGTGGGAGGGCGCACTGGTCGCCTCAACGCCGCCCAGGTTGCCGCAGCCGCTGCCGCCGTATTCGGGCGCATCGCTGTTGAGGCGCTCGAGCCAGCGGCCGCCGAGCGGCACGCCGACTCGATAGCCGTTACGGGGCACGGGCGTGAAATTGCAGGCGACCAGGGCCCAGTCCGCGGGTTGCCGTCCCCGGCGCAGGTACACGATGACGCTGTCGTCGGCATTGTCGCAATCGATCCACTCGAAGCCCTCGGCGCTGAAATCGCGCTCGTGCAGCGCCGGGGTCGAGCGGTACATGCGGTTCAGGTCCTTGACCCATTTGCACAGTCCCGCGTGCGGCGCGTGCTCGAGCAGATGCCACTGCAGGCTCTCCTCGTGCCCCCATTCACTCCACTGGCCGAACTCCCCGCCCATGAACAGCAGTTTCTTGCCCGGGTGGGTCCAGAGATAGCCGTACAGCAGCCGCAGCCCCGCGAAGCGCCGCCAGTCATCGCCCACCATCTTGCCGAGGAGCGATCCTTTGCCGTGCACCACCTCGTCATGGGAGAGCGGCAGTACGAAGTTCTCGTTGAACGCGTACCAGAGGCTGAAGGTGATCTGGCTGTGATGGTACTTGCGATACACCGGGTCGGCGGCGAAGTACTTGAGCGTGTCGTGCATCCAGCCCATGTTCCATTTCATGCCGAACCCGAGTCCGCCGAGGTACACGGGCCGCGAGACCATGGGCCAGGCGGTCGACTCTTCGGCGATCGTCTGCGTATCCGGGTGGTCGCGGTAGACGGCGAGGTTGAGCTGCCTTAGAAACTCCACCGCCTCCAGGTTCTCGTTGCCCCCGAAGCGGTTGGGAATCCATTCGCCGTCGCGCCGAGCGTAATCGAGGTAGAGCATGGAGGCGACCGCGTCCACTCGCAGCGCATCGACATGGTAGACGTCCAGCCAGAACAGGGCACTGCTCAGGAGAAAGTTGCGCACTTCGGCGCGGCCGTAGTTGAAGATCGAGCTGTTCCAATCCGGGTGATGGCCCTGGCGCGGGTCGGCGTGCTCGTAGAGGTGCGTGCCATCGAAAAAGCTGAGCCCGTGCTCGTCGGCCGGGAAGTGCGAGGGCACCCAGTCGAGAATCACGCCGATGCCCCGCCGGTGCAGGTGATCGACGAAGTACATGAAATCCTGCGGCGTGCCGTAGCGGGAGGTGGGCGCGAAGTAGCCCGTCACCTGATAGCCCCAGGAGCCGTAGAAAGGGTGCTCCATGACCGGCAGCAGCTCGACATGCGTGAAGCCCATCTCGGTCACATAATCGGCCACCGCGTGCGCAAGCTCCCTGTAGGTGAGCCAGCGTTGTTGCTCCTGCGGGACCCGCATGAACGAGCCCAGGTGCAGCTCGTAGATCGACCAGGGTGCATCCAGGGCATTGGCCCGGGCGCGGGAGGCAAGCCAGCCCTCGTCACCCCACTCATAGGCGAGATCCCAGACGACCGAGGCGGTGCGCGGCGGCCGTTCGCAATGAAACGCGTAAGGATCGCTCTTGTCGACCGTGTAGTTCCGGTGACGCGACACTATGTGATACTTATAGAGCGTCCCGGGGCCGATGCCCGGAACGAAGGTTTCCCAGATCCCCGATGAGTCGCGACGAGGCGCGAGGGGGTGGGCCTGCACGTTCCAGCCGTTGAAATCTCCGACTAGCGAGACCGAGGCGGCGTTTGGAGCCCACACCGCGAAACGGGTGCCGGCCGCGCGACTCGGATCGGCCGCCAGCGGGTGGGCGCCGAGCTTCTCGTAGGCCCGTCCATGGGTGCCCTCGCGGAAAAGATAAATGTCATGCTCGGTCAGCCCCATGCGGCCAGTGTAGCAAGCGGCACAAGTCTATGCAGAAGCCCACCGTCATAGGTCATCGGGGGGCGAGCGGATATCGCCCGGAGCATACGCTCGCGGCGTATCGGCTCGCGCTCGAGCAGGGGGCCGATGCCCTCGAGCCGGATCTGGTCATGACCCGGGACGGGACGCTGGTGGCCCGTCATGAAAACGAGCTGGGCGGCACGACGGATGTGGCGCGACACGCGCGCTTCGCAGCCCGGCGCACCACGAAAACGATCGACGGGAAGGCCGTGACGGGCTGGTTCACCGAGGACTTCACCCTGGAGGAGTTGAAGACCCTGCGGGCGCGCGAGCGCATCCCGGACCTGAGGCCCGACAACCGCCGCTTCGACGGGCGCTTCGAGATCGCCACGCTGGAGGAAATCCTCTTGCTGCGGGAGGAGGTCGGACGGCAGAGGCGCGCGCATGCGCTCGCGCGCGGCTTGCCGCCGCCGGCGCCGATCGGCCTGTATCCCGAGATCAAGCATCCGAATTATTTCGAGGCGCTCGGCCTGCCGGTGGCCGAGCCGCTCATCGAGACGCTCGAGCGTCATGCTTGCCGCGGGCCCGATGCCGGGGTGTTTCTACAGTCGTTCGAGCCCTCGATCCTGCAAGCCTTGAGTCTGCTCAGCCGATTGCCGCGGGTGCAGCTCCTCGAGGCCGAGGGCGCGCCGGCCGATTTCGTTGCCTCGGGCGATGCGCGCACTTTCGCCGATCTGCTCTCCCCGGCGGGCCTGGCGCAGGTGGCCGCCTATGCCTCGGCGATCGGACCTGAGAAATCGCTGGTCATTGCTCGGGATGCCCGCGGTGGGCTCGCCGAGCCGACCGCGCTCGTTGCCGACGCGCATGCCGCGGGGCTGCGCGTCAATCCCTGGACCTTTCGTGCGGAAAACGCCTTTCTGCCCGCGCAGCTGCGCTCCTCGGCCAAAGACGCGGACCGTGGCGACCTGACGAGCGAGCTCAGCCGCTTTCTCGCGGCCGGCATCGACGGTTTCTTCACCGACCAGCCCGATATCGGCGTGCGCGCCCGCGATGCCTTCTTGCAGGCCTGCCGGGCTTAGGGTCGGGCCTTGAGCCTGGCAGGCTTCCGGATTTGCCCGCAGCGGCATAGGTTCAGCCACAGTTCGCGTGCGCACGGCTGCGGTTGGAGAGCCTTGCGCGGCGCGCGGAGCGTAGATGTGGGAAGCTCAATCTTCATCCGGGCCGAAGCCGTGCGCCATGCGGCCGGGAGGTATGCTTTATACTACGCGGATGTGGTAGAAGACGGCCCATGACAGAAATCGCTGATACTTTTGACTCTGCATTCACTAAAGCTGTCGATCTGGGCAATCGGATGGCGGATAAGGACCGGGATGCAGACCTGTGGGACATCGCCGATGGGCTGCTTGCCGGTGCGCTGCAGTACTGGTTGTATTCGCGCCAACCGTGCGGCGATCCGCGCTGCCAGGACTGCATGCCGATCAGTACGGCCGAGGGGCGCATGGCCGAGCTCAAGCGCTTGATCGAGCAGCTCGCCGCCGAGAGCGAGTATTTCCATACCCCGACCGATTCGAACGCGGGCCGCGCCTGAAGGATCCCGTGTGCCGGTCGGCCGGGACTGCGCAGCGCAAGCGCCTCATTTAAGATAGCGGCTTTGCACCCGGAAAAGGCAGAGCTGCGCGTGAGTGAGATCGATCTCGAGTCCGGGAAAGCCGGCGGCGAGTCCATAGACGCCGAGGTGGTCATCATCGGTGCGGGGCCCTGCGGCCTTTTCCAGGTGTTCGAGCTGGGCCTTCTCGGGATCAGCGCTCATGTGGTCGACTCGCTCGCTCATCCGGGGGGACAGTGCACGGAGCTCTATCCCGAAAAGCCCATCTATGACATTCCGGCGCTGCCGGTCTGCGGTGCTCAGGAGCTGATCGACCGGCTGATGGAGCAGATCAAGCCCTTCCAGCCGCGCTTTCACCTCGCCCAGGAGGTTACCGGGCTCGCGCGGCGCGAGGACGGGCGTTTTTCGCTGATCACCGCGGCCGGGACGAGATTCAACGCCGGCGCCGTGGTCGTCGCGGCCGGTGTCGGCTCGTTCCAGCCGCGGCGCCTGGGACTTGCGGGGGCGGAGCCTTTCGAAGGCGGCGCCATCGGCTATCGTGTCAGGGATGCCGCCGCGCTCGAGGGCAAGCACATCGTCATCTTCGGCGGCGGAGACTCCGCGCTCGACTGGACGCTCGAGCTGGTGTCGCGGGTCAAAAGCCTGACACTGGTGCATCGACGCGCCGAGTTCCGCGCCGCGCCCGCTTCGGTCGCCAGGATGAAGGAACTGGTTGCGGCGGGGCGCATGCGCCTGCACGAGGCGCTGCCGGAGTCGCTGCTTGTCCGCGACGGCACGCTGCGCGGCGTCAACGTGAAGACGCCCGCCGGCGTGCTTGCGCTCGAGGCGGAGCAGCTGCTGGTGTTCTTCGGGCTGCATCCCAAGCTCGGGCCGATCGCCGAATGGGGTCTGGAGCTTGAGAGAAAGGCTCTCAAAGTCGACACGGAGAGATTCCAGACCAGCCTCCCGGGCGTGTTCGCCGTGGGCGACATCAACACCTACCCGGGCAAGAAAAAGCTAATCCTGTCGGGGTTCCACGAGGCGGCGCTGGCCGCCTTCGGCATCCAGCATCACTTGTATCCCGAGAAACGCCAGTTCCTCCAGTACACGACCACCAGCCCCGTCATGCACCAGCGCCTGGGGGTGCCGGACTGAGAATGATGCGCCGGATCCGGGCGCCTGCCCGCCCGGGCGCGGTGGCGAGCAGTAAAGCCTGGCTTTCGGCCGCCGCCTCCGTAGCCGGGCGACCGCCATCTCGATACCACACTCGGGAGAACCGATGGATCCCCGTCTTGCCGATCTCGTCAAGCTTCTCGACCTCGAGCCGCTCGAGGTGAACCTGTTTCGCGGCGAGAGCCGCGATATCGGCAGTCCGCAGGTATTCGGCGGCCAGGTGCTCGGCCAGGCGCTCACCGCCGCCGCCGCCACCGTGGAGGGCCGCATCGTGCATTCGCTGCATGCCTACTTCCTGCGCCGCGGCGATTTCAGTGCACCCATCGTTTACCAGGTGGACCGCAGCCTCGACGGGCACGCGTTCTGCAACCGCCGCGTGGTTGCCTTGCAGCACGGCGCGCCGATTTTCAACATGGCGGCGTCCTTCCAGATCGTGGAGGAGGGATTCGATCACCAGCTCGAGATGCCCTCCGTCCCGGCGCCGGAGACGCTGCCGGATTCGAGCCGGCCGCCGCAGGAGATGCTCGCGTACCTGCCGGAGGGCGTGCGGCGCTTTCTCGAGCGTCCGCGGCCGTTCGAGTTCCGCCTGGTCCAGCCCATGGAGTTCTTGAGCGCGCGCCGGGCGCCGCCGGCGCGGCAGGTCTGGTTTCGTGCGGTCGACAGGCTGCCGGACGACGAGGGCCTGCATAGGCGTCTGCTCGCCTACCTGTCGGATTATTTCCTGCTAGATACCGCGACGTTGCCGCACGGGCTGCCGTCGTTCAGCGGCAAGCTCTTCATGGCGAGCATCGATCACGCCATGTGGTTTCATCGTCCGCTGCGCGTGGACGAGTGGCTGCTCTACGCGGTCGAGAGCCCGAGTGCCTCGGGGGCCAGAGGTTTTGCCCGTGCCGGAGTGTATTCACGGGACGGGCGGCTGGTGGCGAGCACTGCCCAGGAGGGGCTGGTGCGGTTGCGCAAAGAGGCTCCACGCTAGGCCCTCTGCCAACCCGCCCGGAAATCGCCCGTTGCGCCCGGCCGGGACACAACGGGCCCGGGAGCATGCGTACGGTCAGAACCCCGTCACCTCCCGCAGACCATGCGCGCAACGACCGTTGCGCGGCTGCAGCGCTTTCACCGCCAGCAGTCCGGCGAACGTTGCCGCGTTGAACGCCAGGACCCGGCCCACAATGGCGGGAGTGAAGGCCTCTTGGGTCACCGCGCCTGCGAGCATGCCGGCGGCAAAGAGCAAGCCTTCGTACACCGCGAACGCGCTGAGGAGCGCAGCCACGATGCCTGCGGCGCCCGTGGTGCGCCGGGCTACGCTTGTCGCCGCC
>JAJZVF010000008.1 GCA_021845825.1 Pseudomonadota bacterium | reverse complement strand
ATGGAGAGTTCCGACACCTGACTTTTAGCGTGCGCGCGTATGATTCGCGCTAACATTGCTGCATGGCCAAACGCGATTACTACAAGGTACTCGAGGTACCGAAGACGGCGACCGAGGCGGAGATCAAGAAGGCCTATCGGCGTCTGGCAATGAAGTATCACCCGGATCGCAATCCGGGCGACACGGAGGCCGAAGAGCGCTTCAAGGAGGCGAAGGAGGCCTATGAGGTGCTCACGGATCAGCCGAAGCGCGCCGCGTACGATCAGTACGGCCATGCAGGGGTGGAGGCTGCGGCAGCCGGCGGCCGCGGCCGGGCGGGGCCCAGTCCGGCGGATGCGTTCGGTGATATCTTCGGCGATGTCTTCGGCGACATCTTCGGGGCGGCAAGCCGCGGCGGACGATCCCAGGTTTTCCGTGGCGCGGACCTGCGCTACGAGCTCGAGCTCGATCTGCATCAGGCCGTGTTCGGCCATACTGTCGAGGTCGAGGTGGCGAAGCTCGTCGAATGCGAAGCTTGCCACGGCAGCGGGGCGGCCAAGGGCAGCTCACCGGCCACCTGCGATACCTGCGGCGGCGCCGGTCAGGTGCGCATCTCCCAGGGCTTCTTTCAGCTGCAGCAGACCTGTCCCAAATGCCGCGGCACCGGCACGCTCATCCGCAACCCCTGCGACTCCTGCTTTGGCCAGGGGCGGGTGCGTCGGAGCCGCAAGCTCTCGGTGAAGATCCCCGCCGGCGTCGACACCGGCGACCGCATCCGGCTTGCCGGAGAAGGCGAGGCAGGCCGCAACGGCGGACCGCCGGGAGACCTCTATGTCGAGGTGCACGTTCGCGAGCATCCGATCTTCGAGCGTGATGGCGAGCACCTTTCCTGTGAAGTGCCGATCAGCTTCGCTACGGCGGCGCTTGGCGGCACCGTGGAAGTGCCCACGCTCGACGGCAATGTCGCGCTCAAGATTCCGGCTGAGACCCAGTCCGGCCGCGTATTCCGGTTGCGGGACAAGGGCGTGAAGCCGGTGCGTGGCAGCTCGCGCGGTGATCTCTTCTGCCGTGTGGTCGTTGAGACCCCCGTGCACCTGTCGGTCGAGCAAAAGGAGCTCATCCACAAGCTCGAGCAGTCCCTCAAGCACGGCGGCTCACGTCACGCGCCGAGGGAAAAGGGCTTCTTCGAGGGGGTGAAGCGCTTCTTCTCAGGGGCCTGAGCTCCTTCATTCACGCCGTGATGCAGAAAACCCGCGCAGTCATCGTTGGGGTCACCGGCCGCATGGGGCAGGCGCTGTTGCGCACGGCACCGGAGTTTGCGGATCTTGCGATCACCGGGGCGGTCGCTTCCGCTCACAGCCCCAGTCTTGGGCGGGACGCCGGCGAGCCGGCCGGTAGGCGGCTCGGGATTGCGGTGACCGCCGATCTGCCCGCCACCCTGGGGACAGCGGATGTGGTCGTCGATTTCTCCCAGCCGCAGGCGGCGCTTGCGCATCTGAGCGCGTGCCGTGCCGCCGGCAAACCGTTGCTGATCGGCACCACCGGCTTTGCGCCGCAGCTGTCCGAGGCCGAGCTCGAGGCTGCCTCGCGGGACATCGCCCTGCTGGTCGCCCCCAACACCAGCCTCGGGGTGACGCTGCTCGCCGAGCTCGTGCGTATCGCCGCCCGGGCCCTTCCGCCGCAGTTCGATATCGAGATTCTCGAGAAGCATCACCGCATGAAATCGGACGCGCCTTCCGGCACGGCGCTCGCGCTCGCCCGCTCCGCGGCCGAGGGACGGAATCTGCCCGCCGGGGAGGCGACCGCAGCCGTGGGCGCGAGCCGGACAGGCCCGCGCAGGCAGGGGGAAATCGGCTTCGCGGTGATGCGCGGCGGGGATGTGGTCGGGGAGCACGAGGTATGGTTCGCCGGTCTGGGCGAGCGGCTGAGTCTCTCGCACCAGGCGACCGATCGCGCCATCTTCGCTCGCGGTGCGCTGAGGGCTGCGCTCTGGCTTGCCCGACAGCCGGCGGGACGCTACACGATGCGCGATATTTTGTTTAAAAATCAATAAGTTGAGACGTTCCCCGCGGCTTTGCGCCGGCCGTGCCGCCAGGATTTTCCATGGACACCCGCAGCCGACCCCCGTAAAATTTCCACCTGATCCGTGTGCGGGTTAGTCCGATTCGTGTGCGGGTTAGTCCACGCAAGGCGGGAGGTCGTTCGCAAGAACGCCTCCCGCTTTGTATATGTGCAAGTCGTCGATCTCGAAGCGCCGAGCCTGTCGCCCTCGGGCGCGTGACGGGCGCTTGGCCGACTGATTCGCGAGCCGATCCGACAACCTAGAGAGGAATCATCGCAGTGAGCGTCCCGGCAGTACTGGCACTGGCGGATGGCACCGTCTTCCGCGGCCAGTCGATTGGTGCCAAAGGCAACACCACCGGCGAAGTCGTTTTCAACACCGCGTTGACGGGCTACCAGGAAATTCTCACCGACCCGTCGTATGCCCGTCAGATCGTCACGCTCACCTGTCCGCACATCGGCAATACGGGCGCGACGCCCGAGGATCTGGAGTCCGCCCGCGTATATGCCGCCGGACTCATCATCCGCGATCTGCCCTTCAAGGCAAGCAGCTGGCGCGCCAACGAGTCGCTCGGGGAGTTCCTCGAGCGCGCCAAGGTGGTGGCCATCGCCGGCATCGATACGCGCCGTCTCACCCGGCGCCTGCGCCAAAGCGGCGCTCAGGCCGGTTGCATCATGACGGGCGAGAAGGCCGATGAGGCGGCGGCGGCGAAGGCTGCGCGCAAGTTCCCGGGCTTGAAGGGCATGGATCTCGCCAAGGTGGTCACCACCAAGCGCAGCTACCAATGGAACGAGGGCAGCGTCTGGCCGCAGAGTGCGCGCCTGCTGCGCGCGCACCAGCGGCTGCACGTGGTGGCCTACGATTTCGGCATCAAGCGCAACATCCTGCGCTTGCTCGCGGACTTCGGCTGCCGGATGACGGTGGTGCCGGCGGAAACGGCTGCCGAGGAGGCGCTCGCGCTCAATCCGGACGGGGTGTTTCTCTCGAACGGGCCGGGAGATCCGGAGCCTTGTGAGTACGCAATCCGCGCCACGCGCGCCTTTCTCGAGACCGATCTGCCGCTGTTCGGCATCTGTCTGGGACATCAGATCCTCGGGCTCGCGAGCGGGGCGCGCACCATCAAGATGAAGTTCGGCCACCACGGCGCCAACCATCCCGTGCAGGATCTTGAGACCGGCCGCGTGCTCATCACCAGCCAGAATCACGGTTTCGCGGTCGATGAATCGACGCTGCCTGCCAATGTGCTGCCCACGCACCGCTCCCTGTTCGACGGCTCGCTCCAGGGCCTTGCGTTCAGGGGTCAGCCGGTGTTCGGCTTCCAGGGGCACCCTGAGGCGAGCCCCGGCCCCCACGACGTCAAGCCGCTGTTCGAGCGATTCATCCAGCTCATGCTGCGCCGCCTGCAGGTGAAGCTGCGCGAAGCCGAGGGGCACGCCCGGGCACAAGCCACCATTCGCTGACAGAGATCCGTTCGTGCCCAAGCGCAACGACATCCAGAGCATCCTGATCATCGGCGCAGGCCCCATCGTCATCGGCCAGGCCTGCGAATTCGACTACTCCGGCGCGCAGGCCTGCAAGGCGCTGCGTGCGGAAGGCTACCGGGTCATCCTGGTCAACTCCAACCCCGCGACCATCATGACCGATCCGGAAATGGCCGACGCGGTCTACATCGAGCCGGTCAACTGGCGCACCGTGGCGCGCATCATCGAGAAGGAGCGCCCGGCGGCGCTGTTGCCCACCATGGGCGGGCAGACTGCGCTCAACACGGCGCTCGACCTGGTGCGCGAGGGTGTGCTCGATCGGTTCGGCGTCGAGCTGATCGGCGCGCAGCGTGCCGCGATCGACATGGCCGAAGACCGCGGGCTCTTTCGCAACGCCATGCGCGAAATCGGCCTCGAGACGCCCCGCTCGCAGATCGCCCGCAGTCTGGATGAGGGGCTCGCCATCGCCGCCGAGATGGGCTATCCGATCGTCATCCGCCCCTCGTTCACGCTCGGGGGTACCGGCGGGGGCATTGCCTACAACCGGGAGGAGCTCGAGGACATCGCCTCACGCGGTCTCGAGGCATCACCCACCACGGAGGTGCTGCTCGAGGAGTCGGTGATCGGCTGGAAGGAATTCGAGATGGAGGTGGTGCGCGACCACAAGGACAACTGCATCATCGTCTGCTCGATCGAGAACCTCGATCCCATGGGCGTGCACACCGGCGACTCGATCACCGTGGCGCCGGCGCTGACGCTGACGGACAAGGAGTATCAGCGCATGCGCGACGCCTCGATCGCCGTGCTGCGCAAGATCGGCGTCGACACGGGCGGATCAAACGTGCAGTTTGCCGTCAATCCGCGCGACGGCCGGCTGCTGGTCATCGAGATGAATCCGCGCGTGTCGCGCTCCTCGGCGCTCGCCTCCAAGGCCACCGGCTTCCCGATCGCCAAGATCGCCGCCAAGCTCGCCGTCGGCTATACGCTCGATGAATTGAGGAACGACATCACGGGCGGCGCGACGCCGGCGTCCTTCGAGCCAACGATCGATTACGTGGTGACCAAGATTCCGCGGTTCACCTTCGAGAAGTTCCCGGCCGCCAACGATCGGCTGACCACGCAGATGAAGTCGGTGGGCGAGGTCATGGCCATCGGGCGCACCTTCCAGGAGTCGCTCCATAAGGCGCTGCGGGGCCTGGAGACCGGCCTCGATGGCCTCACGCCGGTGCTCCCGGTGCCGCTCGGTGAAGAAGCGCAGGCGAGACTGTCGCAGGAGCTGCGCGCACCGGGCGCCAACCGCCTGCTCTACGTTGCGGACGCGTTCCGCGCCGGCTGGCCGCTCGAGCGCATTGCCGAGCTGTCGCACATCGACCCGTGGTTTCTGGCGCAGATCGAGGACTTGATCGGCGAGGAGGCCAGGGTGCGCTCGGAGGGCTTTGGGGCGCTCGGCAGCGCCCGCCTGCGCTCACTCAAGCGCAAGGGTTTCTCCGACAGCCGCCTCGCTCGCCTCCTCGACATGCCGGAGCAGGCCGTGCGCGGCAAGCGGCACGATCTGGGCATCCGGCCGGTCTACAAGCGGGTGGACACCTGCGCGGCGGAGTTCGCGACCTCCACAGCTTATCTTTACTCGACTTACGAGGAGGAGTGCGAGGCCGAGCCCACCGGGCGGCGCAAGATCATGATTCTCGGCGGCGGACCGAATCGCATCGGCCAGGGGATCGAGTTCGATTACTGCTGCGTGCACGCGGCACTCGCGCTGCGCGAGGACGGGTTCGAGACCATCATGGTCAACTGCAACCCCGAGACGGTCTCGACCGACTATGACACCTCTGACCGGCTGTACTTCGAGCCGCTCACGTTGGAGGACGTGCTCGAGGTTCTCGCCAAGGAGAAACCCGAGGGAGTCATCGTGCAGCTCGGCGGACAGACGCCGCTGAAGCTTTGCCGTGCGCTCGAGCAGGCGGGCGCGCCGATCATCGGCACCTCGCCTGACTCCATCGACATGGCCGAAGACCGTGAGCGCTTCCAGGCGCTGGTGCATCGCCTCGCGCTCAGGCAACCGGCCAATGCGACCGCGCGCACGGAAGAGCAGGCGGTGCAGCTTGCACGGGAAGTCGGTTTCCCGCTGGTCGTGCGGCCGTCCTATGTGCTCGGGGGGCGGGCGATGGAGATCGTCTTCACCGACGAGGACCTGCGTGCCTACATGACGCATGCAGTGCAGGTATCCAATGACAGCCCGGTGCTGCTCGACCGGTTCCTCGACGTTGCGATCGAGGTGGATGTCGACGCGGTGTGCGATGGCGAGCGGGTGCTGATCGGCGGCATCATGGAGCACGTCGAGCAGGCCGGTGTGCATTCGGGGGACTCCGGGTGCTGCCTGCCGCCGAACAGCCTGAGCGCGCAAGTGCAGGAACAGCTGCGCGAGCAGACCCGCAAGCTCGCGCGCGGCCTCGGCGTGATCGGGCTGATGAATGTTCAGTTCGCCATCCAAAACGGCATCGTCTATGTGCTGGAGGTCAATCCCCGCGCCTCCCGCACCGTGCCCTTCGTGTCCAAGGCGACCGGGCTGGCGCTCGCGAAGATCGCCGCCCGCGTGATGAGCGGCCGCAAGCTCGAGGAGCTCGGGGTGACCGAGGGCAGGATTCCTCCGTATTATTCGGTCAAGGAAGCGGTGTTCCCGTTCATCAAGTTCCCGGAGGCCGATCCCATCCTCGGGCCGGAGATGAAGTCCACCGGCGAGGTGATGGGCACGGGACGCACCTTCGGAGAGGCGTACGCCAAGGCGCAGAGCGGCTCGGGCGTGCTCCTGCCGCGCAAAGGCGTGTGCTTCCTCAGCGTGCGCGATCGGGACAAGCCCGGTGCGGTGGAGCTCGGCAGGCGCCTCATTGCCCGCGGCTTCGAGCTCATGGCCACCGAGGGCACGGCGCGGGCGCTTGCCGCGGCCGGCATCGACTGCCGGCGCGTCAACAAGGTGCGCGAGGGCCGGCCGCACATCGTCGACATGATCAAGAACGATGAGGTCGATCTCATCGTCAACACGACGGAGGGGAAGCTGGCGATCCGCGAATCGAACTCCATCCGCCGCGAGGCGGTGCACCATCGTGTGACCTATTACACTACCCTCGCGGCGGGCCTCGCCACGTGCGAGGCGCTCGATCACCTGGACGAGGTCGAGGTGAACCGCCTGCAGGACTTGCACCAGGAAGCCTTGGCATGAAACGCATTCCCATGACCCTGCGCGGCGCCGAGGCGCTGCGCCTCGAGCTGAAGCGCCTGAAGGGCGAGGCTCGTCCCAACATCATCAAGGCGATCGCCGAGGCACGCAGCCACGGCGATCTGTCGGAGAACGCCGAGTATCACGCCGCGCGTGAGCAGCAGAGTTTCATAGAGGGGCGGATCCGCGACATCGAGGCCAAGCTCGCCAATGCCGAGATCATCGATCCGAGCAAGCTCGCCAATACCGGCAAGGTGGTCTTCGGCGCCGTAGTCGAGCTGGAAGACGAGCAGGGCGGCCGCCTCGTGTACCAGGTCGCCGGAGAGGACGAGGCGGACATCAGTGCCGGCCGGATTTCCATTACCTCGCCGATCGCGCGGGCGCTGGTCGGCAAGTCCGAGGGTGATGTGGTGGACGTGTCCGCCCCCGGCGGAATCCGCTCGTTCGAGATCGTGGCGGTGCGATTCGAGTAAGCTTCATTCGTCCGGTATGACGATTTTCGGCAAATCGCGGCGAGGACGATAGAGCACTGCGACGTTGCCGATGCGGTGCACCAGCATGCTGCCCGTGCGGCGCGAGAGCTCGGCGAACAGCACATCCCGGGCATGGCGGTCGCCGCCAGGAGCTTTGACTTTGATGAGCTCATGGTCCTCGAGCGCCCGGGCGGTCTCCTGAGCGACCGGCTCGGTCATGCCCGCGTTGCCGAGCCGGACCACGGGCTTGAGGGTATGGGCGAGGCCGCGCAGGTGCCGGCGCTGGCGATCCGTGAGGCTGAGCGGAGCTGGCATCCGGAAAATTTTACCCTGGTCCGCAGCGCAAAGCCCGGTATTCGGGCCGGGACCCATGGTGGGCCATTCCGGTGAGCTGTATACTGTCTCAGTGATGCCAAGGCGATCCGGACGGTCCTGGGCGAAAGGCGTGAGCCCGCAGAGCGGATGCTCCAATGGGGCCTCGCAGGTCCTTGGTGGAGCGTCGCGCGACCCCTCGCCCGGTCGGCCCGGTTAGGCAAGTCCGTAGGGACCGGCGCGAGGCACCGCAGCGCGCTCGCGGACGGGATGTGCCGTGTCCGCGCCGCGTTCTAGGGAGCCTCGTCGTCCAAGACGGAGAAGACAGTTAAGGGCCAAAATGGCTAGACGGTCCAAGAGCAGCGGCCGTTGGCTGCAGGAGCACTTTTCCGACCCTTTCGTCCGGCGCGCCCAGACGCAAGGCTGGCGCTCGCGTGCGGTATTCAAGCTGGAAGAAATCGATTTGCGGGAAAAAATGCTCAAAACAGGTGCCACCTGTCTCGATCTGGGCGCAGCCCCCGGCGCCTGGAGCCAGTATCTTCGCCGCCGTCTGGGCGGGACCGGCCGGGTGGTGGCGACCGATATCCTGCCTCTTGCGCCGCTCCCGGGAGTGGAGTTCGTACAGGGAGATTTCCGGGAGCAGGAGATTTTCGAGCGCATCCTCGCACTGTTGCCGCAGCGGCCGGTGGACTGGGTACTCTCGGACATGGCTCCGTCGATGAGCGGCGTCGGTGCCGTCGATCAGCCCCGCTCGATGTATCTGGCCGAGCTCGCGCTCGATATGGCCGCGCGGGTCTTGAAGGAGGGCGGCGGCGCCCTGATCAAGATGTTTCAGGGTGCCGGCTTCGATGCAGTGCTGCGCGAAGCCCGCAGTCGCTTTGGAAAGGTAAAGCTGGTGAAGCCCGCGGCTTCCCGGGCCCGCAGCCCCGAGGTCTATCTGCTGGCTAAGGACTTCCGCTTGGTGTAGCGTGCATACGCGATGAACGATCTGACCAAGAACATCATCCTCTGGGTAGGGATTGTCGTGGTGCTGCTGCTGGTGTTCAGCCGCTACGTGCCGACGACAAACCAGCCAGAGGCGCTTTCGTACTCCACGTTCCTCAAGGATGTGCAGACCAATCGGGTCGACTCGGTGACCTTCCAGGGTACCGAGCTCTACGGGCTGCTGAAGGACCACAAGCAGTTCAAGACCTTCAACCCCGAGACCGACTACACGGCGCTCATCGGGACGCTGGAGAAATACAACGTCGACATCTCCGGCCGCCCGCCGAAGGAGGAAGGCTTCCTCGAGCAGGTGTTCATCCAGCTTCTGCCAGTGCTGGTACTGATTTTCGTGTTCGCCTACATGCTCAGGCAGATGCAGGGGGCCTCGGGCGGGCGCGGCGCGATGTCCTTCGGAAAGAGCCGCGCGCGGCTGCTGGGCGAGGATCAGGTGAGCGTCACGTTTGCCGATGTGGCGGGCGTCGATGAAGCCAAGCAGGAGGTGAGCGAGATCGTCGACTTCCTCAAGGATCCGGGGAAATTCCAGAAGCTCGGCGGCAAGATCCCCAAGGGCGTGCTCATGGTCGGCTCGCCTGGGACGGGCAAGACACTGCTCGCGCGCGCCATCGCGGGTGAGGCCAAGGTGCCGTTCTTCACCATCTCGGGCTCGGATTTCGTCGAGATGTTCGTCGGCGTGGGCGCTTCGCGTGTGCGTGACATGTTCGAGCAGGCCAAGAAGCACGCGCCCTGCATCATCTTCATCGATGAGATCGACGCGGTGGGGCGCCACCGCGGGGCGGGTCTCGGCGGCGGGCACGACGAGCGCGAGCAGACGCTCAATCAGCTGCTGGTGGAGATGGACGGCTTCGAGGGCAACGAGGGTATCATCGTCATCGCGGCGACCAACCGGCCGGACGTGCTCGATCCGGCGCTGCTGCGCCCGGGCCGTTTCGACCGGCAGGTGGTGGTGCCGCTGCCTGATGTCAGGGGACGCGAGCAGATCCTGCGCGTGCACATGCGCCGCGTGCCGCTGGGCGATGACGTGAAGCCGGCGCTGATCGCCCGAGGCACGCCCGGGTTCTCGGGCGCGGATCTGATGAACCTCGTGAACGAGGCGGCGCTGTTCGCCGCCCGCGCCAACAAGCGCATTGTCGGAATGGAAGAATTCGAGCGTGCCAAGGACAAGATCATGATGGGCGCCGAGCGGCGTTCCATGGTAATGACCGAAGAGGAAAAGCGCATGACGGCCTTCCACGAGGCCGGGCATGCGATTGTCGGCATGACCGTGCCGGAGCACGATCCGGTGTACAAGGTGACCATCATCCCGCGGGGACGCGCCCTGGGAGTGACGCAGTTCCTGCCGGAGCAGGACCGCTATAGCATGTCCAAGCGCCGTCTGGAGAGCACCATTGCGACGCTCTTCGGCGGACGCATCGCCGAGGAGCTGATCTTCGGGCCCGAGGCGGTCACGACGGGGGCGTCCAACGACATAGAGCGCGCCACGGAGCTGGCGCGCAACATGGTCACGAAGTGGGGCCTGTCGGACAAGCTGGGCCCGCTCACCTACTCGGAAGAATCAGGCGAAGTTTTCCTCGGTCGCAGCGTCACTCAGCACAAGCAGGTCTCCGATGTGACCGCCCACGCCATCGACGAGGAGGTGCGGCGTGTCATCGAGGGCAACTACAAGCATGCGCGGGAGATCCTGACCGCCGCGCTCGATAAGCTGCACGCCATGGCCGAGGCGCTGATGAAGTACGAGACCATCGAGGAAGAGCAGCTGAAGGACATCATGGCCGGACGCACGCCCAAGCCGCCGCCGGGCTGGGACGAGTCGATTGCCAACCACTCGCCGCCGATGCCGCCGGCAAGCGGTCCCATCACCGGCTCGCCGCCGCCCCTGGGGTCGCCGGCGAGGTAGAGAGAGGCAGGAGCGGTCCGCGCATCGAACGGTTTGCGGGGCGGCGCGCGGGGCTATGCACAAGCGGGCTGAGCTGCGGCTATGCTGCCGTGCACGGACGCTCAATCTGGAGCGTCCCGTGATCATGGGCGTCCTGAATGTTACGCCGGACTCGTTTTCGGACGGTGGGCATCATGTCGATCTTCACGACGCAGTGGCTCGCGCCATCGGCCTAGCAGAGGAAGGCGCTGTCATCATCGACGTCGGCGGCGAGTCCACTCGACCGGGTGCCCGGCCGGTGCCTGCGGAGGAGGAGCTGCGGCGAGTTATCCCTGTGGTGGAGCGGCTGCGCCCGCTCACCCAGGCATTCATTTCCGTCGATACCAGCAAACCGGAGGTCATGCGCGCGGCAAGCGCTGCGGGCGCGGATCTGATCAACGATGTAAGGGCGTTGCGCGAGCCCGGCGCGCTCGAGGCCGCGGCGGCCTCCGGCTGCGCGGTGTGCCTGATGCACATGCAGGGCGAGCCGCGCACTATGCAGCAGTCCCCCCGCTACACGGATGTGGTGGGCGAGGTGCGCGAGTTCCTGAAGGAGCGTGTGCAGGCCTGCCTCGCCGCGGGCATGACCGCCGAGCGCATCGTGCTCGATCCCGGCTTCGGCTTCGGTAAGACCCTGGAGCACAATCTGCAGCTGCTGAGCCACCTGCGCGAGGTGAGCGTCGAGGGGCTGCCGCTCCTCGCCGGCCTGTCGCGCAAATCGACGGTCGGCATGCTCACGGGACGGCCGCCGCAGGGGCGTCTCGCCGGCAGCGTGGCGGCCGCTTTGATTGCGGCGATGAACGGCGCACGGATTCTGCGGGTGCACGATGTGGCGGCGACGGCGGATGCGCTGAAGGTGCTGCAGGCGGTCGAATGTCACGGTCCGCCTCGCTTGTGAATCAGCCGATGGCGGCCCGACCGCAGTGTGTGCCGGAGCGAATTTTCCGCGGACGCAGCGTGCCCTCCGCCGGGGTCGTCCGCCAAGGCTTCCGTCTATTTGCACGTGCCGGAAAAGCCGCCTCTGCGGCCGCGTTCCCGTGTGCCGGTGCCGCGTTTCGTGAAAGGTTGCAAAGGTGACTCGCAAATACTTCGGGACCGATGGTGTGAGGGGCCGCGTGGGCGAGCACCCGATGACGGTGGATTTTGCGCTGCAGCTGGCGAGCGCTGCGGGGCGTGTGCTCGCCCCGGAGGGCGGCACCGTGCTCATCGGCAAGGACACGCGCGTCTCGGGTTACATGTTCGAGTCCGCGCTCGAGGCCGGTTTCGTCGCCGCCGGCGTCAACGTGATGCTCATCGGGCCCCTGCCGACCCCGGGCATCGCTTACATGACGCGCCGCTTCGAATGCGACCTCGGCGTGGTGATCAGCGCCTCGCACAATCCTTACGACGACAACGGGATCAAGTTCTTCGACGACAGCGGCGGAAAGCTTTCCGACGAGCTCGAAGCGCGCATCGAGGCCGAGCTCGAGCACCCCGTGCTCACCCGCTGCTCGCGCAGCCTGGGCCGCGCGCTGCGTGTCGACCGCTCGCGCAACCACTACCAGGAGTTTTGCGCCTCGACTTTGCCCGAGGGAGTCGATCTCACGGGCCTGAAGATCGTGATCGACTGCTCGAATGGCGCCGCCTACAAGGTCGGCCCTCGCATTCTGGCGGACCTCGGCGCAGAGATCGTTCCCATCGGCTGCTCGCCGAACGGCCGCAACATCAATGACGGCTGCGGCTCGCTGCATCCGGAGCTGCTGCAGCTCACCGTGCCGGGAGTGCGGGCACACGTCGGGCTTGCCCTCGATGGTGACGGCGATCGGCTGGTCATGGTCGATCATCTGGGCAGGGTCGTCGACGGCGACCAGCTCCTGTACGTCATCGCGCAGGCCCGCAAGCACGCCGGAGCGCTCACAGGGCCCGTCGTCGGCACGGTGATGAGCAACCTCGGCCTGGAGCTGGCGCTGCGCGAGAGCGGAATCGACTTCCGGCGTGCGCCGGTGGGAGACCGTTATGTTCTCTCGCTGCTGCGCGAGACCGGTGGGATGCTGGGCGGGGAGACCTCCGGCCACATCCTTTGCCTGGACAAGACCACCACCGGAGATGGGCTGGTGAGCGCTCTGCAGGTGCTCGCCGTCATGCGCCAGACGGGCCGTTCGCTCGCGGAGCTGGCCGCCCCGATGCGGAAATTCCCGCAGGTGCTGCTCAATGTGCAGGTCGCCGAACGGTTCGATCCGGCGACTGTGCCGGCCGTGCAGAGCGCGGTGCGGCGCATCGAGCAGCGACTGGGCGCCCAGGGCAGGGTGGTCCTGCGTGCCTCAGGCACCGAGCCGGTGATCCGCGTCATGGTCGAGGGCCGGGACGAGAGCGCGACCCGGGCCGCCGCCGTGGAGCTCGCCGAGGCGGTACGCACGGCCGGCTAGCCCGCAGGGGGAGGAATTGCGCGTTGCGCTGCGGGAGGCGCGCCGCTATGATCGCGCCCCCCTTCGCCAGTGCGCGGAGTCAATTGAAGGCTCCCCAGGTCGGGTCATGCGCCGCCCCATAGTTGCCGGAAACTGGAAGATGCACGGGACGCGCGCCGAGAACGCGCGTCTCATCGAAGAGCTGATCTCGCGGTATCCCGATGAGTCGGCCGCGCAGTGCCTGGTGTGTCCGCCCTTCGTGTACCTGCAGGAGGTCGGGCGGATGCTGCGGGACACGCCGATCGGCCTTGGTGCACAGGACGTATGCGCCGAGGCGCAGGGCGCATTCACGGGAGAGGTCTCCGCCGCGATGCTCAAGGACGTCGGCTGCGGGCATGTGATCGTCGGCCACTCGGAGCGGCGCTGGATCTATCACGAGAGCGATCAGCTGGTGGCCCGCAAGTTCGCAGCGGCCCAGGCGCAGTCCCTGGCGCCCATTCTGTGCATCGGCGAGCAGCTCGCCGAGCGCGAGGCCGGACGCACGGAAGAGGTGGTGGCGCGGCAGCTCGATGCGGTGCTTGCGTTGTGCGGCGTGGCCGCGTTGGAATCGGCCGTGCTCGCCTATGAGCCGGTATGGGCCATCGGCACGGGCCACAGCGCCACGGCGGAGCAGGCTCAGCAGGTGCATGCGTTCATCCGAGAGCGCATCGGCGCCCGGGATGCTAAAATCGCACGGGCGACCCGCATTCTGTACGGCGGCAGCGTCAAGGCGGGCAATGCCGTGGAGCTGTTCGCTCAGCCGGATGTCGATGGCGGGCTGATCGGCGGCGCCTCGCTCAAAGCGGAGGAATTTCTGGCGATCCTGGCAGCAGCCGGGTCGCGGTGATCAATCATGTTGCACGCTGTATTGCTAGTCATTCAGATCATTGCCGGATTGTGCATCGTCGCTCTTGTGCTGCTGCAGCACGGTCAGGGCGCCGATGCCGGCGCGGGCTTCGGCGCCGGTGCCTCCGGCACGGTGTTCGGGGCCCGGGGCGCGAGCACCGCGCTTTCGCGCACCACGGCCATTTTTGCCGTCGTTTTCATGCTCAACAGCGCCGCGCTCACTTATCTGAGCACGCGCGCGCACGTGCAGCACAAGACGATTCTCAATCTGGCCGCCGAAGCGCCGGCTGCCGGCGCGAAGGCGCCGGCGGGCACGCCGCAGGCGCCGGCCGGCAAGCCGGCAGGCTCGGCCCACGTGCCGCCGAAGTGACGGCGGAGCGTGCTCGGATGGATGATGACGTTGCCGACGTGGTGGAATTGGTAGACACACTAGCTTGAGGGGCTAGCGCCGCGAGGCGTGTCGGTTCGAATCCGACCGTCGGCACCAAAACGTCTTCGAGCGCTGATACAATGCGCCACTTTGGGCCGGGGCCGAGCCGAGGGCCGGCGTGGGCCCGTGCCGTGGTTTTGCGTGCAGGATGAAAGCATGTTGACCAATTACCTGCCAATTCTCATTTTTCTCGCCATCGCGACGGCGATCGCTCTCGTGTTGCTCACCCTGGGCTCGGTCATCGGGCGGTTCTTCTCCCGCAATCCGCAGGATCGCGAGAAACTTTCCCCCTACGAGTGCGGCTTCGAGGCCTTCGAGGACAGCCGCATGAAATTCGACGTGCGCTACTACCTCGTGTGCATCCTGTTTATCGTCTTCGACCTCGAGATCGTGTTTCTCTTCCCGTGGGCCGTCGCGCTCGGATCGATCGGGGTTGCCGGCCTCATCGCCATGGTCGTCTTTCTCGCCATCCTGACCGTGGGCTTCATCTACGAGTGGCAGAAAGGGGCGCTGGAGTGGGACTGACGCAAGAGGCCGAGGGCTTCGCGCAGCGAGGCTTTCTCACCACCCAGGTCGACAACCTGCTCAACTGGGCGCGTACCGGGTCGCTGTGGCCGATGACCTTCGGCCTCGCCTGTTGCGCGGTGGAAATGATGCACGCGGGCGCCTCGCGCTACGATCTCGACCGCTTCGGCGTCGTGTTCCGGCCCAGCCCCCGCCAATCTGACGTGATGATCGTCGCCGGCACGCTGGTCAACAAGATGGCGCCGGCGCTGCGCCGGGTCTACGACCAGATGGCTGAGCCCCGCTGGGTGATTTCCATGGGCTCGTGCGCCAACGGGGGCGGCTACTATCACTATTCCTACGCGGTGGTGCGCGGCTGCGACAGGATCGTGCCGGTCGATGTCTACGTGCCGGGCTGCCCGCCGACGGCCGAGGCGCTGGTGTACGGCATCATCCAGCTGCAGAAGAAGATCGCGCGCACCAGCACCATCGCCAGGTAAATCAGCTCATGGCAGAACCCAGTTCCCAGCCGGCCGAGGCCGCGGAGGCCGTGCAGACTCCGGTGAGCGCGCTCGCGCGCAGGATCGAGGCGCAAATCCAGGGCTTGCGCCGTCTGTCCTCACCGCCGCACGAGCTCGCCTATGAGCTCGCGGCCGAGGCGCTGCTCGGCACGTGCCGCGTGCTGCGCGATTCGCCCGAGCTGCGTTTTGAAATGCTCATGGATGTCGCGGGCGTCGATTTCCTGCACTACGGTCTGGACGAGTGGCAGACCAACGGCGCCACCCGCACGGGCTTCAGCCGCGGCCGCCAGACCTTCAAGCCGCCCGATCCGGACATGCCCGGGCGCTTCGCGGTCGTCTACCAGCTGCTGTCGGTGAGCCGCAACGCGCGGTTGCGGCTGCGCGTGCGGTGTGCGGATACGCGCGAGCCGGCGGTCGATTCCCTCATCGAGGTGTGGGCGAGCGCCAACTGGTTCGAGCGCGAGGTGTTCGATCTGTTCGGCATACTCTTTCGCGGCCACCCCGACCTGCGCCGCATCCTGACGGACTACGGGTTCATCGGTAACCCGTTCCGCAAGGACTTTCCGCTCATCGGCAATGTCGAGACCCGGTACGACCCCGAGAAGAAGCGCGTCGTGTACGAGCCGGTGAGCATCGTGCCGCGGGTGCTCGCGCCGAAGGTGATCCGCCACGACAACCGGTACGAGCCGGCGCTGAAGACCCCGGAGCTGCCCCGCTGATGGCCTCGAATGCAGAATCCCAGGTTGCCGAGATCCGCAACTACACCATGAACTTCGGCCCCCAGCATCCGTCCGCCCACGGGGTGCTGCGACTGGTGCTGGAGATGGACGGCGAGGTCATCCGCAGGGCCGACCCCCACATCGGACTGCTGCACCGCGGCACCGAGAAGCTCGCGGAATCGAAGCCTTTCAATCAGTCGATCGGCTACATGGACCGCCTCGACTACGTATCGATGATGTGCAACGAGCATGCCTATGTGCTCGCCATCGAGAGGCTGCTCGGCATCGTCCCGCCGCCGCGCGCGCAGTATGTCCGTGTGCTGTTCGACGAGATTACCCGCATCCTGAACCACCTTATGTGGCTCGGTGCGCACGCACTCGACATCGGCGCCATGACGGTATTCCTGCTGTGTTTCAAGGAGCGGGAGGAGCTGATGGACGTGTATGAGGCCGTCTCCGGCACCCGCATGCACGCCACGTATTACCGGCCGGGGGGCGTCTACCGCGACCTGCCGGAGAGCATGCCCAAATATCAGCCCTCGAAGTGGCGCTCCCGCAAGGAAGTCGACCGCCTGAACGAGACGCGCTCGGGGTCGATGCTGGACTTCATCGAGGCGTTCGCCGCGCGCTTCCCGACCTGCGTCGCGGACTACGAGACGCTGCTCACCGACAACCGCATCTGGAAACAGCGCACGGTGAACATCGGGGTGGTGTCGCCGGAGCGGGCGATGCAGCTCGGGTTCTCCGGCCCCATGCTGCGAGGCTCCGGTATCGTCTGGGATCTGCGCAAGAAGGAGCCCTACGAGGTGTACGGCCGGCTGGATTTCGACATTCCCGTCGGCACCAACGGCGATTGCTACGACCGCTACCTGGTGCGGATCGAGGAGCTTCGCCAGTCGACGCGGATCATCCGCCAGTGCGTAGACTGGCTGCGCCGCAACCCCGGACCCGTGATGGTCGCCGACCGCAAGGTACGCGCGCCGCGGCGCGAGGAAATGAAAGGCGACATGGAATCGCTCATCCACCACTTCAAGTTCTTCACCGAGGGCTATGAGGTACCCGGGGGCGAGACCTACGCGGCGGTCGAGGCGCCCAAGGGGGAGTTCGGCATCTATCTCGTGTCCGACGGGGCCAACAAGCCCTATCGCGTGAAGTGCCGCGCACCGGGATTCGCGCATCTGGCCGCGCTCGAGGAAATGGTCCGCGGCCACATGCTCGCGGACGTGGTCGCGGTGATCGGTACGCAGGACATCGTGTTCGGGGAAATCGACCGTTGAGCAACGACAGCCCATCAGCCGCCGGGGCCGGCGGTACGCAGCTTCTCTCGGAGCACACCCGCCGGGAAATCGATCACTGGGTCGCCAAGTTCCCTGCCGGCCGGCAGCGCTCGGCCTGCATCGCGGCGCTGCGCGCCGCGCAGGAGCAGAACCAGGGTCACCTCACCAAGGCGCTGATCGACGCGGTGGCCGCGTATCTCGCGCTCGCGCCCATACAGGTGTACGAGGTGGCGAGCTTCTACTCGATGTTCGAGACCCACCCTTGCGGGCGCCACCACGTCAGCATCTGCACCAACATCTCGTGCATGCTGAACGGCGCCGACGAGCTGGTCGCGCATGCCGAGCGAAAGCTCGGCATCAAGCTCGATGAGAGCACGCCCGACGGACGGATCTTCCTCAAGGAAGAGCACGAGTGCCTGGCCGCCTGCACCGGTGCGCCGATGATGATGGTCGATCATGTCTTTCACGAGCACCTCACCCCCGAGAAGCTCGATCAGATCCTCGATGAGCTCAAGTAGCGCCATGGCCGTAAGTCCCGACAAGATGAATCTGGTGGTGTTCGAGCCGCTGTCGCTCGAGCGCTCGTGGGAGCTTGCGACCTACCGCAGGATCGGCGGCTATTCGGCCTGGGAGAAGATCCTCGCCGAGAAGCCCGCGCGCGAGCAGATCATCGAGGCGGTGAAGGCCTCGGGTCTGCGCGGCCGCGGCGGGGCGGGCTTCCCGACCGGCACCAAGTGGAGCTTCATGCCGCGCAGCTCGCCGGTGCAGAAATACATGGTGTGCAATTCCGACGAGAGCGAGCCCGGCACTTGTCACGACCGTGACATCCTGCGCTACAACCCGCACGCCGTGATCGAGGGAATGGCGATATCCGGCTACGCCACCAACTCGACGGTGGGCTACAACTACATCCGCGGCGAGTTCCTCGGTGAGCCGGTGCCGCGGTTCGAGCAGGCGCTGCGGGAAGCGTACGAGGCCGGCCTCCTCGGCAAGAACATCCGCGGCAGCGGCGTCGACTTCGAGCTGTACACCTTCGTCGGTGCGGGCGCGTACATCTGCGGCGAGGAGACGGGGCTGCTCGAGTCGCTCGAGGGCAAGCCGGGCAAGCCGCGGTTCAAGCCGCCGTTTCCGGCGAGCTTCGGGCTCTACGGCCAGCCGACCACGATCAACAATACGCAGAGCTACGCGTCGGTGCCGACCATCCTGCGCAAGGGCCCCGAGTGGTTCGCGTCCCTGGGACCGGCGAACTCCGGCGGCACGGTGATCTTCTCCGTGTCGGGCCATGTGGCCAAGCCCGGCAACTTCGAGCTGCCGCTCGGCGTCGCCTTCGCCGACCTGCTCGCTCTTGCCGGCGGGGTGCGCGGCGGCAGGAAGCTCAAGGCAGTGATCCCGGGCGGCTCCTCGGTGCCGGTGGTGCCGGCGGAGGTCATGATGAAGACCAACATGGACTACGACTCGCTGCGCGCCGCCGGCTCCGCGGTCGGCTCGGCGGCGGTCATCGTCATGGACGAGACCACCTGCATGGTGCGCGTGCTCGAGCGCATCTCGCGCTTTTACATGGCCGAGTCCTGCGGCCAGTGCACTCCCTGTCGCGAGGGCACAGGCTGGATGAACCGCATCGTCAAGCGCATTCTGGCCGGCGCGGCGCGGCGCGAGGATCTCGACCTCCTGCTCGATGTGGCCAATCGCATAGAGGGCCATACCATCTGCGCGCTCGGCGATGCGGCGGCCTGGCCGGTGCAGAGCTTCCTCAAGCACTACCGGCACGAGTTCGAATACATGATCGATCACGGCGGGCGCAGTCTCGTCGCGGGACAGCTCGGGGCGGCGGCGGCCTGATAGGGCACAAGACATGGCTGAAGAATTCGTCAACATCGAGATCAACGGCAAGCCCGTCAAGGCCCGCAAGGGCGAGATGATCATCCGCGTCACGGACGCCAACGGCGAGTACATCCCGCGCTTCTGCTATCACGAGAAGCTCGCGGTGGCGGCCAACTGCCGCATGTGCCTGGTCGAGGTGGAGAAGGCGCCGAAGCCGCTGCCCGCCTGTGCCACGCCTGTCATGGAGGGCATGAAGGTCTTCACCCGCTCGCCGAAGGCGATCGCCGCGCAGCGCGCGGTGATGGAGTTCCTGCTGATCAACCATCCGCTTGATTGCCCGATCTGCGACCAGGGCGGGGAGTGCGAGCTGCAGGATCTCGCGCTCGGCTTCGGGCGCGACTACTCGCGCTTTCACGAGCGCAAGCGCGCGGTGCCGGATGAGAGTCTGGGGCCCCTCATCGCCACCGACATGACGCGCTGCATCCACTGCACGCGCTGCATACGCTTCACCGAGGAGATCGCCGGCATCCAGGAGCTCGGCATGATCGGCCGCGGGGAGCGGATGAAGGTGCGCCGCTACATCGAGAGCACGGTCGACCACGAGCTCTCGGGCAACGTGATCGACCTGTGCCCGGTCGGCGCCCTGGTCTCCAAGCCCTACCGCTTCAGCGCTCGCGCCTGGGAGATGCGCGCCGTGCCGCTCGTTTCGCCGCACGACGGCGCCGGGAGCAACCTCTTCGGCCACGTGCTGCGCGGCCGGCTGATGCGCGTGGTGCCGCGCCCGAACGAGACCATCAACGAGATCTGGATCGCCGACCGCGACCGCTTCAGCTACGAGGGCATCTACAGCCCCGATCGCCTGCACCGGCCGCTGGTCCGCGAGGGTGCAGAGTGGGTCGAGACCGACTGGGAAACGGCCCTCGCCAGGGCGGCGGAAGGTCTGCGTGCGCATGCCGGCTCGCTCGGGGTGCTGGCAAGCGCATCGAGCACGCTCGAGGAGCTGTACCTCGCCGGGCGCATTGCACGCGGTCTCGGCAGCGCCAATATCGACTGCCGGTTGCGCCAGGGCGATTTCCGCGACCAGGCGGGCGATCCGCTCTTCCCCAACCTCGGCATGCGCATCGCCGAGATCGACTCGCTCGAGGGCCTGCTGGTCGTCGGCGCGAATCTGCGCCGCGAGGTGCCGATCCTCGCCCACCGTGTTCGCAAGGCCGCGCGCGCCGGCGCCAAGGTGGCGCTGGTCAATCCGGCGGTCTTCCCCTATTACTTCCCGGTAGCCGAGTATCTGGAGTCGGCGCCGGCGCGGCAGGTGGCCGACCTCGCCGCGATCCTCGCCGCCGCCGCCGAGGCCGTCGGCCGCCCCGTGCCCGCCCACCTGGCGCAGGCCGTGCAGGCAGCCGCGGTCGGGCCGCAGCACCGCGCGGTGGTTGCGGCGCTCACCTGCGGCGCGCGGCGCGCGGTGTGGCTTGGGGCGCTCGCCCAGCGCCATCCGCGTTTCGCGGAGCTGCGCTCGCTCGGCGCAGCGATCGCTCTGCTCACGGGCGCCTCGTTCGGCTTGCTGGCCGAGGGTGCCAACGCCGCCGGCGCCTATCTCGCCGGCGCCGTGCCGCATCGCGAAGCCGGCGGCAAGCCGGCCGCCTCGACGGGTCTCAGCGCGGGCGAGATGCTCGCGCGCGCACTGCAAGCCTATCTGCTGGTGGGGACTGAGCCCTGGTGCGAGGCGCCGGATGCCGCGCGCACGCTCGCGCAGGCGCAATTCATCGTGGCGGTCACACCGTTCGCCGGCGAGCCCCTGCGTCAGCTGGCGCACGTGCTGCTGCCGGCGGGCACCTTTGCGGAAACCTCCGGTACGTACGTCAACCTCGAGGGGCTCTGGCAAAGCCAGACCGGCGCGGCCGCGCCGGTGGGCGAGGCCCGGCCGGTGTGGAAGATCCTGCGCGTGCTCGGCAACCTGCTCGGTCTCGCCGGCTTCGAGTATCTGTCCTCGGACCTGATCCGCGAGGAGCTCGCCGGACTCTGCGGCCCCTCGACGGCCTATGCCGCACCGGCTTACGCGGGCGCATATCCGGCGGTCCCGGGAGGTGCCGCGCCGGCCGCGGTCATCGACGTGCCGATGTACCAGATTGATGCGCTCGTGCGCCGTGCGCCGTCGCTGCAGAAGACGCGCGAGGGCCGCACACCTGCGGTGACTTACTGACGATGCACACTCAAATCAGCCGCCTGCTCGCGCTCTGGGGGACTCTCCCGAGCATCGTCCGCACCACGGTGTGGATCCTCATCATCACAATCGTGGTCATCCTGTGCGTGGCGTTCCTGACGCTGTGGGAGCGCAAGGTCATCGGCTGGATGCAACTGCGCCGGGGACCGAACCGCGTGCGCATCTTCGGGCTCCTGCCGGGGATGGGCCAGCCGTTTGCCGACGTGGTGAAGCTTCTCACCAAGGAAGTGGTGATCCCCAGCCGCGCGAACAAGTTTCTGTTCCGCCTCGCCCCGGTGCTGGCGCTCGTGCCGGCGCTCGCCGCCTGGGCGGTGATTCCGCTCTCGCCGCAGCTCGTCGTCTCCAAGGCCAACGCCGGCCTGCTGTATCTGCTCGCGCTCTCGTCCATGGGTGTGTACGGCATCATTCTCGCCGGCTGGGCAGCCAACTCCAAGTACGCCTTTCTCGGAGCGATGCGCTCGGCGGCGCAGATGGTGGCGTACGAGATCGCCATGGGCTTTGCGCTGGTGGGGGTGCTGATGGCCGCCGGCAGCATGAGCCTGGGCACCATCGTGGGCCACCAGGAGGGGGGGATTCTCGCCTGGAACTGGTTCTGGCTGTTTCCGCTGCTCATCGTGTATTTCATCTCGGGTGTCGCCGAGACCAATCGCGCCCCGTTCGATGTCGCCGAGGGCGAGTCGGAGATCGTCGCGGGGTTTCATGTGGAGTATTCGGGCATCGCGTTTGCGCTGTTCTTCCTCGCCGAGTACGCCAACATGATCCTCATCTCGGCGCTGACCGCAGTGTTCTTCTTCGGCGGCTGGCTGTCGCCGTTCGCCGGCTATCCGCTGATCGGCGCGACGTTGCTCGGGGATCCGAGCTTCTTCTGGCTCGGTCTGAAGGTGTTCGTGTTCCTGTTCCTGTTCCTGTGGATCCGCGCCACGTTCCCGCGCTACCGCTACGACCAGATCATGCGGCTCGGCTGGAAGGCGCTGATTCCGGTGACCTTGGTATGGCTCGGCGCGGAGATGCTGATGGCCGCCGTGCATGTAGGGCCGTGGGCCAAGCCCTGGTTCCATTGAAGGAGAAGCCGATGGCCAATGCGCTCAAGACATTCACGCTCCCGGACCTCCTCAAGGGCATGTCCGTCACCGCGCGAACCTTCTTCACCCGCAAGTACACGCTCAACTATCCGGAGGAAAAGGCGCCGCAGTCGCCGCGCTTTCGCGGCCTGCACGCGCTGCGCCGCTATGCCAACGGGCAGGAGCGCTGCATCGCCTGCAAGCTGTGCGAGACGGTGTGTCCGGCGACCTGCATCACGATCGATTCGGACGTGGCCGAGGACGGCACCCGGCGCACGACGCGTTACGACATCGACCTCTTCAAGTGCATCTACTGCGGCTTCTGCGAGGAAGCCTGCCCGGTGGATGCCATCGTGCTCACCCGGATCCACGAGTACCACATGGAGCACCGGGGCGAGAACATCATGAGCAAGGACAAGCTGCTCGCGGTCGGGGAACGCTACGAGACCCTCATCGCCGTCGACAAGGCGGCCGATGCGCCTTACCGGTGAGGCCACAGCCGTGCTAGTCGAAATACTGTTCTACGCGTTCGCCACGCTCCTGGTGGCAGGCGCCCTCGGGGTGATCACGGCCCGCAATCCGGTTTACTCGGCGCTGTTCCTGGTGTTCGCCTTCATCAATTCCGCGGGCATCTGGCTGCTCTCGGAAGCGGAGTTCCTCGCCCTCGTGCTCGTGCTCGTGTACGTCGGCGCGGTGATGGTGCTGTTCCTGTTCGTGGTGATGATGCTCGACATCAACATCGCGGAGCTGCGGCGGGGCTTCACGCGCTTTGCATGGCTGGGCTGGCTCACGGCCTGCGCGCTCGTCGCGGAGATCGTCGGGGTGGTCTGGACGCACGGACTCGCCGGCGTCGACGTGAGCAAAGGCTTCGTGCCCGAGCCTGCCGGCTTCAGCAACACCCGGGCGCTCGGCGAGGTCCTCTATACCCGCTACGTCTATCCGTTCGAGCTCGCCGCGGTGCTGCTGGTGGTGGCGATCGTGGCGGCCATCGCGCTCACGCTGCGCCGCCGGCCGGGCCTGAAGACCCAGGACGTCGCCCGGCAGGTGGCGGTGCGCGCCGAAGACCGGGTGCGCGTGGTGAAGATCGCCGCGGAGAAGCGCTCATGATCACACTCGCCGACATGTTGACCCTCTCCGGGGTGCTGTTCGCGCTTGCCGTCGCCGGCATCTTCCTCAACCGCAAGAACGTCATCCTGCTGCTGATGTGCGTCGAGCTGCTGCTGCTCTCGGCCAACTTCAACTTCATCGCCTTCTCGCGCATGCTGGGCGACCTCACGGGCCAAGTGTTCGTGTTCTTCGTGCTCACCGTGGCGGCGGCGGAGTCGGCCATCGGGCTCGCCATCCTGGTGGTGCTGTTCCGCGAGCGGCGCAACATCGACGTCGAAGATCTGAACACTCTAAAGGGCTGAAGGGCGCATGAATCCGCATCTGCTGATCGCCATCCCGTTAGCGCCGCTCGTGGCGGCAGTGATCGCCGGGCTCGGCGGACGGCTCGTCGGCCGCACGGGCGCTCACATCGTCACCATCGCGGGGGTTGCGGCTTCCTGCCTCCTGTCGCTCCACGTCCTCGAGCAGCTTTACCGGGGCGGCGCCACGACGTTCAACGGCCCGGTCTACACCTGGCTGGTGAGCGACGGCGTGCACATCGATGTCGGCTTCCTGGTCGACCGCCTTACCGCCTTGATGATGTCGGTGGTCACCTTCGTGTCGCTGTGCGTGCACGTGTACACGATCGGCTACATGCGCGATGACCCGGGATACAAGCGATTTTTCAGCTACATATCTCTGTTCACCTTCTCGATGCTCATGCTCGTGATGTCGAACAACTTCATGCAGCTGTTCTTCGGCTGGGAGGCCGTCGGCGTGGTGTCGTACCTGCTGATCGGGTTCTGGTACACGCGACCGAGCGCCGTCTTCGCCAACTTCAAGGCCTTCATCGTCAATCGGGTGGGCGATTTCGGTTTCGTGATCGGCATCGCTGCCGTATTCTCCTACACGCATTCGCTTTCCTACGAAGCGGCGTTCGCGGCTGCGCCGCACATCGCGCAGCAGACCTTGCCGGTGTTCGGCGGGGTCAATGCACTGACGCTGATCTGCATTGCGCTGTTCGTGGGCGCAATGGGCAAGTCCGCGCAGGTGCCGCTGCACGTGTGGCTGCCCGACTCGATGGAAGGTCCGACGCCGATCTCGGCGCTGATCCACGCGGCCACCATGGTGACCGCGGGCATCTTCATGGTGGCGCGCATGTCGCCGCTGTTCGAATATTCGGACACGGCGTTGTCGTTCGTGCTGGTTATCGGGGCGACGACCGCGTTCTTCATGGGCGTGCTCGGGGTCGTCATGAACGACATCAAGCGGGTGATCGCGTATTCGACGCTCTCGCAGCTCGGGTATATGACCGCGGCGCTCGGTGTGTCCGCGTACGGCGCCGGGATCTTCCACCTGATGACGCACGCCTTCTTCAAGGCGCTGCTGTTCCTCGCCGCCGGCTCGGTCATCATCGGCATGCACCACGAGCAGGACATGCGCAAGATGGGCGGACTCGCCAAGTACATGCCGATCACCGCCGTCACGTGCTGGATCGGCGGGCTGTCGCTGGTCGCGACGCCGTTTTTCTCCGGCTTTTACTCGAAGGACGCCATCATCGAGGCGGTGGGGCTGTCGCACCGATGGGGGGCGACCTATGCCTACTGGTGCGTGCTGCTCGGGTCCTTCATCACCTCGCTGTACACCTTCCGGTTGCTGTTCATGACCTTCCACGGCAAGGAGCGCTTCCGCCACGTGCAGGCCGGGCATGGCGAGGGGCACGATGGGGCACACGGCGGTGACGGCGTGCACGAGCCGCGCGAGAGTCCGCTGGTGGTCACCCTGCCGCTGATTGCGCTCGCCATCCCTTCGCTGGTGATCGGCTACCTCACCGTCGGCAAAGTTCTCTACGGCGATTATTTCGGCAAGGCCATCTTCGTGCTGCCGCAGCACGCTGTGCTCGCGCGCATGGCGGCGGAGTACCACGGACCGTTTTCGCTGGCGCTGCGCGGCTTTCTCGGCGCGCCGTTCTGGCTTGCGCTCGCGGGGTTCGGCACCGCCTGGGTGTTTTTCCTGAAGCGGCCGCAGCTTGCGGATGCGGCCGCGCAGAGGTTCGGCTGGCTGCACAGGCTCCTCCTCGAGAAGTACTACTTCGACTGGTTCAACGAGCACATCGTCGCCAAGCTTGCCCGCGGCATCGGCCTGGGGTTGTGGAAAGGCGGCGACCAGGGATTGATCGACGGTGTCATGGTCAACGGAACGGCCAATTCGGTGGGCCGGCTCGGCGGCGTGGTGCGGCGCGTGCAGAACGGCTACCTGTACTCGTACGCGTTCTGGATGGTGATCGGCCTGGCGGCGCTCCTCGGCTGGTTCCTGGTCCGCGCGTGAGCGGGAAGCGCACTTCGGAGAAAGCACAAGAATGCACCATCAGCTGCTGTCCATCCTGATCTGGCTGCCGATCGCCGCCGGAATCGTGGTGCTCTTGCTCGGGGAGCGCAACGTCGGCGCGGGGCGCTGGGTATCGCTCGCGGCCTCGGTCGCGACCCTGGCGCTGTGCGTGCCCTTGTGGGGGGACTTCAACACGCACACCGCGGCGTACCAGTTCGTGGAGAAGGCGGCGTGGATTCCCGGCTTCCATGCGTACTATGCCCTGGGCGTGGACGGCATCTCGATGCCGCTCATCGTACTCACCGCCTTCATGACCATTCCGGTGGTGATCGGCGGCTGGCGGGTCATCACGAAGCGGCCGGCGCAGTATTACGCCGCGTTCCTGATCATGGAGGGACTGATGATCGGCGTGTTCAGCGCCACCGACGCGCTGCTCTTCTACTTTTTCTGGGAAGCGATGCTGATCCCGATGTTCCTCATCATCGGCATCTGGGGCGGCCCGCGGCGCGTGTATGCGACCCTCAAGTTCTTTCTGTATACCTTCCTCGGCTCGGTATTGATGCTGGCGGCGCTCATCTACATGTACGTCAAGGCCGGCAGCTACTCGATCGCCGCTTTTCAGGCGCTGCCGCTCACGCTCACGGAGCAACGCTGGATCTTCTTCGCGTTCCTGCTCGCCTTCGCGGTGAAAGTGCCGATGTGGCCGGTGCACACCTGGCTGCCGGATGCGCACGTGGAGGCGCCCACCGGCGGCTCGGTGATCCTGGCGGCCATCATGCTGAAGATGGGCGGTTACGGGTTCCTGCGCTTCATGCTGCCGATCACGCCCGATGCCTGCCGCGAGTTCAACATGCTGATCATCGCCCTATCGCTGATCGCGGTGATCTACATCGGCTTCGTCGCCATCGTCCAGCCGGACATGAAGAAGCTGATCGCCTACTCCTCGATCGCACACATGGGTTTCGTGACCCTGGGTGCCTTCGTGGTCTACGAGATCGTACGGGCCACCGGCGGGCTTTCCGGCGCGGCGATGGGCATGGACGGCGCCATGGTGCAGATGGTCTCGCACGGGCTGATCTCGGGCGCGATGTTCCTGTGCGTCGGGGTCCTCTATGACCGGATGCACAGCCGGCAGATCGCCGACTACGGCGGCGTGGTCAACACCATGCCGATTTTCGGCGCCTTCATGGTACTGTTCGCGCTTGCCAACACCGGGCTGCCCGGCACCTCGGGCTTCGTCGGGGAGTTCCTGGTGATCCTCGCGAGCTTCAAGGCGGGCTTCTGGTTCTCGGCACTCGCCGCCGTGACGCTGATTCTCGGGGCGACCTATACGCTGTGGATGGTCAAGCGCGTGGTCTTCGGGCCGGTGGGCAACGATCACGTGGCGAAGCTCACGGACCTCGACGGCCGGGAGTTTCTGATCCTGGGGGTGCTCGCCGCGGCGGTGCTGCTGGTGGGCGTGTGGCCCGAGCCGCTGCTGAAGGTCATGGAGCCCTCCATCCGACACCTGGTCGCCCAGGCCGTCTCCACGAAGATTCCGGTCTGAATCCCATGATGCCCATGCACTCTCTCGCCGCCGCCACGCCGGAGATCTTTCTCGCCGCGGCGATCTGCGTCGTGCTGCTCTTCGAAGCCTTCTTCGGTGCCAGGCACCGGGGCGCTACGGCGACATTGACGCTGCTTGTCCTCGCGATCGGCGCCGCGCTGACTGTCGCCTTCGCCGATGTCAGTCATAGCGTCACACTGTTCAACGGCATGTACGTAGCCGACCCATTGGCGTTTGTGCTGAAGCTCGCGGGCTTTCTGGTGGCGGCGGTGACGCTGCTTTATTCACGCACATACCTCGAGAACCGCGACATTCTGAAGGGGGAGTACTACGTTCTCACGCTCACCGCGCTGCTCGGCATCTTCGTGCTGATCTCGGCCGGGAGCCTGCTGACGGTGTACCTCGGCGTGGAGCTGCTGGCGTTGTCGGTGTACGCCATGGTGGCGTTCGACCGTGAGTCGGGCGTGGCGGCCGAGGCGGCCATGAAATACTTCGTGCTGGGCGCGATCGCCTCCGGCATGCTGCTGTACGGCATGTCGATCATCTACGGGCTCACCGGGACGCTGAGCCTCGCCCGCATCGCTGCGGCGCTGACCGCCTCGCACAGCCTGGGGATCATTCTGGGTCTGGCTTTCATGGTGGTGGCGGTCGCTTTCAAATTCGGCGCGGTGCCATTTCACATGTGGCTGCCGGATGTGTACGAGGGTGCGCCGACCAGCGTGACCCTGTTCGTCGGCACGGCGCCCAAGATCGCTTATTTCGCGCTGGCGATGCGGCTGCTGGCCTACGGACTGCCGGGCGTGGCGGCCGATTGGACACGGATGCTGATGCCGCTCGCGGTGCTGACCCTGGTGGTGGGCAACGTGGTGGCCATTGTCCAGAGCAATCTCAAGCGCATGCTGGCCTACTCGACGATCAGTCACGTCGGCTTCATCGTGCTCGGGTTCGTTGCCGGCACTCGCAGCGGCTACACCGCGGCGCTGTACTACATGCTGGTCTATGTGCTGATGGCGCTCGGGGCATTCGGTGTGATCGTGCTCGCCGGCCGCAAGGGATTCGAGGCGGACAGGCTGGACGACTACAAGGGACTGTACCGGCGCGACCCATTGCTGGCACTGGTGATGGCCATGCTCATGTTCTCCATGGCCGGTGTGCCGCCTTTCGTCGGGTTCTGGGCCAAGCTGAGGATCATCGAGGCGCTGTGGCAGACAAACCACCTCTGGCTGGTGATCATCGCCGTCGTGATGTCGGTGGTTGGAGCGTTCTACTACCTGCGGATGGTGAAGCTCATGTACTTCGATGAGGCTCCCGAGACGCTGCCGGCGACGGTGCGCTCCTTCGGGGTGCGCTTCACTCTGGGCATCAACGCGGCGGCAGTGCTCGTCCTGGGCATCCTGCCCGCGCCGCTCCTGGACCTGTGTACGCGCGTGATCCGGTAGAAGAGCCGCTGCCCGAGGCCCTGTGCGCAGGGTGCGCGACAGTCCTGTCTCGCGAATTGAACACAGAACGGCCGCGTCTGCTCTCGCGCTCGCAAGCACCCCCGGATCTCACCCGCCCGGCCCATAATTCATTCAGCCCTTGCTCCGGTCGGCGCGTCGAGCCGCGGGGCTCCGCGGAGTCAACCGGGATGGTTCATAAACGGCGCGAACCTTCAGCGCGGGCTTGATCCGCCGGGCATTTCCCCGGGCGTGAAAGACGGGATGTTTGGTCGCAGCCTCCCGGATCGTGTCCACGGCGGCCCCGGAAAATGCCTGGCGAAGCGAGGCGTAGCTGCCGCACGCGGTCGGAGTTCCTGAATAACGCAGGTCAACCGGGTTCGAGGTGAGCTGATGATGCCCGAGCAGCCCTTCCAGGCAGCCCCGGCGCCATCCGAGGGTGGCGTCGCAACCCCGGACCGGGGACAGCATCTGGTGGCCGAGCTTGCCAGGCGTGTCGGCTCCCTCGGCGTCGAGGTCGGTGACATAGCCGGCAATCTCGAGGAGCTCGCCAGGCGCGTCTCGGATCAGGCGGCCCAGTTCGAGGAGCTTCACCAGGCGACCGACACCATGGTTTCGGGCAACCGCTCGATCGATCGCGCCGCCCATGAGGTTCAGAAGGCGGCCGGCGCCGCCGGGGCAGAGATTTCCGAGTCGCGCAGCCTCCTCGCGGCGGCGGTCGAGTCCATCGGGCGCCTCACCGCGGCGGTCGGGCGGATCGAGGAGCGGTTGGCGTCCTTCGCGTCCGTGCTGAAGGAGATCACCTCCGTGGCCGGCTCCATCCAGACGATTGCCAAGCAGACCCGGCTGCTCTCGCTCAACGCGGGCATCGAGGCGGCGCGGGCGGGGGAGGCCGGACGCGGCTTTGCCGTGGTGGCGGGCGAGGTCAAGAACCTCGCCGAGGAGACCCGCACCGCGACGGACCGGATCACGGGCACGGTGCGTTCGCTGACCGAGCAGATCGAGGGCCTGATCCGCGAAAGCGGCGAGGCGAACCGGCTTGCCGGTCACGCCGGGCACGGCGCCGAGCAGGTTCAGGGGGTGGTGGCCCGTGCGCACGAGACGTTCCAGATGGTGAGCCGGGAGATCGATGGCATCGTGCAATCGACCTCGTCCAATCTCGAGGCCTGCACCGCAACGCTCACCGGGCTGGGTGGCCTTGCCGAGGGAGTGCAGCTGTCCTCGGCCAACCTCGCGCAGGCCGACAAGCGCGTCGAGGAGCTGCTCGAGCTCAGCGAGGGCCTGATCGAGCTCATTGCCGAGAGCGGCGTCGAGACGGCGGACACGCCGATCATCCGGCTCGGCTTGCAGACCGCGAAGCGTATCGAGCAGGCGTTCGAGACTGCGATTGCGCACGGACAGATCACCGAGGCGCAGCTCTTCGACGAGCGTTACCGGCCGATTCCCGGCACCAACCCTCAGCAGTTCCTCACCGACTATGTCGAGTTCACCGACCGCGTGCTGCCGGCCATCCAGGACCCGGTGCAGCGCGCCGACCCTCGGATCGTATTCTCCGTCGCCTGGGCCAAGGGGGGCTACCTTCCGACCCACAACCCGGAGTACCAGCAGCCCCAGGGCAAGGATCCGGTGTGGAACGCGGCGCATTGCCGCAACCGGCGCGTCTTCAACGATCGGGCCGTGCAGAAGATAGCGCGCAGCACTCGGCCGTTCCTGCTGCAGATCTATCGGCGCGACATGGGGGGCGGCCGCTTCGCGTTGATGAAGGATCTGTCGGCGCCCATCCGGGTCCGCGGCCGGCACTGGGGCGCTTTCCGCATCAGCTACCGATAGGATTGCCTGGGCTATTCGCCTTTGCGAGGAACACGCTGCGCTCCGTCGGCGCGACGCCGGGCGCCCGAGCAAATGGCCCGCAGCGGAGGCGTTCTGCGCCCGCGTGCCGCAATTGCTCAGGTTTGCTTTTTTCCGCGCGAGATCAGCCGTACGGCGAGCAGCAGCACCCCGATATTGAGTACCCACCAGGCCCAGGTGGAGTGTTTCTGCAGCCGCTCGAGCAGGCTCGGGGTGTTCGGCAGCGTGACGGCGCCGGTGAGCAGCTCGCGGATGCCGTTGTGGGCCACTATGACCGCGATGGAGTGTTTGCCACCGTGCATGCCATCCGTGGAGATGACGTAGTCGCTCTTCTGCGCCGCAACCTTGACGGCGCGGCCGTTGAGTGTGACCGTCACATTGCCCGCGCCCGTAACCGGTGTGTGATTCCGTGTGCGCGTGATCCACAGCACGAGCTTGCCCGGATGCGCCTCGGCATCGAGAACCAGCTGCGCGGAGCTCGCCACCTGCACCGCGCGGGAGGCGGCACCCGCGGCGCAGGCTCGACCCGGCAAGGCCGCGCAGGCGCCGAGCAGCAGCCAGGCAAGAGCGCCTGGGGACAGGCAGGCTCGAGCGGTCACGGCTCCTCCTCCAGGTGCAGGAATTTCTCCAGCACCTGCAGTGCCTCGAGAAAGCCCTGCAATTGCCCCCCCGAGAGGCAGGTCAACAGCGAACGCTCCCGCTCGAGCACCAGAGGCACGAGCTCGGCGTACATGCGCCCGCCCGCCTTGGTGAGGCGCACCTGCCTTTCCCGCCGATCCTGCTCGTTGGAGGCGCGCTCGATGAGATCCCGGACCTCGAGCTCGGCGATCGCCCGGCTGACGCGGGTCTTGTGCATGCGCGTGCTGGCGGCGATGTGCTGCGCGGTGCAGGCGCGCCCGCCCACGGTGGCGATGACACGCCATTGCGGAATGTCCAGCCCGAAGCGGTCCTGATAAATCGCCGCCAGATACTGACTGACACCGCTCGCCAGGCGGTTGAGGCGAAAGGGGACGAAGGCACAAAGCTCGAGCGAGCCCTCGAGTTCGGGGCGGCCGGTCACGGGGCAGACTCCGGTAAGGTTGCGAGCGCAACTATTTGTGTCATCATAGCGCAAAGCATACCGGGAGTTTGCCATGTGCTCCGCATCCCAAACCGCAACCGAGCCCCTGCAGTACCTCGGCGGTTTCGGCAACCACTTTGCGACCGAGGCGCTCCCCGGAGCGCTGCCCGAAGGACGCAACTCCCCCCAGCGCTGCCCGTACGGGCTGTACGCCGAGCAACTCTCGGGAACGGCGTTCACCGCCCCCCGGCACGCCAATCGGCGCACCTGGCTGTACCGCATCCGTCCGGCGGCCGCACAGAGCGCATTCCGACCCCTGGCGCACCCCGGTCTCGCCGGGCGCTTCCGCGATCTGCCGGTGGCGCCCGATCCGTTGCGCTGGAGTGCGCCGCCGCTGCCGGGTGAGCCGCAGGATTTTGTTGACGGCCTGCTCACCGTCGGCGGCACCGGGTCGAGCGATACGCACACCGGCTGTGCGATCCATTGGTACCTCGCCAACCGTTCCATGCGCGACCGGTTCTTTTACGACGCCGACGGCGAGCTGCTCATCGTGCCGCAGCTCGGCCGGCTGCGCCTCGCGAGCGAGCTCGGTGTGCTCGAAGCCGGCCCCCGCGAGATTCTGCTGGTGCCGCGCGGGGTGCGCTTTTGCGTGCAGCTGCCCGACGGGCAGGCGAGGGGCTATATCTGCGAGAACTTCGGCGCGCCGTTGAAGCTTCCGGACCTGGGCCCCATCGGCTCCAACGGCCTCGCCAACCCCCGCGACTTCCAGACCCCGGTGGCCCGGTACGAGGACCGCGACGGGCAGATGGAGCTGGTGGCGAAGTTCGGCGGGCAGCTGTGGGCGGCCCCGCTCGATCACTCGCCGCTCGATGTGGTGGCTTGGCACGGCAATCATGCGCCGTGCAAATATGACCTGCGCCGCTTCAACGTCTTGGGCTCGATCAGCTACGACCATCCCGATCCCTCTATCTTCTTGGTGCTGCACTCGGCGAGCGATACCCCCGGGGTGAGCAGCGTCGATTTCGTGATCTTCCCGCCGCGCTGGCTGGTCTCGCAGGACACGTTCCGTCCTCCCTGGTTCCATCGCAACATCGCGAGCGAGTTCATGGGCCTGATCCACGGGGTCTACGATGCCAAGGCGGGCGGATTCGAGCCCGGCGGAGCGTCTTTGCACAACTGCATGACCGGCCATGGGCCCGATGCCGAGACATTCGAGCGCGCGAGCCGTGCCGACACGCAGCTGCCGCAGCACATTACCGATACGATGGCCTTCATGTTCGAGAGCCGCACCCTCATCCGGCCCAC
>JAJZVF010000145.1 GCA_021845825.1 Pseudomonadota bacterium | reverse complement strand
GCCTATCCGCTCGGCGCGGAGCTGCTCGTCCTGCAAGGGTCGTTCGAGGACGAGCTCGGCCGCTATGGCATGCACACGTGGCTGCGCCTGCCCCCTGGGTCTCGACATCTCCCCAAGACCGCCACGAGCTGCGAACTCTACGTGAAGGAAGGAGGCTTCCCGTATCTGCGGCCCGGGTGACGCGCAGACCCGCCGGGCGGCGCGGGCGCCGCCGCCCCCGTCCACGGAACACGCCGCCCCGCAGGCGCCGGTCCGGACCCCGCGCCTGAGCGAAGTCGCTCAGAAGCTCGCAGTCAACGTGACGTACCACGCCCTCGGCGCGCCCGGGAAGGCAATCACCGGTCCACCGACGGAGTTGTACAGGCCGCCGGAGGTCACATATTCAAACGCGTTGTATTTTCTGTTCGCGAGATTATCGACCTGGATGGCGGCTTTCACATTCCGCATACCCGTCCATGACGTCGGAAAGTCCACGCTGGCGGAGAAGTTGAGCAGGCTATAGCTTGGAATGTCGACACTGCTGGTGTCAATTGTGTTTCCGGCAGGCCCGACGTACGAGTCGCTGAGCACTCCACTCGCCGTGATGTTGTTATTATTATCAAATGCGTACTGTGGTCCGGTGCGCAAATACGTCAAGCGCGGCTCAACGAGCACCCCGCCGACGTCAGCGATGTAATACGCGCCGAAGCTCATGTTTGCCGTCGGCGTGTACGGCACAGGTACGTTGTGGTACACGATCAGGTTGCCGTTCGCGTCGGTGTTGCCGTTGATGTAACGGCTGAATCTCGCACTGACGATGCCGACGTTGCCAAAAACGTAGAAATCATGCAAAGGCGAGGCGTCGCCGAAGATATTGACTCCGTTGTAAACCGATGAGCCGAACGCCAGCAGCGCGCCGCCGGCGGCCAGCGCCGACGGAATGGTCTCGTTCGTGAAGTCCAGGTGCGAATAGCTCATGTCGAGCTCCATGTCGGTCACCGGACCCCAGCGCCGCTTGTGAATCTTGAAGCCCGCAATGGTGTCGGCGCCCTTTTCGAGGTGCACGCTGGAGGCGGCGATCGTGACGTACGGTCCGGTGCCGCCGCCGTTTTCGGGATAACGGTACGACCAGCCGTAATTGGCGTAGAGCGCGAGCCACGGCAATGCCCGCCAGTTGACGCCGATGAACGGCTCGCCCTTGAAGAAGGACTTGTGGGCCGTCGGGGACGGGTTGACCGCCTCTGCCGGCGTATAAACCCCCGTGCTGCACTCGTTGGGCGGATTGATCTGGCTGAGATCGCCGCACGGATTGTATTCGGTGGCGAGAGGGAATACCGACGTCTCGTTGGGATAGAAGTCGATTGTGTAGTTGACTTCGCGAAATCCCGGCGTGACGCGCAGCGTGCTGATAGGCGCGATGGTATCCTGTACGAACAGGTCGGCGTTCAGTTGGTTGAATATATCGCTATCGTAGGGTCCTTGCGCTGTCGTCGGCGATCCGAGCAGAGCGGCCGGCGCGGGCGGCCCAATGGCTCCCGCCTGTGAGAAATTCTCGTACGGATAGTAGAGTTGCTCCTGGGAATAGTACTGACTCACCTGCAGGTAACCGCCGACGGCGACGGCATCATGGGGCAACGCAAGATCGAAGCTCAGTTTGTCGCCGAGCACGTGTGTGGAGGGACGGTTGATCTCCCAGCTCGACTGCCGGGGCGGAAGATAGTCGTGCAGCGGCGTGAAGTGCAGGCGATGCTCATGGTCGAAGTAGACGAGGTTATGCACCGAGGTAATGGAGGACAGGCGGACGTTCAGCTTGCTCCAGAGCATCTCGATGGCATTGACATCGACCTTCCAGTTCACCGAGTAAGGCAGCGTCGTGTAAAAGCCGGTCGTTTGCTGGCTGATCAAGGGTCCCGGGGTGCCCGGTCCGGTGATGTAGGTCCCGGGGATGGGGGTCACGGGAATGGGGAAGGGACGCTGCGCGCTCGCGCGCGCCACGTATGCGCCGATGCTGAGGTCGCCGTCGCCGCTCGCGAAGCGATGCCGGCTCTTCAAGTAGTAGGCGTAGTTGTAGCTCGGGTTATCGTAGCCGTCGTAGCCGCGCAGGAAGTTGTGCGCCTGGTTCCAGCCCCCCGCGATCACCGTCCGCCAGCCGCCGATGTCGCCGGTCTGCAGGTCGAAGGATTCGTTCTTCGTCTGGTAGCTGCCATAGGTGACGGCCACGTGGCCGCCGAACCTGCCGCTCGGTTGCAGCGGCACGAAGTTGATGGAACCGCCGATGTTGGTCCACCAGCGGTCCTTGACCTGTCCGGGACCATACGTCACGCTGATGGTCTGCAGGATCGAGGTCTGCGGGATGAGCGTCGCCTGCCACAGATCGTTGCCGGGGTTGTTCATCGGCACCCCGTCGAAGGTTGGCTCGATGCTGCCGTTGTCCGGATTACCGCCGGAGAACCCTGCCCAGCCGGTCTTGATGCCATCGATGCTGATGGTGGTTTTCTGCGAGCCGGTGGCACCATAGGAGGACACGCTCACGCCGGGCACGAGCATCATGGCCTGCGCCGCGCCGCCCACCACGCTGCTCGCGCTGATCTGGTCGCGGTCGAGCGTCTTGACCGTTTCGCTGCTGCCGAAGTCCTTCTTGTGACGGGCAATGCGCGCGCTCACCAGTACGGCGTTCAAGGTGCCGATCACAGGGCCTGCGCTCGCGGCCGGCGCCGGACCGGGCGTTGCCGCGTGCGCAAGCGCACCGGTAGCCAAGACGCCGGCCAGGGCGCAATGCACTGCCTCCTTGATGCGGCTTCGCCGCCGACAACGGTTGGATGGGTAAAGCGGTGCGATGGGCCGCATTGACGGGCTCCTCTGTGCGGTTCTTTAAGTTTTGGGATGCGCCCGGGCGCCAGCCCCGGGCACACCCGCATACTGCCGCCTGCTTGTTTAAGTTCGATTACGGCGATATGACTTTTTTGTGACGAGGGAAGCCGAGGTGGGAGCCGTTTCGCGCACCGCAGAAGTCCTGATGCGTTCAGACGAGGGTCCGTGCGCGGGCATCGGCTCCACGCAGAGGCGAGTTGCATCGACGTCTTGATTCTTGCCCGGCTGGCGACCGTGCCGGGCTGCGCTGAACGCCTGCTTCGCTCGCAGATCCTGGCAAGGCTTGCGGCGCGACACCGATCGGGCGCCGATTGTCCCCGCCGCTCGGGTACGAGCCGTTAATTACGCAACATAATGTCGGCGCAGCGACTGGTCTGCGCCTTTGCGCGTGAACATCCACTCGCTACCGCATCGGGGCGCATTGCCTCGCCGCTTCGCAATGCGGCCCCGTCGGCAGTAAGCACGGCCTGGGTTGCGCTTGGTAAATTGCCGTTCGCGGCCAATGCCGGGATCTGTGCTGAGGTGATCGCCTGCGATTTCCACCAGCGCCTGCGCCTTGCGGACTTCATTCCTGCCGCCGCGCAGTTGCGCCTCGCGCTCGCCCGCCCACCGTTGCACGGCTTCAAGCGCTGCGGATTCCCGGCTGCCCGGGACGAGCAGGTGCTCCCGTCAGCCCTCGCCGAAGTGCGCAACCGCCGCCATCGCCGGGCGGACTTCGCGCGTATTTTTGGCCTGGCGTGACATCTTTGCCCGACGCAGCGGAACAGGCGATAGCTCAACTCATTGATTTGTCGGGTTCCGTCACGGGCGCCAGACAAGGCCGGACGGAGCTGGCGGAGCGGACGGGACTCGAACCCGCGACCCCCGGCGTGACAGGCCGGTATTCTAACCAGCTGAACTACCGCTCCACCTGGAGGGGGGCGCATCCTATCGGACGGCGCGCGGGATGTCCATCCGCTCACGCCCGCCGGGCGACGGCAAGCAGGCCGCGAATGTGCCCGCGGCCCCATGGCTGTAAACCGGGAAGGGGGCGCACCGTTCAGTCGAGGTACAGTCGGCGCCATTCATCATTTCTTTACAGGAATTGCCCGTCTTCGCCGCTATAGTGCCCGACCATGAAAGCCCTCCACCCCCCCCTCGCGGCCACCCTTCTCTTCGGTGTCGGCCTGCTGCTTGGATCCGCCCATACACCCGCCCGCGCCACCCTCGGTCAGCCGGTGGCCTCGGTGTCGGCCGATCGGGCCCGCATGAAGGGGCAGCTGCGCGAGCGGACCGGCATCGGCTACACCGTGGAAGAGATCACCCTGCCCTCCGGCACCGTAGTGAAGGAGTTCATATCCCCGGCCGGCATCGTTTTCGCCGTCAGCTGGCACGGCCCGACCATGCCGAACCTCGAGCAGACCTTGGGGAGCGAGTACTTCGGCCGGCTCAAGGCGGCGGAAAAGACCCAGCGCTTCGGGCGTAACCACCTCGAGCTCACCAGCCCGACGTTCGTCGTGCATGCCGGCGGCCATATGCGCGCGTTCTTCGGCATGGCGTACGTGCCCGCTCTGCTGCCTGCGGGCGTCACCCTCTCGGATCTTCACTAGCGACAGGCACGGGGACCGGATGCGCACACGAACGCTCATTTTATTCGGGCTCGTCCCGCTCATGCTCGCCATCGCCTCCTGCGGCGGAGGCGGAGGACCGGGCGTCACCACGACCGGCTCGGGAAGCTCCGGCGGCTCGGGGAGTTCGGGGAGCGGCCAGACCAGCAACGTCGTGGCGATGGTCGTGGACTCCGGCCCCACCGTCAACGGAACATCCGTCGGATCGGTCGACATCCCCTACACCACCGTCACGATCTGCGACCCCGGCACCACCGAGTGCCAGACCTTCAACAACATCGAGGTCGACACCGGCTCGTACGGATTCAGGATCCTCGCCGACGCCACCGACACCGCCGGCAACCCCCTGAGTCTTGCCCTGCCGGCCGAGACCGACAGCAGCGGCAATACCATCGCCGAGTGCATGGCGTTCGTCGACGGCTACAGCTGGGGCCCGGTCGCGACCGCCGATATCGACATCAGCGGCGAATCGGCCGCCAGCGTCCCGATCCAGGTGATCGGCGACCCCTCCCAGAGCGGGGAGTCGAGCTTTCCGCCCATCCCCTCCGGCTGCACCGGCACGGGCACCAGCGAGGATACGGTCGCCACCTTTGGGGCCAACGGCATCCTCGGCGTCGGCCCCTTCACCCATGACTGCGGCTCGGGCTGCTCCACGGGCAGCGCGGCTGCGAGCAACGGGGTCTACTACACCTGCCCGGCCAACGGCGCGAGCTGCGTGGGGGCGGCGGTCGACACCACCGAGCAGGTGACCAATCCCGTGGCCGATTTCCAGACCGACAACAACGGCGTGATCATCGAGCTGCCCGCCATCTCCTCGGGCGGCGAGCCGACGGTGAGCGGCTCGCTCGTGTTCGGCATCGACACCGAAGGCAACAACGCCCTCACCGCCCAGACCGTGCTCACCGCCAACAGCGACGGCGACATCACCACCGAGTTCCAGGGCCAGTCGCTCCCCTATTCCCTGTTCGATACGGGCTCGAATGCCTACTACTTCGACGACGCCTCGATCCAGACCTGCACGAGCTCGAGCCTCTCCGGCTGGTTCTGCCCGAGCTCCACGGTGACGTTGACCGCCACCAACTACGGGGTGAACTCGAGCGGCACGATGACCGGGACGAGCTCGCCCGTGACTCTCTACGTGGGCAACGCCCAAACACTGTTCAGCAACAGCGGCGACACCGCCTACAACGACATCGGCGCGAGCGCCGGCGATCAAACGGCCATCTGCGGCTCGAGCGACTGCTCGTTCGACTTCGGCCTGCCGTTCTTCTTCGGCCGCAACGTGTACGTGGCCATCTCCGGGGCGGACACCTCCGCCGGCTACGGTCCGTTCTACGCCTATTGAAGAGGCGCCGGAGCCGGGCATCGCGCCCGGCTCAGCGCGGCGGCACGCAAGCCGGCGCACCGTTTCTCGGCCGCTCGCCGCCCGCGGCGGGCGGCCGCGACCGCCCCCCGCGCCCGTTCTCAAGCACGGCCGGCACCTGCCGCCGTGATCGGCCTGCCGTGGAGCGTCGCGCGCCGACCCATTTGCGCCCACCCGGACGGTGCGCCTTGCGCGGCCCGGCGCCGCCTCGGTACAGTGCCGCGTCCTGGAGAGATCGCCCCGCCCCATCGTGATCGCACTGCTCGCCGCCGCAGGCCTGGGCCTCGACTGGCTCCTCGGCGAGCCGGCCCGCTGGCATCCGCTGGCGCTCTTCGGCGCCTACGCGCGCCGGATCGAGCTGGCCGTGCTGCCGCAGGCGGCCGGCTCGGCCCTCTGGGCACGGGCCCTTGGCGTACTGGCGCTCGTTGTGACGGTTGCGCCCTGGGTGCTCCTGTGCGCCCGGGTGGCGGGGTTGCGATGGATCGGTCCGGTCTGGGATGTTGCGATTCTTTACCTCGCCATCGGGCACCGGAGCCTCCACGAGCACGCACGGCGGGTGCGCAATGCGCTCGCGCGCGGCGACCTCGAACACGCCCGCCGCGATGTCGGCATGATGGTGAGCCGGGATACGGCCGACATGGACGTCACGCGCGTCAGCGCCGCGGCCGTCGAATCGGTGCTGGAGAACGGCAATGACGCCGTGTTCGGCGCCCTCTTCTGGTTCGTGGTGGCGGGGGCGCCCGGAGCGCTCGCCTATCGCCTGATCAATACGCTGGATGCCATGTGGGGCTACCGCACGGCACGCTATCTGCACTTCGGCTGGGCGGCGGCGCGGCTGGATGACGTGATGAACTTCGTCCCGGCGCGGCTGACGGCGCTCACGTACGCGCTGGTCGGCCGAGGTCAACGCGCATTGCACTGCTGGCGCTCGCAGGCCCCCCTTTGGGACAGTCCCAATGCCGGCCCCGTCATGGCCGCCGGCGCCGGCGCCCTGGGGGTGAGCCTGGGCGGAGGCGCTTTCTACGCAGGCGAATGGCAC
>JAJZVF010000144.1 GCA_021845825.1 Pseudomonadota bacterium | reverse complement strand
GCCTGCTCCTCGGGCAGCTCCGCCGGCACGCTGCAGATGTACTCGTGCTCGGCCGACACCGGGGTCAGGCCGCGCGCCTCGAGCGCCTCCTGGAGCCTGCCGAAGTCGGCGAAGGCGCAGCGGATGACGAGCTGCGGCTCGCCCTTCTCCCCGGTGCTCTCTCCCATTTCCTCAAGGCCATGGTCGATCAGGTACAGCTCGAGATCGTCCTGGTCGATGCCGGTCGGGTCGAGGCGGAACACGCCCATGTGCTTGAACAGGAAGCCAACGCTGCCCGAGGTGGCGAGATTGCCGCCGCCCTTGGTGACGATGTTGCGCACGGCGGCCACGGTGCGCGTCGGGTTGTCGGTCGCCGCCTCGACCAGCAAGGCCACGCCGTGCGGCGCATAGGCCTCGTAGTGCACTTCCTGGTAGTTCGTCGCATCGCGGCCGGTGGCGCGCTTGATCGCTGCCTCGACCTTGTCTTTGGGCATGTTGACCGCGCGGGCATTCTGAATGACCCGCCGCAGGGCGGGGTTGCTGGCCGGGTCCGGCCCCCCCGCCTTCACCGCCATGGTGATGTCCTTGGCAATCCGGGCGAACTGCTTCGCCATGCGGTTCCAGCGCGCAAACATGGTGTGTTTGCGGACTTCGAAAATGCGTCCCATGGGCGCTTCTGCGTGCGATCAGGGCGCGGCGCGGTCAGGCAAGCTGAGCCTGCAGCACGCGCAATCGCCGCCGCTGCAGCCGCAAACGTTGCTCGAGCTCCTTCAGCCGCAGCTGGAAGCTGGTGTGCTCCCAGTGCTCGGCGACGGCACGCTTTTTCTCCGCCAGCCAGAGCTCTTTGATCTTGGCCCAGTCGGCGACGGCGGCAAGGAAGCTATCGTACTCGCGCGCGATGTGCTGACGGACTTCACTGATGCGCGAGGACGCCTGCGTGGACGGAACGCGGTCGAGAGTGGACTGAGCACGCTTGAATTGCATGGCAAGCAGCGCCCGCTGGATCTGGAAGACGGGCGTGCGCTTGAGCTTGCGGGTGAGGCCGACGACCTGCAGGCCGGCGATCAGCCACTTGGTCGGGTCCCACTGCCACCAGCGCACGCCGTTGCGGTAGTCGTGCGCGAACATGTGGTGAAAGTTGTGATAGCCCTCGCCGAAAGTCAGCACCGCGAGCACCGGGTTGTCGCGGGCGGTGTTGTCCTCGGTGTAGGGGCGCTTGCCCCACATGTGGGCAAGCGAATTGATGAAAAAGGTGAAGTGATGGCTGAACACGAGCCGCAGCACGCCGGCGAGCAGGAATACACCCCACACATGGCCCAAAAGCGCGCCGGCGGCGAGCGGCAGGCCGATATTGGTGGCGAGCGCCAGCGGCACGTAATAGCGGTGCTGAAAGGCGAGAATCGGGTCGCGGCGCAGATCGGGAATGTTGGTGAAATCCTCGCGACCGCTCGGATACTCACGGATCATCCAGCCGATATGCGAGAACCAGAAGCCGCGCGGGGCCGCGTACGGGTCGCGGTCCACGTCATCGACGTACAGATGGTGCCTGCGATGGCCGCTGCACCACACCCAGGCACTGTTCTGCAGCGCCATGGTGGCGAACACCATGTACAGGATGCGCAGGCTCCAGTGGGCCTCGTAAGCGCGATGCGCCCATAGCCGGTGATACCCGGCGGTGACGGCCAGCTCGTTGGCCGCCCAGAAAATGCCGAACATCACCCACGCGCCCGCAGAGAACCCATGCGTCAGACCATACCAGGGCACGACCACTGCGGCCGCGAGGAAGGTCAATGAAAACAATAGGATATTGGTCCAGAGCAGCGGCGCCTGAACCTCGGTGGGCGGTATGCGCGTAGCGGATGCTGGCATCGGATTAAGAATTGGCCTCTGGCCGGTGACAATGATACGCGACCACCATAGCACGTTCCGCTTCCTCATGGGATGTGGAATATGTCTCGCTAGAACTTGTATACCCCCTGCACGGCAAATTCGCTCTGATGGTCGCTGAAGGTGGTGACCGGCCGGCCGGTAACCGCGCTGATGCGCGTATAGGTGAAGGTGGCGCGATTCGAGGTATCGTATCGCCCCTCGATGCGCAGCTCGAAGCACGGGAGCGGATCGTATCCCAGGGTCACCGTGCCTTCCTTGACCTTCTGCGGCACGCCTGTGCCCAGGATGAAGCCGTTGCGGTCATCGAGCTCCTCGCCGCGCAGCGACACGCGCCAGTGCTTGTTCAGCCAGTAGTTCACGTAGCCGGCCACACCCGCCCATTCCCCGCCGCTCGTCACCCGGCTCGCGTTCTGTCTGCCCCAGTCATAGCTCACGACGAACGACAACGCCGAGGTCGCGTTGTAGGTCCAGACGGTGTCGAAAAACGTCCGCTTGGCCAGATCCAAAGGGTCGTTGCCGATATAGGCTTGGGCGGTGATCGACAGGGACCTGCCCGGAGTGAGGGCGATGCCGAATTCGCCGGTCTTTGAGCCGGCGTTGACGTTGGTGTAGTTCCAGCCGTTGTTCACGCCCACGATCAGGCTGAGCACCCGGTCGAGCGCGTAGGTGGCACGCACGCCGGTATGGGTCATGGGTTCGGCGAAGAACAGCAAAGAGCGCGAGAAGTTCGTGTCGCCGGTCGGCGCAATGACCTCCGCCCCGGCGAGGGTGGTGAACTTGCCCGCCTCGATGGTAAGGCCCCCGTGGACGTACTGCACGAAAGCCTGCAGCAGGTCGAACATGTTGTTGCTGGAGCCGGTGGCGCTTTCCGAGGCGTTGACGATCTTGGCGTCGTCACCGGCGATCATGTCCACCAAGGCGCCGAAGCCCTGGTTGGGCTGGTAGGCAAGGGTGAGGCCGGCCTGATCGAGCTGGAACGAATCATGCCCGGTGTCGAACTCGTGATAGGTATTGCCGCCCGAGGAATGGTAGTACGAGGCCGAGAGGTAGCCTGACTCGGTGATTCCCGAGGCGGCGAGCATCTGCGCGAGGGTCTCGGCCGGTGAGCCGGCGGCGTGCGCGCGGCCCGGTGTCGCAGCCAGGGCGGATGCTGCCAGCAGGGGAAGGGTCTGCGACCAGAGCTTGTGCATGCCGAACCTTCGCCGTGCGCCGCGATGTTTGCCAGCCGATATCCAAGCATCCGCCGTGCCAACAGAGGGGCGGCGGGAAGCTGTCGGAAATTGCAGGGCCTTGCAGCAGGTGGCGGCGCCGGGCGCGCCCCTTGCCGGTGCACGACACGCGCCATGATGGTGCGCGCCCTGAACGTGTGCGCAGCGGGAAAAGTACGCCGGCGAGCGTGAGCGGAAGGTGAAAAAAAGCTCAGCGCCTGGGCGCCGGACCGGCTCGCGACGCAGTGGCTGCAGGCGGCGGAGCGTCGGCGGGCGGAGTTTGCGCCGGCGGCGTGTTCGAGCCCATATCGGCGCGCAACGCGTCTTCGGCCTCCCTGCGGGTCATGACGATGATGCTGATGCGGCGATTGATCGGGGAGAAGGGATTGGCCCTGTCGAACAGCACGGTCGAGGCGAGGCCCACCACCCGGGCGACTTTGCCCGCATCGAGTCCGCCCTTGACCAGGGCGCGCCGCGCCGCATTGGCGCGGTCCGCGGACAGTTCCCAGTTGGTGTAGGGGGCGAGCCGCGGGTAGCGGTGCGCATCGGTATGGCCGATGATGGAGATCTGATTGGGTACGGAGTTCAGGTACGGCGCCAGGGTCTCGAGAATTCTGCGGGTGTAGCCGCGCAGCTTGGCGCTGCCCAGATCGAACATGGGGCGGTTCTTGGCGTCGACGATCTGGATGCGCACGCCCCTCGGGGTGATATCGAGCAGCAGCTGCTTCTTGAACGGTTTCAGCGCCTGGCTGCGGTTCTCCGCCTGGCGCAGCTGTGCCATCAGGGATTCGAGGCGGCGATGATCGGCGCCGGCCACCTGTCTGCGGGCGTCTTTCAGGGTGGACCGATGTGCGCGGGAGGAGGTCGCGGAGCGAAGCTCCGCGCCGGCCGGCTCTACGGAGTGTGCCGAAGCGGGCGATTCGAGGTCGATGACCTGGTGGGCCTGCGATCGGATGGCATTCAGGCCGCCGCCGAGATTGATCGGGCTGGTGCTGGCTCCGCCGGGACCCATCGGCCCTTCGGCGGCCCGGACGCTGTGGCCGGCCTGCATGCTGGGGTTTTTGAAGTAGTTGAAGATCGCGGCCCGTTCCCGCTTGCTGACGGCAGTGACGATCCACATGACCAGGAAAAATGCCATCATGGCGGTGACGAAGTCGGCGTAGGCGATCTTCCACACGCCGCCGTGATGCTCGGTGCCGCCGCGCCGCTTGCGCCTGACGATGATGACGGCCCTGTCAGCCGGTTTCGCGGCCATCAGGGGCTCGCCTTGGCGGCGCCCGCCGGCGGGGCGGCGCTCGCGGCCGCGCCCGGCTTGGCCGCGCCCGGCTTGCCCTTGCCCTTCAACTGCGCCTCGAGGTCCGCGAAGCTCGGGCGGACATCGCTGAAGAGGAGCTTGCGCGAGAACTCGATGGCCATCGCCGGCACATAGCCGCGCACGTTCGCCACCAGGGCCATTTTCACCAGCTCGAAAGCTTTCGCTTCGTCGTTGGCGGCGTGCGCCATGGCGGCGGCGAGGGGGCCGGCGAAGCCGTACGAGACCAGGATGCCGAGGAACGTGCCGACCAGGGCGCCGGCGACCCGGGCGCCGATGGTCGAGGTGTCCGCTCCCTGGATGGATGCCATGGTGTTGACGATGCCGAGCACCGCGGCCACGATGCCGAAGCCCGGCAACGAGTCCGCCAGGCGTTGCACGGCGTGCGAGGGCTCATGGACCTCCTGATGGAAGGTCTCGAGCTCCTCATCGAGCAGGCTCTCGAACTCGTGCGGATCGAGGTTGCCCGTGACCATGAGACGCAGGCTGTCGGTGATGAACTGGCGCAGACGATGATCCTCGGCGATCTGCGGGTATTTCTTGAACAGCTGGCCGCCGCTCGGCGAGTCGATGTCCGACTCGATGGCCATCAGGCCTTCCTTGCGGATTTTCACCAGGATGTCGTAGAGCAGCTTCAGGAGCGACACATAATCGTCATGCTCGTAGCGCTCATGCTTCACCAGCGCAACGAGATCGGCGACCGTGGCCTTGAGGACCTTGATCGGATTGCTCGTGACGAACGCGCCCAAGGCGGCCCCCACGATGATGATGAACTCCGCCGGGTGCCACAGGGCGAGCAGTTTCCCGCCCTCGATCACGAAGCCCAGGGCCACGCAGGCCAGGACGACGACACTACCGATGATCTGGATCACGTGCTGCCAATGCCCCTTTCAAGAAGCGCGGCGCAGACTGCCGCCACGCCCGGCGCCGGCGGCGCGCAACAGGCGCGACTTTCGCCCGCCGCTCGCCGCCCCGGGCGGCGGGCACGTCCGTGTACCTGCGTGGATGCCGCGCTGGGAGCACGTCCACTGGTGCGGTACTGGATTCAGTATCGGCGCCCGGCGGCTCTTCTTGAAGCGCAGAGCGCCCGAAATGTGACCGCCGCCGTGTAAAATCCGCTTCGTGCCGCGCGCGGCTTGCGGCGAGGAGAATCCTGTGTTCGAGCATCTCGACCTTCTGGCGCCGGACCCCATACTGGGCCTCATGGCCGCCTTCCGTGCGGACTCCGATCCTCGCAAGGTGGATCTGGGGGTCGGGGTCTACCGGGACGAAGGGGGCGAGACCCCAGTCATGCAGGCCGTGCGCGCAGCCGAGCGGGACGTGCTCGAGCATCAGACGACCAAGACCTACGTGGCGCCTGCGGGTAACGCGGCGTTCAACGAGGCCGTCGGCCGTCTGGTGCTGGGAGAAGGGCACGCGGCGCTGTCCGGAGGGCGTGTGCGTGTCGTACAGGCTCCCGGCGGCTGCGGGGCGTTGCGGCTGGGCGCGGAGCTGATCCGTGCTGCAGCGCCTAACGCCGTGGTGTACGTCAGCAGCCCTACGTGGGCAAATCACGTGCCGCTTCTCTCGGGGAGCGGACTTGTGCTCGAACGCTATCCCTACTTCGATTCCGCCACCGGCGGTGTGGCCTTCGACGCGATGATGGGCGCGCTCGATGTGCTGCCTCCCCGCTCCGTGGTGCTGTTGCATGCCTCATGTCACAACCCCACGGGAGCGGATCTCGGCGAAGATCAGTGGCGGCAGGTGCTGTCGCTGATCCGGCGCCGTGGACTGCTGCCCTTCGTCGATATCGCCTACCAGGGTCTGGGCGGGGGATTGGCCGAGGACGCATTCGCACCGCGGCTGTTGTGTGCGGAGCTGCCGGAGGCGCTGGTCGCGGTGTCCTGCTCGAAGAATTTCGGCCTCTATCGCGAGCGGGTCGGCGCGCTGCTCTCGCTCAGCCAAACGGGAGCGCAGGCCGACGCAGCGCTGAGTCACCTGGTGCGCATCGCCAGGGGCCTTTACTCCATGCCCCCGGACCACGGCGCCGCGATCGTTGCGCGCATCCTCGGCAGCGGACTGCGCGAGCAGTGGGAGCGGGAGCTCGCGGCCATGCGCGGGCGGATCCTCGCTCTGCGCGCCGAGGCGGCGCGGGCGCTGGCGGCAGTCTGTCCGCACAGGGATTTCGGCCATATCGTCCGCCAACGGGGCATGTTCTCATATCTGGGCATCGACAAGGACGCGGTCCGCCGGCTGCGCGAGCAACATCACGTGTACATGACCGATGACAGCCGCATCAACATCGCCGGGCTGCGGCACGAGAACATCGCGTATTTCGCCGCGGCGGTGGCCAAGGCCATCGGCTAGCGGCCGCGGCGCGGGTCAGTACGCCCCGGGGGCCTGCGGGGTGCTCTTGCGCTCCAGGATCATGAAAGTGAGCGCGTAGGAGTTGCGCTCGTCCGCCGGCCGTCGGTGACATTCGACGTCCGCCCATTGAGTCGGATCGAGAGCCGGGAAGAATGTGTCACCCTCGATGTCCG
>JAJZVF010000143.1 GCA_021845825.1 Pseudomonadota bacterium | reverse complement strand
GCGCCGTCCGCACGCGCAGCAAGGACCTCAAGCTGTGCCAGCAGCGTCGAGAAGTTTCGCCAGCCGCGCTCGTGCGTGTCACCGTAGCCTTTGATGAGGCGCTGCGCGCGCGCGATCTCCACGGCGAGGTCGTAGTGGGCCACCGCGTACTGCTCAATGCGCGCAAGCCAGTCCTCTATCCGGACGTTTTCCTCTCTGTAGCGCAGGGTACCCCGCCGCCACCGCTTCAGTCCGCCGAGCACGTGCAGGAAAAGAAAGCCATGTACGGTGGTGCTGCGCACCCGCTTGCCGCCGGTCCATCGCTCGAGCCATCGGGACACGCGCGGTGAACCGCGCACCCATTGCCCGATGCCCGGCGGCAGCGTACCGGCGATTTCCGCCACGCGCGGCTTCATGAACTCCGAGATGTCCACGATCTGATCCGCCTGCGCACGGACCTCGGAGCGCACCCGCGCAAACCGAGCCGCGCGCGTCTTGAGGTCTGCAACGCGGATCGTGTCCTCGAACGTCATCCAGAGCGCGAGACTGCGCGCAACGGCCGCCGTCAGCGCCCATTCGCCCACGATGCCCGGGGCGCGGCGCCCGTGCCGCTCATCGAGCGCCGCCACCCGCTCGAGGCGGGTGAGGTAGAGCTCGGCATACGCGGGATCCTGATAGTCGAGCATACGGCGCACTCCCGCGAGCGCCAGGGTCCGAACCGGGCTCGCCAGCCCGCGCACGCGCTCGAGCAGCGGCTGCAGCGCGGGCGAACGCGCACGCAGCGGGAGCTGCCCCTCCGTACCGGCAGCAGCCGATGCTTCCTCCGTTGACCCGCTCCCCTCGCGGCTTTGGGCGCGTCGGCAGGCATCGGCGAACGCCGCGAGATTGGTGCTCACTGCAATGCCGCTCTTCTCGATGGCCGCCTCGAACGACTGCCGCGCAAACGGCAGCACACCGCTGCCGCAGATCGCCCCGAGCAGCACGGAGCTGATGACACTATGATGCCGCTGCGCCACCTCGTCCATGTCAAACAGAACCAGCCGGCGGGCGTGCGCCCGCAAGACGGCGGTGATTTCGCTCTCATCGGCCATCCCTTGCCCCATCGCGCTCTTCTCCGCGATGGCGTAGGTGCGGTGGGACGAAGCGATCAGGGTGGTCCGGTCGGCTGTCACGAGTCCGCGCTGGACGGCCCTGCCCGCCTCGACCAGCTCGGCGGCCACCACGCAGTCCACATCGCCCGCGACCGGCATGAGGGCCATGATCGGCTCGCGCCCGACCCGCTGCGCTTCAGCCCGCGCAAAGAACTCGAGGTAATAAATCGTCGCCCCCGTGCGCTGGGCCACGCCCGGGACCGATGTCGATTGCGCGAGATAGCCCTGCGCCTCGGCGATTTCGATGAGCCAGTCGGCGAGCACGCCACCGCCCTGCCCACCGAGCGCGGCAATGCAAAACCTGATGGGCCGCCCGCTCATAAGGCGTACCGCGCCCGCCGGCGCTCGCTGCGCCGCTGCAGGGAACCGATCACGGCCGCGCGAATTGCGGCGAGCAACCGGTCCCGACGCGAGGGGTTGTGTATGAGATCGGCACGATAGAACGAGGGGCAGAGCACGGCCGCGTGCGCGACCTCGCCGCAAACGCCGCAACCGACACAACTGTCGTCCACATGCGCAACCGGATCGGTGCGCAGCGGGTCGGGGTTTTTCCGGATAGTCAACGACGGGCAGCCGGAGAGCCGGATGCAGGAGTGATCGCCCGTGCAGGTATCGGAATCGACGCCGAAGCGCTCGCGCACCACCCGTCTGCCCTCGCGAATGGACTGCCGTATCAGCGGCCTGACCCGCCTTTGCCGGTTGAGTTGGCATTCACCCTCGGCCACGATCACCTTTGGACCCCGCCGGTCCGTCGTCAGGGCCTCGCGCAGCACTTTGAGCGTCTGTCGCATGTCGTAGGTTCGGGTCCGGCGAACCCATTGCACGCCCACACCCCGAACCGCCGCGACGATCGAGTGGTTGCCGGCACGATGCGGATTGGTGGCGCGTGATGAAAGGATGTCCTGGCCGCCGGTCGCCGCCGAGTAGTTGTTGTCGATAATGACGGTTACGTCGTCGTGCCGGTTGAAAACGGCGTTGCCGATGCCGCTCGTCAGACCGTTGTGCCAGAACCCCCCGTCCCCCATGACGGCGACGGCGCGGCGGCCGCCGGCGGTGTGAAATGCCGACGCACCCGCGGCCCCCAGGCCGTAGCCCATGATGCTGTTGCCCATGTTGAAGGGTGGCAGCGTCGCGAACGAATGACAGCCGATATCGGCGCTGATGTGCAGCGGCCCCATCTCGCGCTGCAAGAGCTTCATGGCGGCGAAGAACGGTCGCTCCGGACAGCCGGTGCACAGTCCGGATGGCCGCGGCGGAATGAGCGCGGCGAGGCGCGGCGCGGGCACGAGCGGCACCTCCTGCACGGGGCGAGGAGCCTCGCTCCCGGGGCGCAGCCCCGGCGAGAAGCGCTCGATGAACTCGGCCAGGCCCTTGCGCAGTACATCCACCGTGTACTCCCCATGCATCGGCAGGATGTCCTTGCCGAGCAGGCGGGCGGATAGCGCGTGCTTGCGCAGGATCTGGCTCGCCGCCTGCTCGATGAATTCCGGCTGCCCCTCCTCGATTACGAGAATCGCGCGCTTGCCGCTGCAGAACTTCACCCACTCAGCCGGTATCAGCGGATAGGTGACGTTGAGTACGTACAGGGGAATGCGGCAGGTGCCGAACGCATCCGCGCAGCCGAGCAGCTCCAGGGCGCGCACTACATGGTTGTACAGTCCGCCCTGAAGCACGAGTCCGATATCGTTCGCCTCGCCCTCGAGCTGGTCGTTCAAGCGCCGTTCGGCGACGAAACGCACGGCGGCAGGGAAGCGCTCCTCGATCTTCTGACGCTCCTGCGCGAAGATCGAGGGCGGCAGGATGATGCGCCCGTAGTCTCTTGCGGGCGCCGCGAGCGCGGCGTCGACGGAAAACGGCGGCCGCCGGTTGTCCTTTGCGGTGAAACGTCCATAGACATGGCAGGCGCGGATGCGCAGCATCAACATCACGGGAGTGTGGCTTGCCTCGGAAAGCTCGAAGCCCTGCTCCACCGCACGCACGATCTCGGGCAGGCGGGGTCTGGGGTCGAGGAGCCACAGCTGCGATTTCATTGCGAACGCATGCGTGCGCTCCTGCATGATGCTCGCGCCCTCCCCGTAGTCCTCCCCGAGAATGACCAGGGCGCCTCCTTCGACTCCGGCCGAGGCCAGGTTCGCGAGCGCATCGCAGGCGACATTGGTGCCGACCGTGGACTTCCAGGTCACGGCGCCGCGCAGCGGGTAGTTGATGGATGCGCCCAGCATGGCCGCGGCGGTGGCCTCCGACGCGCTCGCCTCGAAGTGCACGCCGAGCTCGCTCAGGATGTCCTCGGCATCGGTCAATACGTCCATGAGGTGGGAAATGGGCGAGCCCTGGTACCCGCCCACATAGGCCACGCCCGATTGCAGGAGCGCCTTGGTCACCGCCAGGATCCCTTCACCGCGAAACTGCGCACCGGCGCCGAGCCGCAGCGACTCGACTTCTTTGGCAAAGGATCGCTCGGCCATGTCGATCTACCCTGTGCGCCTGCTCATGCCGGAACGAGCGCCAACACCCGCAGCGGACTGCCCGAGCCATTGACGATCTTCAGCGGTGGGGCGATCACCACCGCGCCCACCGGCGGCAGCTCCTCGAGGTTGGTGAGGCTCGCGAGGCCGAAACGATTCGCACCATGCATGATCGTATGGCAGGGAAACATCGGATCGAATCCCGGGGCTTGCCCCGCGTCGGTTCCGACCGTCTCGACGCCCACGCCGAGAATATCGCGCTCTTGCGCAAGAAACGACACGCAATGCGGATGAAAGCCCGGCGTATGCGCCCCGTCGGCGCCGATGTTCAGGAACTCCTGTGCACCGGCGCGCTTGGACCAATCGGTGCGGACGAGGACCCAGGCGTGCGGGGGGATACGGCCGTACTTGCGCTCCCAGTCCTCCACGAGCGCCCGGGTCAGGAGGAAATCGGCGTTTTGCCGCACCTGCGCCGACACATCGATGACACACGCCGGCCCGATGAAGCGATCGACCGGGATGTTGTGCGTGGCATTTTGCGGCTGATCCTTGCCCGTCACCCAGTGTACGGGCGCGTCGAAGTGGGTGCCGGTGTGCTCGCCGCAGGAGAAGTTATTCCAATACCAAGCCGGCCCGCGCTCGTCATAACGGGAAATCTCCTCGAGGAAAAACGGCTTCGACGGCGCAAATTGCGGCGGGAGCCGGATGGTGGGCGTCGCCGGATCGAGCGGTACCGTGAGGTCGACGACACGGATCCCGCCCTTGCCGATGCCCTCGGCGAGCTGTGCGAGGATCTGGGCCTCGGACGTCCTGGCATCTTTTTGCATGGTGGCTCCACTTAAGCATCGCGATTATTTGACACCTAAACCATATTAAACTATAACACACCGGCGATGCACACGATACCGGAAAACGATCGGGCCTCCCTGCCATGAACCGAATCGTCTGTCTGGGCGGCGGACCAGCCGGCCTGTATGCCGCGATACTGCTGCGCAAGGCCCTGCCCGGGGCCCGGATCGAGGTCTACGAGCGCAACCGGCCGGACGATACCTTCGGCTGGGGCGTGGTGTTCTCCGACCGCACCCTGGAGAACTTCCGCGCCGCCGATGCTCCCTCTCACGCAGCCATTGTCTCGGGATTCCACCACTGGGATGATATCGAGATCCACTTTCGCGGCCGGCGTTTCGTCAGCGGCGGCCACGGCTTCTGCGGCATCAGCCGCAAGCGTCTGCTGCAGCAGCTGCAGGGGCGCGCCCGCGAGCTCGGCGTGCAGCTCCATTTTCAGCGGGAATTCGACGACGAGCGGGCGTTCGCCGATGCGGACCTCATCGTGGCCGCCGATGGGGTCAACAGCAAGCTACGCACCCGTCATGCCGAGGCGCTCGAACCCGAGGTCGACCGGCGCAACTGCCGCTACATCTGGCTCGGCACCACACATACGTTCGGTGCCTTCACGTTCGCGTTCGAGCACACCGCGCACGGCTGGTTCCAGATGCACGCATACCAGTTCAGCGACGATCTGTCCACGGTCATCGTCGAAACGCCCGAGGAGGTCTGGCGGGCGCATGGCCTCGACCGTTGCGATACCGCCCAGTCCATCGTGTTCTGCGAAGGCCTGTTCGGAGGCTATCTCAAGGGCCACCGCCTGCAAAGCAATGCCGGACACCTGCGCGGCTCGGCCTGGTTGAACTTCAACCGCGTCACCTGCCGGCGCTGGCATCACGGCAATCTCGTGCTGATCGGCGATGCGGCCCATACGGCGCATTTCTCGATCGGCTCGGGCACGAAGCTCGCCATGGAGGATGCCATTTGCCTGACCCGCCACGTAGCGTCCGGCGAGGACCTTGAGCAGGCCCTGCGGGCCTACCACGCCGAGCGCAGCCTCGAGGCGCTGAAGATCCAGAACCCCGCCCGCAACCGCATGGAATGGTTCGAGAACGTCGCGCGCTACGCGCGCCTTCCTCCGGAGCAGTTCGCGTACAGTCTGCTTACCGGCAGCCAGCGCATCGGCCACGAGAACCTCAAGGCACGCGACCCGCAGTTCGTTGCGGGCTACGAGCGCTGGCTCGCGAGCCGCGGCGGCCTCACGCAGGCCCGCCCGCCGATGTTCCTGCCCTTGAAGCTGCGCGGGATGGAGCTTGCCAACCGTGTGGTGGTCTCTCCCATGGCGCAGTACACGGCCGCCGACGGGGTCCCCGACGAATGGCATCTCGTGCACTACGGGCGCCTGGCATCGGGAGGGGCCGGTCTTGTGTACACGGAGATGACCTGTGTGTCGGCGGAGGGGCGCATCTCCCCGGGCTGCACGGGCCTGTGGAACGAGACGCAGCGCGAGGCCTGGGGCAGGATCGTGGCCTTCATCCATGCCCGCTCGCCCGCCAGGATCTGCCTGCAGCTCGGGCACTCCGGCCGCAAGGGCTCCACGCAGCTCGGCTGGGAGGAAATGGATCACCCGCTGCCGTCCGGCAACTGGGGGCTGCTTGCTCCCTCCGCGCTGCCGTACCTGGCGGGTGTCAGCGCCACGCCGCGCGAGATGGGACGCGCAGACATGGAGCAGGTTCGCGAGCAGTTCGTGCACGCGACTCGCCTCGGTCTGGCCGCCGGCTTCGACATGCTCGAGCTGCACATGGCGCACGGCTATCTGCTTGCCTCCTTTCTCTCCCCGCTCACCAACCGGCGTACGGACGAGTTCGGAGTCGATGTGCGGGGTCGGCTGCGCTTCCCGCTCGAGGTCCTCACCGCCGTGCGGGCGGCGTGGCCGCTCGAGAGGCCGCTCTCGGTGCGCATCTCAGCGACTGACTGGGCGGAAGGAGGATTGTCGCGCGAGGACCTGATGACCATCGCCCGTGCGTTCAAGGATGCCGGCGTCGATCTGATCGACGTCTCCACCGGTCAGACCGTTCCGTGGCAGAAGCCGGTTTACGGCCGCATGTGGCAGACGCCGTTCGCGGATGCCGTGCGCAACGATATCGGCATTGCCACCCTTGCGGTGGGCAACATCTACGAGCCCGATCACGTCAATACCATCATTGCAGCCGGGCGAGCCGATCTGTGCGCCCTGGGGCGAGCGCACCTCGCCAATCCGGCGTGGACCCTCGAGGCAGCGGTCCGTCAGGGCTACGCCGCCCAGTGGTGGCCGAAGCAGTACCTCGCCGGCAAGGGGGCGCTCGAGCGAAAATTCGAGCGCGCCGCGCAGCTCAGTGCCGCCGCCCAGAGCGCCATGAGCACCTCCCATGAGTGACTGCGCCGGCGCCCTGGCCGGCCGGCACGCGGTGGTCACGGGCGCAAGCGGCGGGATCGGTGCCGCCATCGCCGCGGCGCTCGCCGCCGATGGTGCCCGGGTATCGCTCCTCGGGCGGGATGCGGCGCGCCT
>JAJZVF010000142.1 GCA_021845825.1 Pseudomonadota bacterium | reverse complement strand
CAGATCTGCACCAGGCGCCTGCGCGCCGCCGGACTCTCGCGCAAAAGCGCGAAATAAGCCGAGCGCTTGCCCGTTGCCTCGAGAATGGAAAGGATGCGACGCAGCGCCGCGAGCTGCTGTTCCCCGCTCCCGGCGCCGGCGATATCCGTGAGCAGCGGCGGCAGCAGCGCTTGCAATCGCCGGCGCCCGGGCTCATCGAGCTTGCGCACCAAAGCCGAGGCGCGCAGTTCGAGCAGGAGCCGGCTGGCTTCCGCCGGCTCGAAGAAACCAGCCTCGGCGAGCGAGGTGGTGAGTGCGGTCGTTTCCGCCCCCTCATCCCACGCCCTGCCGAGATCGATGTGTAGGCCGGTGGAAGGGGCCTCGCCGAGCACCAGCCGGCGGAAGTGCCCGGCGACACGCTCGCGGTGACGGTCCAGCTCCCCGAGCAGCGCCGGCCAGTCTCCGTGGTCCATCGCCAGCGCAATGCGCGCACGCGAAAGCTCATCGGCGGGCAGCTGGTGGCACTGCCGGTCGGCCAGCATCTGCAGGCTGTTCTCCAGACGGCGCAGGTACAGATAGGCCTCCCGCAGCTCACCGGCCGCCTCCGGCGGCAGGATCCTTTCCCGCCCGAGCAGCTCGAGCGCCGCGAGCAGCGAAGGGCTCTGCAGTCTCGGGTCGCGTCCGCCGCGGATGAGCTGGAAGGTCTGCACGATGAATTCAATCTCTCGGATGCCGCCCGGCCCGAGCTTGATGTGCCCGGCAAGCTCCCGGCGCTGCACTTCGCGCTCGATCAGCGCCTTCATCTCGCGCAGGCTGTCGAAAACCCCGTAATCGAGGTAGCGGCGATACACGAAAGGCCGCAGAACGGTCGAGCGGATCTCGGCGAAACGATCGGCGGCGGTCACCCCGCGCGCCTTGACATAGGCATAACGCTCCCAGTCGCGGCCGTGCAACGACAGGTAGTCCTCGAGAGCGGCGAAGCTGATCACCAGCGGTCCGCTGTCGCCAAAAGGACGCAGACGCATGTCGACGCGCAATGTCAGTCCGTCGCGGGTGGGGGTTCCCAACAATTTGATCAAACCCTGGCCGAGGCGGGTGAAAAATTCCTCATTGGCGATGGCGGGCGCGCGATCGGTTTCGCCGTGCTCGGGAAAAAGCAGCACCAGGTCGACGTCGGAGGAGAAGTTGAGCTCGCGGCCGCCGAGCTTGCCCATCGCCACTACGACCAGCGGCTGCGGCGCCCCCCCCGCCGCTCGCGGCTCGCCGAAACGCGCCACGAGTTCCTGTCGCGCATAAGCCACGGCAACATGGATAGCCGCATCGGCAAAATCCGAGGACTCCGCCAGTGTCTCTTCGACGCACGCCCAGCCGACGAGCGCGCGCCAGGCGATCCGCACCATCTCTCGGCGCCGCCAACGTCGAAGCGCCGCCAACATGCCGGCCTCCGTGCCGGCGGCGGCAGGAGCGCGCCCGGCGAACTCCGCCCGCTCCAAAGGGCGCAGCAGCCCGGCGCCGGCCAGCCCGGACAGCAGAGCCGGGTCCCGGATGCAGGATTCCGCCACGAAATCACTTGCGCCAAACACCCGCGGCAGAGTGTCGCGCACCTCGGACGGCAGGGAGTCGTACAGCCCCGGCGCGGCCGCCTCCAGCTCATCGAGGTGTCGTCGTATCAGGTCGTCGAGCTCGGGTCTCACGGCGGCATACAGCGCCAAACTCCAGGCAAAAGCAAGGCGGCCGCCTGCGGCGCCGCGAGGCGGCGGCCCGATGTACGGGGCTGCCCGGCCCGCGGCCCGCGCCTCGCCCCTGCGCCGCCGCCGGGCGCGCCGGCGGCTCGGCGAAAAAAAAGCCCCGGAAGTTCCGGGGCTTTGAGGATTGCGCGGAATAGGGGGGTCTTGATCCGCGTCTTTCAGGACTGTCCCCGCTTTGGGGTCGGGCACAGTCCCTAACCGATGTTGTAATGATACCGTCCGGATCCTTCCGAATCGATACCTCTTTAGGGGGAGGGCTTACATATCCATTCCGCCCATGCCGCCGCCCGGCGGCATCGGGTGACTGTGGTCCTCATCCTTCGGAGCCTCGGCCACCATGACTTCCGTCGTGAGCAGGAGGCCTGCCACGGAAGCCGCGTTCTGCAGCGCCAGGCGCGTGACCTTGGCCGGATCGAGAACGCCAAGCTCGATCATGTCGCCGTACTCGCCCGTGGCGGCGTTGTAACCGAAGGCACCCTTGCCTTCCTTCACCCGGTTCAACACGACCGCGGCGTCCTCGCCGGCGTTGTCCACGATCTGGCGCAGCGGCTCCTCGATGGACCGCACGAGAATACGCACGCCGACGTGCTGGTCCTCGTTGGCGGGCTCGACCTTCTCGACAGCCTTCTGCACGCGGATCAGCGCAACGCCGCCGCCCGGCACCACGCCTTCCTCGACGGCGGCGCGGGTAGCATGCAGCGCATCCTCTACGCGGGCCTTTTTCTCCTTCATCTCCACCTCGGTGGCCGCACCGACCTTGATCACGGCGACGCCGCCGGAGAGTTTGGCGACACGCTCCTGCAACTTCTCCTTGTCGTAGTCGGAGGTGGCTTCCTCGATCTGCTGGCGGATCGACTCGATCCGCGCCTTGATATCAACGGGCTTGCCGGCGCCGTCGATGATGGTCGTGTTCTCCTTCTCGACCACGACCTTCTTCGCCTCGCCGAGGTCGTTGAGTGTCGCTTTCTCGAGCGACAGGCCGACCTCATCGGAGATCACCGTGCCGCCGGTGAGGATGGCGATGTCCTGCAGCATGGCCTTGCGGCGATCGCCGAAGCCCGGCGCCTTGACGGCGGTCACCTTCAGGATGCCGCGGATGTTGTTGACCACGAGGGTGGCGAGCGCCTCGCCCTCGACGTCCTCGGCCACGACCAGCAGCGGCCGGCCCGCCTTGGCAACGCCCTCGAGCAGCGGCAGCAGCTCGCGGATGTTGGAGATCTTCTTGTCGACCAGCAGGATGACGGGCTTTTCCAGCTCCGCCGTCTGATTCTGCTGGCTGTTGATGAAGTACGGCGAGAGGTAGCCGCGGTCGAACTGCATGCCCTCGACCACTTCGAGCTCGTTCTCCAGGCCCGAGCCTTCCTCCACGGTGATCACGCCTTCCTTGCCGACCTTCTCCATCGCATCGGCGATGGTCTTGCCGATCGACTCGTCGCCGTTGGCGGAAATGGTACCGACCTGGGCGATGGCCTTGGAATCCTTGCACGGCTTGGAGTGCTTCTTCAGCTCCTCCACCGCGGCGATCACCGCCTTGTCGATGCCACGCTTGACATCCATCGGGTTGCGGCCCGAGGAGATGGCCTTGAGGCCCTCGCGGATGATCGCCTGGGCGAGCACCGTGGCGGTGGTCGTGCCGTCGCCGGCCTCGTCGGAGGTGTTGGAAGCGACCTCCTTGACCATCTGTGCGCCCATGTTCTCGAACTTGTCCTTCAGCTCGATTTCCTTGGCGACCGACACGCCGTCCTTGGTGATGGTGGGGGCGCCGAAGCTCTTCTCGAGCACGGCGTTGCGGCCCTTCGGGCCGAGGGTGGCCTTGACGGCATTGGCGAGAACGTTGACGCCCTTCACCATGCGCTGGCGGGCGTCGTCGCTGAACCTGACTTCTTTGGCTGCCATTGTATTAGCTCCTCGCTTACTTGCTCTCGATCACGGCCATGAGGTCTTCCTCTTTCATCACGAGAAGCTCCTCGCCTTCGACCTTGACTTCCGTGCCGCTGTACTTGCCGAACAGAACCTTGTCGCCGACCTTGACGTCGAGGGCACGGACCTGGCCGTTCTCGAGAATCTTGCCGTTACCGACCGCGACGATCTTCCCCTGCACGGGCTTCTCGGCCGCGGTATCGGGAATGACAATGCCGCCGGGAGAGGTACGCTCCTCCTCCAGGCGCTTGACGATGACGCGATCATGAAGAGGACGCATCTTCATGGTGAACGCTCCTTAAGGACACTTTAAGTTAAATGGGTCGCGGGTGAGGTATTAGCACTCTCCCCGCGTGGCTGCTAATAATAGGCAGGCGCTGCCGGATTTCAACCCCGGAGAGCGTTTTTTTTCCTGCCACCGGCCGGGCTGCGGCAATCGCTTACAGCATAGAATGTACTATTCGAGTACCTGCGTAGATCTATGATCGAGTGCCTCGTGGTCCTGACGACGTGCCCGGAGGCGGATGCCGACCGGATCGCCCGGGAACTGGTCGAGTCCGGCCTGGCTGCTTGCGTCAGCCGGCAGACGGTACGCTCAACGTACCGATGGCAGGGGGCCGTTCAGGATGAACCTGAGGTGCTGCTGAGCATCAAAACGCTGACCGCACGCTACCCGGATCTGGAAATGCGCCTGAAATCCATCCACCCGTACGAGGTGCCGGAGATCCTTGCGCTGCCGGTGGCCGCAGGCTCCGAGGCTTACCTTTCCTGGCTCACACAGGCCGTCAGCGTATGACAGGTGCGCGCCCTCTGCGCCGAGGCTTCCCCAGGGGCTGGCCCTGTGCCGCGGTGGCGCTGCTTGCGCTGTCCTCCATTGGCCTGAGCCGGGCCGCCTCCCCTCCCCGGCTCTCCCCGGGGATCCTGGCGGCGCTGGGCGCGGCCGAGGTGGGCGGACACAAATTTCCCCCGCCGAGCAAAGTCTTCCATCTCAGCGCGCAGGCGCAAAGCCGCCGCTGGATCGGGCTCGATTGGCGTATCCGCAGCGGTTACTACCTCTACCGCAGCCGTATCCATGTCCGTGCCCCGGCCGGCACGAAGCTCGGCCCGCTTCAGCTGCCGCCGGGTCTGGTCAAGGTAGATCCCTACTTCGGCCGGGAGCAGATCTACCGTCAGCAGGTGCATGCGCGAGTGGCGGTGCTCGCAATCCCGTCCGCCGGTGGCCGACGGGTCACGCTGATGGTCACCTATCAGGGCTGCGCCGATGCCGGCCTCTGCTATCCGCCCATCACCAAGACCATCAGGGTCGACTTGCCGCCCACCGGTGGCGGCAGGCCGCTCTCCGCCGCCCACGCGGGCCCAGGGCCGGCGGCATCGGCACGCATCAGCGCGCGGACCGCTGAGCGCACGGCCCCCGGCACTCCTCAGGGCCGCTTCGCCGGCCTCGCCCGCTCGGGAAGCTGGCTGGCCATGCTCGGCTGGTTCTATCTGGCCGGATTGGCGCTCGCCTTCACTCCGTGCTGCCTGCCGATGCTGCCCATCGTTTCCGGCATCATCGTCGGCCAAGGCAGGCAGGCGACTGCGGGGCGAGCCTTCGTACTGTCGCTGACCTATGTGCTCGGCATGGCCGCGACCTACACCCTGGCCGGAGCGGCGGCAGCGGCGGCAGGAGCGGAAGTGCAGGCCTTCTTCCAGCGGCCGTGGATCCTGGCCTCGTTTGCGGCGCTGCTGGCGGCAATGGGCTTGGCGATGATCGGCCTGTTCAACGTGCAGATGCCCTCCGCGGTACAGACCCGCCTTGCCGCCCTCAGCAGCCGCCAGTCAGCCGGCACGCTCGGCGGAGTGCTCGTCATGGGCGCCCTCTCGGCGCTCATCGTAACCAGCTGCGTCGGCCCGGCGCTGGTCGGCGCGCTGGCGGTCATCGGCCGCACGGGCGAGGCGGCGCGGGGTGCGGCAGCCCTGTTCGCACTCAGCATCGGCATGGGAACGCCGCTGCTCGCGGTGGGTGCCTCGGCGGGACGGCTCCTGCCGAAGGCCGGTCCCTGGATGGACACCGTCAAACGGCTTTTCGGCGCGATGATGCTCGGGGTGGCGGTATGGATGCTTGCCCGACTGCTGCCGGCGCGGATTGCCTTGGCGCTATGGGCCGTGCCCGCTCTGGCCGCCGCCTGGGCGCTCGTCTCGGATGCCCGGCAGACGCGGCCTTCGGGGCGCTGGATGCTGCGGCTCGGCGGCGCTCTCGCCGGCGTATATGCACTGGCCGTGCTGGCCGGCGCGGCCCTGGGAGGCGCCAGCCCTCTGGAGCCGTTCCCCGCTCTGGCGCGACCGACCCGCGCCCTGCATTTCACGGCCATACGCTCGGTGGCCGATCTCGATCGGGATGTGGCCCGGGCGCAGCGGCTGCACCGCACCGTGATGGTCGATTTTTACGCGAGCTGGTGCACCTCCTGCAAGGAAATGGAGGCGACCACGTTTGCCGACCCGGCGGTGCGCCGGGCGCTTTCCCGGACGATGCTGCTGCGCGCCGACGTCACCGCAAACGACGCCGATGACCGCGCGCTGCTCCGGCATTTCGGGATTTTCGGTCCGCCGACAGTCGCCTTCTATAACGACGAGGGCCGGGAGCTGCGCCACTACCAAGTCGTCGGCTACATGGACGCCGACGAATTCCTGCGGCAGCTGCATGCAGCGTTCGGGTCGCAGCCGGTCTCATGAATCCGGCTGCACGCACGTGGCGGTCCCGCATCCTGTTGGCCGCAATGGCCGTCACGGCCGCCGGTGCCGGTGGCTACTGGGCGCGCGGGTCCCTCGCACCGGGGTCAATGTTGATGAGAACGCATGCCCCGGCTGCCGTCACAGCCGCGGCCTCTGCGGCCCGGCGGATCCGCCAGGCCCCCGATACCCTGCCCGACATCGCTTTCCGCGATCGTCGCGGCAGGCTGCGCCGGTTTTCCGACTGGAAGGGCCGGCCGCTGCTGGTGAATTTCTGGGCGCCTTGGTGCACGCCCTGCCGTGAGGAAATCCCCTTGCTCGAGCGCTTGAGCCGCGCCCAGGCCGAGGGCCTGCAAGTCATCGGCGTCGCGGTCGATTCCCGGGCGCCCGTTCTGCGCTACGCCCGCCACGCCGGGATCGGCTATCCTCTGTTGATCGGCGAGCACAGGGGCCTTGAGGCCATCAGAGCCCTCGGCATGCAGCCGGCTTTTCCGTTCTCCGTTTTTGTCGATGCGCGCGGGCGGATTGTGGCCGTGAAAATCGGCGTCCTGCGCAAGGCGATGGCCCGGCTGATCATGAAGCGCATCGACGAATTGGACCGTGGACGGATCGACCTCCGTACGGCGCGGGCGCAAATCTCCGCGGGCATGCAGAGGCTGGCGCTGGCCAGGGCTACGGGCTCATAAGCGCCCTGGTGGACACATTTATCGCCTGATCCAGGCTATTCGCGACAAATTTCCCCAATTTTCATGAAATTG
>JAJZVF010000141.1 GCA_021845825.1 Pseudomonadota bacterium | reverse complement strand
CTCCTTGCGCTGAATCCGCCCGCTGCCGTGAAAGCGCTCGTCGAGCGGCAGCTCGCGATGATCAACGGCAAGCTCTCACTGCAACCTACCCTGGCGGACCTCGCGGCCTCGCCGGGGCTTCTCGCGGCCGATCCGCCGGCAATCCGTGTCACCGTGCGCCTGGCGCCGGCCCTGGCAGGCCGCGCGCCGCCCGCCGCCCCGCTTTACGTGTTCGTGGAGGATCTGCGGCATCCCGGACCGCCGCTTGCGGTAAAGCGCCTCGTGAGTCGCTTCCCGCAGACCGTGGAACTCACCACGGCCGACGCCATGATCCCCGGCCACGCCTTCGCCGCCGGCGAGCGCGTCGAGGTGGTCGCCCGCATCTCCCCCTCCGGCAACCCGATGGACTCGAGCGGGGATCTGTCGGGCCGCGTGGCCGATCGCGTCGGCCACGGGCCGGTTGTCCTCCTCGTCAATCATGTGACCCCGTAGCCGGGAGATAACGGCTTACCCCGGATAATTCGTGACCGGCGCGATCGCTCGGCAGGACTCGATTCGCCGTGCATTCCCCGGGTCGGGCACAGGGGATGTTTTCCCCTCGCCTGCACGGACATATCCCCGGCGGCCCCGGGAAGTGCCTGGCGGCGCGAGCCCCGGCCGCCGCACCGGACGCGCGTGCGTGACTCGTGCAGGTTACAGGATGAGCGCCGGCGCTGCCGGCCGGGTCGGCTGTGCCGCGAACGCCTGCGGGTCGGTTTCCCCGCTATCGAAGTGCCTCAGGCAGTCCTCTAGCGTGAGGAGCATGTAGTCGTAGCTTCTGCGGATCGCGCGGCGCACCGCCTCGATCTCGGCCGCAGGCGGCTCGGCGCCGAGCAACGTGGCTACGACCTCCAGCGCCTCCCACGGATGGGCGTCATCGTACTTGGCGTGCGCACGCAGCCAGCGCATGCCGGACTTGCGGTGAGCCTCGGGGAGCGACAGCGCGTATCTCTGCGAGGAACACACGAGGTGGGCCCACTGCCCGGTCACTCCCTCGATCGCGTAGTTGGTTGCGGCCATGGCCTCGGCGAGCGAGCCCCGGTCGCAGATGAACCAGCACCAGTGTGAGAGCGCCGCGGAGGCGGCCGATTCCGAGCCTTGAAGGAGCCGGACCCTCTCAACCCCGAGCGCTGCCGCCCACTCGCTCCAGTACTCGGCATGATGCTGCTCGACGCGGATATTTCGCGTGAGGAAGCTGCGCGCAAGCGCATGGCCGGGCTGCCCGAAGTGCAGCTTGGCGAGGTTGCGGCCCATGTACTGCGGAAACTGCTCGATCACCGGCCACACGCGGAGGAGGAAATTGCGGGCTGCGCCCGCCCGCAGCCTCGCCTCGCGCATCTCGAGGAACAGCTCGTGCCGTGCAATACGTTCCTCCAGCGGGCGCAGCGCCGCGAGGAGCGCCTGCAGCCACTGCGGGTAGCTGCGCACGTCCTGCACATCAGCGGATCTCGACCACGCACTGTTCATCTTGGATCGCCCCCGCGGCCGTGCCGCTGCGGCTACTGCCGCCCTTGATACAACTTCGACGAGACAGCCGGCCTGCCCCGGCTGAAAGTCCCCGCGGGCAGCCCTCCGTGACAGGCTGATCCTATTTCAAGGCGCGAAGCGCGCACCGCATCTTTAGACCCTTTGACAACGGCCTGCCTTCGTGCCCCGTGGCGGACGACCGGTCGGCGCAGGAGCGTACCCGCCCGTCAAGGCTGCCCGAGCCGCAGCCGGCGCCCGCCCGGGAGAGGGTGCGGGGGATTCGGCGCAGGCGATCCCACTGAGCAGCCGAGACCATGCTATTCAATGCGTTACGCCGACTATCGAGAGAACGCGCGAGGTGTAGGCGGCCGCTGCCGGCGCGGCGCCGCGGCAGATCAGCCGACCGACGGCCGATGACCTGCACGCGCGGCGGTGCGCCGGATTTGGCGCCGGATTGTGGTAGCGCTAAAGTCCGCTTCGCGTTGCGCGCCGAAGGTGCGGAGGATGGGGCATGCGACGGATCACGGGTGAGATGGCGAAGCGCTTCCGTGAATTCAACTGGGCGGCCACCCCGGTCGGACCGCCCGCGCGTTGGCCGCCCAGCTGGCGCAAGGCGCTCGACCTCAGTCTCGCCTCCGGTTCCCCGACGGCGCTCGCGCTCGGTCCGCAGCACATCTACTTCTACAACGACGCCTTCATCTCGATCGGCGGCCCGGCCCGCCACCCGCAGGCGATCGGGCGGCCGGTGCAGGAGGTCTGGAGGGAGATCTGGCAACCGGTTCTGCGCTCTCGTTTCGAAGAGACGCTGACGACGGGTCTGCCCACCGGGGCCGAGGAGCTGATGTTGCCCCTGCAGCGCAGCGGCTACGTCGAGGAGACGTACATGACCTTCTCCTTTGCCGCGCTTCAAGACGAGGACGGCACCCCGAACGGCATCTTCTGCACCGCCAACGAGGATACCGCGCTCGTCATCGCGCGCCGGCAACTCGAGTGTCTTCGCCGGCTGGCCGCGGAGTGTGTCGCGGCGGACTCCCTCGCGACCGCCTGCCAGCTCGCCGCGGGCATCCTCGACGAGCAGGGGCGGGACATCCCCTTCGCTCTGTTCTATCTCCCAAGGGGAGAGCGGTTCGAGATCGCCTACAGCGCCGGATTGAGCACCCTGCCCCGCGAGCTCAAGGATAACGACATTTTTGCCGGCCCGCCTCCCTCGACGCCGGCCGAGCATCGTGGCCCGCTCCTCATCGGGAATTTAAGCAAGGGGCTCGCAGCATTCCTTCGCCCGGACCGTCCCGTCCCGAAGCAGGTCCTCGCGCGGGCGATTCCCGCCGGCGCAACCGAGCCTCCCTGGTGCATTCTCGCGGCCGGCTTGAATCCACTGCGCCCGGTCGAGGAGTCGAGCAAGTTCATCGCGCTCGTGACCGTGCAGCTCGAGAAAGCGATGGCCAACGCGCGGATCAAACAACTCGCCGAGGAGCGCGCCCGTCAGCTCACCGAGATCGACCGCGCCAAGACGCTGTTCTTCAGCAACGTAAGCCATGAGCTGCGCACTCCGCTCACGCTGCTCCTCGGGCCGGTGCGCCAGGTGCTCGAGCGGACGAGACTCGAGCCCGAGCAGCGCGAGCTCCTCGAAACGGCCCGCCGCGCCGGCAGCCGGCTCCTGAAGCTCGTGAACTCGCTCCTTGAGTTCTCCCGCATCGAGGCCGGCCGCACGGATGCGCGCTATGTGCCCATCGATCTCGGCCGGCTGACGACCGATCTCGCCGGCATGTTCCGCTCCCTCTTCGAGCTGGCCGGGCTCACGCTGCGCATCGACTGCCCGGCCGACCTCGAGCCGGCGTACGTCGATCCTGACATGTGGGGGCGAGTCGTGCTCAACCTGCTCTCCAACGCCCTCAAGTTCACCTTCGAAGGCGGGGTCACCGTTCGGCTGCGCAGGTGCGCCGATCATTTCGAACTCCAGGTCACCGATACCGGCTGCGGCATCGCTGAAGCCGATCTCCCGCGGATCTTCGAGCGCTTCACGCCCCGCTCGGCCATGCACGCGCGCACGGTCGAGGGCGCCGGCATCGGACTTTCCCTCGTGCAGGAGCTGGTCAAGCTGCACGGCGGCACCATCGAGGCGCGCAGCCGGCTCGATCAGGGCACCACGTTCACCGTGCGCATTCCGCGCGGCGCCTCGCATCTGCCGCCGCAGCGGCTCGGCACCTCGGGGTCGAGCACCGGCATGCACGGCGAGGCGCTGCCCTTCCTCGATGAGGCGCGCGGCTGGCTGGCGACGGACGATGCACCGGTCGCCGCGGACGCAGGAGCATCGCCGTGCGCGCTCCGGCCGCCCAGCTTTCAGCCCGGACCGGATGCCGCGTCCCTCTGCCACGCGCCACCCCCGGCCCAGCGGGAGCGGATCCTGATTGTCGACGACAACCTCGAGATGCGCCGCTATCTCATGCGGCTTCTTAAGGAGCGCTGGCAGGTGCAGGCGGCGGCGGATGGCGCCGCCGCGCTCGAGCGGATCCGCCGGGAGCGGCCGGATCTTGTGCTTGCGGACATCATGATGCCCCGCATGAACGGCCTCGAGATGCTGCATGCGTTGCGCTCAGACCCGGCGATCTCGCACATTCCGCTGCTGCTGCTCTCGGCGCGCGCCGGCACGGAGACCTCCGTGGGCGGACTGCGCGCCGGCGCCGCCGATTATCTGCTCAAGCCCTTCTCACCGCCCGAGCTCATTGCGCGCATCGAGGCCCGGCTCGCGCAGGTCCGACAGCACGCCGCCGAGCGATCGGCCAGAGAGCAGGCCGAGCGCTGCGTGCGCGCCCGCGACGAGTTCTTCGCGGCGCTCTCTCATGAGCTGCGCGCCCCGATGATGTCGATCTTTCTGTGGAGCGAGACCTTGCGGACCACACCCCTGTCGCACCGTCGGCGGATCGCGGCGGTGGACGCAATGGAGCTCGCCGCCCGGACGCTGCGCCGGCTCGCCGAGGATCTGCACGATATCGCTCGCGCCGCCTCCGGCGAGATCCGCGTAGAGCGCCGCCGCTACGCGGCCCTGGCGCCGCTCGTTGCGGCCGCAACCGACGCCTTCGCGCCGGCGGCCGCCGAGAAGAGGCTGAGCCTGCGCACCTCACTCGCTCGCGACAGCGGGCCGGTCCTGGTCGATGCCGACCGCATGCAACAGGTCGTCTCGAACCTGTTGTCGAACGCCATCCGCTATACACCGCCCGGCGGTTGGATCGAGGTGCACTGTGCGAGGCGAGCGGGCATGGTCGAGCTGCACGTGCGCGACAGCGGCCGGGGCATTGCGCCGCAAGATCTGCCCCACCTCTTCGAGCGCTACTGGCGGGCAGCGGCGGCCAGGGACGACGACAGCGGACTTGGCTTGGGTCTTGCCATCGTGCGCCGGCTCCTCGAGCTTCAGGACGGGCAGATCGAGGCTGCGAGCGAGGGAGAAGGTCGCGGGGCGACTTTTACCGTGAAGCTGCCCGTAGTGGACGCCGAAGCGGCCAGCGCGCACACCGGGCGAACCAGGCCCGGACGGCGCCTGAAGGATGCGGCCCGTACGGCGACCGAGTTGGCCGCCCGCCAGGCGGCATCCCGCCCTAGAAGCGGGAGTTGACCCGCACGCCGCCGAGCACGGCCTGTTGAATCAGCTGCGAGGTGCTCTTCGCGCCGAGCTTGCCCATCACCTGCTTGCGGCAGGACTTGACCCGGCTCTCGGAGATCCCGAGCCGTGCGGCGGTCTGCTTGGTGAGCTCGGAGAGCATCAGCGCCTCGAGGACCTGCCGCTCGCGCGGCGTGAGCAGCGCCACGGCGTGCGCCAACAGGGGATCTTGACGCTCCTCGCGCTCGCCGCGCAGGACTGCCTCGGCTTTCAGCACTGCGGCAAACAGCTCCGCCTCCCGGACCGGCTTCTCGAGAAAAAACACCGACCCGGCCTGCATCGCGCGCAGCATGCTGCGCCGGTCCGGATGCCCCGTGAGCACGATCACCGGCCACGGGTAACCCGCCGCCGCGAGCTGCCGCTGCACCTCGAGGCCACCCATCCCGGGCATGAGCAGATCCAGAATGACACATCCGGCGGTCAGTGTCGGACAGATCCGAAGAAAACCGACCCCGGAGGAGAAGGCCTGCGCCGGATATCCCGCCTCCTTGAACATCCGCTGCAGGCCCCGGCGAAGCGCCGGGTCGTCATCAACGATGTACACCCTCGTCTGCATCATGCGCGCAGTTCCGGTCACCAGGCGAGCACCGCACCTCGCCGCCCCCTGCATCTCCCCCATGGCGTGCCGACGCGCCCGGCGCGGGGCACACCCCACGACCCGCTCGCAAGGGTACGCCCAACCAACGCGGCCTGTCACGGGCAATCGACCGAGCGGCGCAGCGGCGAGTTATGGTCAATGCACAACGCGCCGGACCCACGCGCCCTAACGGGCGCAAGCGAGATCGGCGCGCCGCCGGGGAACGGTCCGAGCACAGGACAACACGGCGAATCCGTCGATGCAACGGCCAACGGCAGCACGCGCCGCGCGCTCGCCCGGGATCTCGGCGGGCACCGCGGCGACACCGGCCCGTCACCGCCCGCGGCAGGCCGCTGTTACTCCTCGAGCGATCGGCTGTCAAGGCGTCGAAAGACCGGGTATCCAGGCCATGATTTCCCCAGCGAACTGCGCGAGGCTACAAAAAAGCAGCGCGGTTGGACACGGCCTATACGGGCTCGCCTCCCCTTGCCGCGCTCGAGCGTCCGGAGGATGCAGAGGAAGCCGATGCGTGCCACGATTCCTGCGGTCGCGCTCTCGCGGCGGGAGCGCCAGTGTCTCGCCTTGGCCGCTCAGGGTATGGACGACCAAGCGATCGGCGACCGGTTGCACTTGAGTCCTGCAACGGTGCACTGGTACATCAAACGCTTGCTGCACCGCCTGGGGGTGAGTACGCGCATTCAGGCAATCATCTGGGCCCTCGAGAGCGGCCAGCTCACCTTCGAGGAAGTCTCGCCGATGAGGCAAGCTGCAGATGTCTCACAACCGGCTCCCCCGCGCAACGGTTGACTGCGGCGGGCAGCCCCTCGACACCACCCCCACCGCGCAAATCTCCCAATCCCCCTGATCAGGGGGATTGTCCGCCTCGGGGCATCACTCATGCTTAGCCTCGGCACCGAGTGAGAGAGGGCACGATGATCTTTGTGGACCATCCCGAGAGCTGCCGGCACTTCGAGTCGGCGGTGACCGGCACCCTGGCGCAAGCCTGTGTCAGCGCCGCATGCTCCTCGCCGGCGCAGGTCCCGTACCGCATCCCCATCGGCATCGGCATCGGCACGGCACGCGTGGGGTCATAGATGACCCGCGGCGCCACCAAAGTCCCCGATGTGCTCAAGATCCTGCACCGGGAAGCATCGCCCTTTGTCAGGCGCAAGATCGCTCTGGTCCTCATACTCGTGGTGGCCGCCGCCGTGCTCAATGCGCTCGGACCGGTGGCACTGAAGATGATCGTCGATGAGTTCACAGGACACGCTCGACACGCGCTCTCACCGCTCCTGCTGGTCGCCCTGTACGTGCTCACCCAATGGCTCGCCCGCACGGCCGGCGAGCTGCGGATGCTGATCTACGCGCGCGTCGAGCGGCGCATCTTCCGTACCTTAAGCGAGCGGCTGTTCGCGCATTTGATGCATCTGCCGCTGCGCTTCCATCT
>JAJZVF010000140.1 GCA_021845825.1 Pseudomonadota bacterium | reverse complement strand
ACCAGTCCGGGATCCGCACCACGAGCCCGCAGGCCTCGAGGACGGCGGTATCGGTGAGCAGCCGCAGCGCCTCGGCGGGACGCCAGGCGAGCGGCTGGTAGATCTCACCGCTGTCGATGAGCTCGCGAACCCACTCGAGCCGCTCGGCGGCCTCGCGGATCGGCTTCAGCAGGTTCGCCAGATGAGCGCGGTTCGCCGGGCCGGTATATTCCTTCAGCGCACGCCCGAGCGGCAGGTGGCGGGCCGCACCCTGCGCCGAGACGCCGCCGGCATACGTGACCAGGAACGCAAACGGAAACGCCTCGTCACGCGGGTTCTCGGCGAGGTGAAAGGTGACCCGTCCGACCAGCCGCCAGAGCGGATTGCGCCGGTGCAGATAAGTACGCAGGCTCTCTTCGCCCGCGGCGGCCGCCTCGCGCAGCGCGGCCTCGATGTCGCGCCAGGCCATGCTGAGGAGCGCCGCATCGAGATACTCCAGGCCGCGGATCGGCGGTGCGGCAAGCCTGAGCGCCTCGAGCTCTTCGGTCGGCGGCAACGCCACCAAAACGCCCGGGGCATCCGGCTCGGCATCCCCGAGGTGGCACAGCCGGGTCAGGTAGCGCTGGGCAAACTCGCGCGCGAAGGCGAGCCCCGGCGGCAGCGCCGTCGTGGCCTCGGTGCTCGCCAGGTGCACCAGCCCCGCCCCCTGACTCTGCGCGAAGGCCCGCTCGATCCGCGCGACGGCCGCGGCCGGCACGCCCGGCGCCTCGGGCGACTCCAGCGGCTGCACCGCGAAGTGGCGCCGGGCGTTGATGTACAGATCGAGCGACTCGGCCATGATGCAGAGGAGCCGCAAAAAGCGGCCGGGATACGTACTCCGTCAATAAAAAAATAGTGTAGAATATATACAGTTTTTATACCAGACCATCCGACGCGATGGACTTCGAATACGACCGGCAGAAAAGCCAGGCCAACAAGGCCAAGCACGGCATCGACTTCGATGAGGCGCAAGCGCTCTGGCAGGACCCTGCTCTGATCGAAATTCCTGCCCGGGCGATGGACGAGCCGAGATCGCTGGCGATCGCACAATGGGCGGGCCACCACTGGTCCGCGATTTTCACGCGCCGAAGCGAACGAATCCGACTGATCTCGGTGCGGCGCGCTCGCGCTGAGGAGGTGAAGGTTTATGAAAGCGAAGCGGTTTGATCAGACATTCGACGCTGGAGAGAGCGTCCTCGAACATCTTGACCTGCAACGCGCCCACAGACCCGGCATCGACATCAAGCGCGTCAACGTCGATTTCCCTCAATGGATGGTTCAATCGATTGATCGGCAGGCGCGTCGGCTCGGTGTGACCCGCCAGTCGCTCATCAAGCTGTGGTTGGCCGAAAGGCTCGAGATGCGCGCCAACCCCTGATCGGCGGCGCGGCCTGCACGCCGCTGCAGCGGGGACGCCTATTCACATGTTGAGATGCTGGCGGGCGGCGCGGACCTTCTGCGCGTTATCGGTGCAAATAACGCGAAACGGCGCGCTGATGCGATCATCATCGGCAGCCCGGGAACAGAACACATCGGCCGCGGCGGCGCCAGCCTGCCAGGCTTCGCGCTCGGCCGGCAAGGGCAAGCGGGGCACGAAATCCACGGACGGAAGCTCAACGCCCCGTTGCGGGGCATAGCGCATCGGGAGCATGTCATAGGCAGGGGCCAGGCAAAGCGGGGCAGACGCGGCGGAACTTTGCGGTGTGAACGAGAGATTGCCGTCGTGCATGTCGGTATTGGCAATCAGCTGACCGAAATGCCATAAGCGTGTGATGGCCCCGGCGGTGTCTCGATCAATGAGCCGGCGTTCGAGAAGCTGTGCAGCCCCTTCGGTCCACGGCCGGCCGGCAAGTCTAAACCAGCCGTCGTTGAGCGCCGCCCATGAGCACAAGCCAGAGCGACCGCGCGCGCCGTGGCGATCAAAGCGAACCACCTCCAGAAAAGTGCGACTCCCCGCTCGTAAAATGTGCGTTTGTGCCGCGGTGAGGCCTGACAGCATCGCAAGCGTATGCGCCGCGAGAGACTCGCAGGCCAGAAGGTCCGACCCGCGCTGTGTGCCCGGCGAGTGGTCCGAGCCTGAAAATTTCACGATGACGTGAGTCGGTATGCCATCAAGGACGCGCACGGCGGTGAACTTCGGGAATTCTCCGGCAGCGCAGCAGCCCGCCTCGCCATCCTCCATGGCCCGCTGCGCACGCTCGATGTAGGTCTCGTGTAAGGGCGCCTGCGGTGCTGATGCGGGTAGTTTCTGCAGCTCATCCAGCCAACGATTTCGCGGCCCGACTGGGCACCGACAAGAAGCCCATTCGCGGTGACCCGAGGCACACGATCAATCCGGGGTTCTGCGGGTAACCCTGGGTATGATCGCCAAGTGAAGAGACGTCGACTGACGTTCGAGCGAGCGCCCTCAGTGCGAGCCTGTCGCACCGCAGCTCGTCGTACCCTCTCGGCCGTACTGATCCTCGAGACGCACCATGTCGTCCTCCCCCAGAAACGACCCGTACGGGATCTCGATGATGTGCAGTGCGATCTTGCCCGGGTTCTCGATCCGGTGGCGCACCCCGATCGGGATGCAGGTCGACGGGTTCTCCTCGAGCAGGACGATCTCATTCCCGCGCGTGCTCCGCGCCGGACCCGGCCGCCTCAAAGCGCACGATTTTTCACCCGTACTCGTCGCGCTGCTCGCGCAGAAAGGGCGGATCGATCTGCTCGGCAGTACTCGATATCTGTGACCGAGACCCCGCACGCGCGCAAATGCGCCTTCCAGCCGTGCATCACCCGAGCGACCCGACGCACATCAGTCACCACCCCATCGGGCTTCAGCACGAACAGATTCGACATCGACAGCGCATTCTCGAGCGTCGAGTCCGCGCCCTGGTGTCCGATGCGCATCTGTTGAAATCCGAGTGCCTGCCCTGTGGGCAGCACGTCGTATGCCGCAGAGAGCTCGTACTGCTGATCCGCTGAGACGATCAACGCATGGTTCTTCTCGTAATCATCGGTGTTATCCATCAGGATATTGAAGACCATGCGACGAAAGAGCTCCTGCATGTCCTTGACGTAGCGCTCGCCCTGCGCAACCCCTTTGCGCCGCAACAGCTGCGCAAGCTCCGGGTAACCGAACGGTTCTGCCGCCGCCCGCAGTGCCACCGCAGCGGACAGACAGTGTCGCCGTTGCCCGCTGCTACGATCGAAGCGCTTGACGGCGATGGCGTGGCCATCGGTCAGGCGCACGGCGATGCTCGTCGCCGTCCGTATGAACGCACCGCGCGCCAGCGTCAGTGTCGCATGCTCGATGAGCGGGGCATCCGCACGATCACCGTCGGAGAACTTGATCACCCACGGCTCGGCATCGATCTCGAGCAATGCCTTGGGCCGAGCGCCCCCAGGGCCGCGCCGGGGGCACCGGCTCAGCGGCCTGGATGCACCGCACGAGCTGATAAATCTGCTCGGCTTCACCGAGCACCAGAAGAGGTTCGAGACGGCGAGGCAGATAGCGCTCGGCGGACGTTGAAACTCCGAGGGCCCCGAACCGATCGTCGCCCACATAGTAAAGATACTCGAGCAGGGACAAGCGGGACGGCTTGTCGATGAAGCGGATGACGCGCTCGCCCCAGCGTTCCGGCCGCGCATCGTCCACTGCGCCGGCCACCGAGGTGCGTGCGCTCGGCACGGACTCTGCGTCGATGAGCGGCAAGTCTTCGCTGAGCGCAAAGCCCTCAGCAAGCCAACTCGGCACATACCGCAGTCACGCGCTCTGTAGAGAGCGAACCAGGCGCGGTCATGAGGGATCCGTCAGGATCCACAGCGCAAGCTCGTCCGTGGGCTCGTAGGTCATGACAGACTGCGGCTCTGACGAGCCCGTGCCGAGGCCGCCGCCCGTCGCGCTCGACGCTGCAATGCAGTGCGAACTTCACCCTCAATCGCCCGCCGGTCCTCCGCCGGCGCAGCCAGTTCTGGCAGTGCCGCAGCGCGGCCGATCAGCCACAGTGCGGTGGCGTACAGCCCCATTCCCACACCCGGATCGCCGCGTTCCAACCGAATGAGGGTCGGCACCGAGCAGCCCACACGCCGGGCCCAGGTTCGCTGTGATTCCTTCCGCCGCAGGCGTGCGACGGCGAGGTTCTCGCCGAGGTCTCGCAGTGCCTGTGTCACAACGGGCGGGAGCGTCGCCAGGGCGGGAGCGGATCGTGGCATGCTTTAAATTTATCAAAATAGACGTTTTGGTCAATTCTATATTACCTTTTTGGGAGGCCGATCTCCAGCAGACGACCCCGACCCAGAGTCCGGCTGGGGCGGCCCGGGCGCGCCCGGCTGCGCGTGATGTCCAGGCCGCAACGCCCAGTGCTCGGTGCGGCGATGCGGTAGCCGCAAGAAACGCTGCACGGCCTCTCCCTCAGCGAGTCACCGGGTGGGCTCGGGACCTCGGTCGCGTGCGGTCTACCCCTATCGGCCTACTGGAGCCGCGCCGCACGGTGACGGTGATGCACCGAAAGACCCCACCCTCGGGTCGCACCAGAACGCCTGCCGGCGGCCAATCTGCGCGGTCGTGGCGCTCATCCTGATGAGCGCGCCGCACACGGATCCGCTGCGTGCCACGCAACCGCGCCCCAGACCCTCTGGCGCCTGATCCGCAACAGGGCGAATCGCGGTACCGGCGCGTACACCGACCGACGAAGGGCTGGCCGATCGCCACGAACATCGGACTTGCGTCAGCGCTTTTACGCGGCGTACCCTGTTGAGGCGTCGATGCGATCTCCGGGCTAGGCCGCGACCGTTCCAGCCACGGCACTGCAGTCATGAGGTCGACCGGCACCGCGGGCGATAGCCTCCGCGGGGTGGTCTGAAATCCGACCCTCGCGCATGAGCCAAAGACCGGTATGAATCGCGCACAAATTCTCAAAGTCCTCGCCGACAGCAAGGTGTTTCTGCGTGAGCGTTACGGGGTCGTTGACCTTGCACTCTTTGGCTCAGCCGCTCGCGATGCCACCAGACCCAATAGCGACGTCGACTTGCTGGTGACCTTTGACGGACCCGCGACCTCTGATCGGTATTTTGGGGTCCAGTTCTATCTCGAGGATCGGCTCGGCCGCCCTGTTGATCTGGTCACCCACAAGGCGCTCCGAGACGAGTTGCGCCCGTTCATCGAACGCGAAGCCCTTCATGTGTGAGGCTGTGCGCGAATGGCGGTTTTACGTCCTAGACATGCTTCGCTTCGGGGAACGAGCGCTGAGCTATACGGCTCAGCTCACCCAGTCCCAATTTCTCGACAGCGGCCTGACCTACGATGCAACCGTACGCAATCTGGAATTGCTCGGCGAGGCGGCCACACACATTCCGGACCAGGTTCGGCGCGCGCACGAGGAGATCCCGTGGCGGATGATCATCGCCACACGTAATCGCCTGATCCACGGCTACCTCGGCATCGATGGCGACACGCTCTGGAGCATCATTACCCAGGACTTGCCCGCGCTGTTGCCGCGCCTGCGGCGACTCGCAGACCGCATCCCTCCGGAAAGCACGTAGATCCGTCAGGGCAGCGCGCACGGGACGCAGCTGCTCCACGCCGCTGGGCGATGATTCGAAGCTCACGGCACCCCTGATCGCGCGTCCCGATCCACCGGGCGTGCCGCTCGGGCACCCAGCGCCTGGCCGCACAGGGCACAGGGCGCACCACAGTCAGCTCGTCGTGCCCTCTCTGCCGTACTGATCCTCGAGACGCACGATGTCGTCCTCGCCCAGATACGATCCGGACTGGATCTCGATGATGTGCAGTGCGATCTTGCCCGGGTTCTCGATGCGGTGGCGCACCCCGATCGGGATGTAGGTCGACTGGTTCTCCTCGAGCAGAAAGACCTCCTCGCCCCGCGTGATGCGCGCCGTTCCCGACACCACCACCCAGTGCTCGGCGCGGTGATGGTGCAGCTGCAGCGAGAGCACCGCGCCCGGCTTGACCTTCAGCCGCTTGACCTGAAAGCGCGATCCGTTCTCGATGCTGTCGTAACTACCCCAGGGGCGGAAGACTTCCCGATGCAGGCTGTGCTCGTAGCGGCCGGCTTCCTTCAGACGCTGGACGAGCTTCTTCACGTCCTGCACCCGATCCTTCGGGGCCACCAGCACCGCGTCCTTGGTCTCGACCACCACGTGGTCCTTCAGCCCAACCGCCGCGACAAGTCGGCTCTCCCCGTACAGGTAGCACCCCTCGGCGTCCTCGCAGATCACATCACCGCGAGCCACATTACCGTGGGCATCAGCTTCGCAGGCGTCGTGCAGGGCGGCCCAGGATCCGACATCGCTCCAGCCGGCATCGAGTGGCACCACCACCGCCTCGCGGGTCTTCTCCATGACGGCATAGTCGATCGAGTCGGAGGGACAGACTTCGAAGCGCTTCGGATCGATCCGCGTGAAATCCAGATCCGAGCGCGCCGCAGCGAAGGCCTCGGCGCACACTCGCGCCATCTCGGGCGCAAAGCGGCCGAGTTCCTCCAGATAGCGCCGGGCGCCAAAGAGGAACATGCCGCTGTTCCAGTAATACTCGCCGCCCGCCACGAACTGTCGGGCGCGCTCGGCATCGGGCTTCTCGACGAAGCGGGCGATTTCAAAGGCGGCGCCCTGAGGCGCTCCACGCTCGATGTAACCGTAGCCGGTCTCCGGGCTCGTCGGCACGATGCCGAACGTGACCAGCTTGCCCTCGCCTGCCGCGTCAAGCGCCGCGTGCACGGCCTTCTGGAAGGCCGCCACGTCTCGAATCACGTGGTCGGCCGGCAGCACCAGCAGTAATGGATCGGTGTCCCGAGCGGCCTTCAGGGCTGCATGCGCGGCCAGTGCGATCGCCGGCGCAGTGTTGCGTCCGACCGGCTCGAGTACGATCGCCTGCGGTTCGATGTGCAGCTGGCGCAACTGCTCGGCCACGAGGAAGCGGTGCGCTTCGTTGCACACCACGACCGGCGGGGAGGCAGCGAGCCCCTCGAGCCGCAGCGCGGTCTGCTGGATCATGGTCCGCTCGCCGGTCAGGGCCAGCAACTGCTTCGGATACAGCTCGCGCGAGAGCGGCCAGAGCCGCGTTCCGGCGCCACCGGAGAGGATGACGGGGGTCAGCATGGGAGCACCTGCGACAGTCAGGGTTCAGGGGTCTGCAGCGAGCGGCCGCGGCCGATCGCGTAATACGAGAGGCCGAAGCGCTCGACCATGTGCGGGTCGTAGAGATTGCGGCCGTCGAAGATCACCGGGGTGGCGAGCAGCTCACGCAGCCGCTCGAAGTCCGGGCTGCGAAACTCCTTCCATT
>JAJZVF010000139.1 GCA_021845825.1 Pseudomonadota bacterium | reverse complement strand
CCCAGCGCCAGGATAAACGCCATGCAGAGCTGCGGTGTGTCTGGCCCTCTTTTGCGGTCTACGATACAATACTCCCCTAGGGTATCAGCGGCCGCCATGAGCCACACCACACGCGAAAAGTCGAAGCTCCTTGCGCGCGTACGGCGTATCAGGGGGCAGGTCGAGGCGCTCGAGCGGGCGCTCGAGGCCGAGCGCGCATGTGCTGAGATTTTGCAGCAGATCGCAGCGGTGCGCGGTGCGGTCAATGGCCTGATGGTGGAGGTTCTGGAGGACCACATCGAGGCGCATGTGGCGAGTCCTCGTATCACCAGCGAGGCCGAGCGCCGAGCCGGTGCCGAGGAACTCATCGAAGTCGTGCGCACCTATCTGCGATAGTCCGCGCGCGCATGCTGTGCGAGGTTCTCCCGTGAGTCAGTTCCCCCTGCAGCCTGATCCACAGGTTCGCCCTGCGGCCGGCGGGACGCATCCCGACGATGCAGCCGCCATTGGCATGCAGGATGGTGACCGTGATCACGATCACGATCACGATCACGATCACGAATTCTCATGGCTCGAGGGGATGCGCATCGCGCTCGTCGCGCTGGCCGCCGCCGCGGTGTGGTTTCGCCTCTGGGAGCCGCTGGAATCGGTGAGTGTGGTCGGGATCGTCGGGCTCGTGATCGGCGGCTGGCCGATATTCAGCGAGGCATTCGAGAACCTCGTTGCGCGTCGTATGACCATGGAGCTGTCGATGACGCTCGCCATTGTCGCGGCGGCGGCGATCGCTCAGTTCTTCACCGCGCTCGTGATTACCCTGTTCGTGCTGGTAGCCGAGGTCCTCGAGGGTATGACCGTCTCGCGCGGCCGTCGGGCTATTCGCGAGCTGCTCGATTTTCTGCCCCGGGCGATATCGGTGCGGCGCCCGGGCGGCATTGCCGAGGTCCGGGCCGAGGAGCTCGCGCCGGGCGAGGCGGTGCTCGTCAATCCCGGTGGGCGGATTCCGGTCGACGGCACGGTGGTGGCCGGACATTCGTTCGTGGATCAATCGCGCATCACGGGTGAGTCTCTGCCGGTGGAGAAGACGGCCGGCAGCAGCGTGTTTGCCGGATCCATCAATCAATCCGGTGCGCTCGAGATTCGTGCCGAGCGCCTCGGGCGCGAGACCAGCTACGGCAAGATCATCGAGGCGGTCGAGCAGGCCGAGCGTTCCCGGGCGCCCGTGCAGCGGCTTGCCGACCGTCTTGCCGGTTATCTGGTCTATTTTGCGCTGGGCGCGGCCCTCGTGACCTACCTGGTGACGCACAACATTCGGTCCACCATTTCCGTCATCATCGTCGCCGGGGCTTGTGGCATTGCGGCCGGGACACCGCTTGCCATCCTGGGGGCAATCGGTCGGGCCGCTCGCAGCGGGGCCATCATCAAAGGGGGGCTGTACCTCGAGCTGCTTGGTCGAGTCGACACCATCGTCCTCGATAAGACCGGCACGCTCACCTTCGGTGCGCCGCAGGTGCGCGCCCTGCACCCGACGACGGGGACCGATCCGATGACGCTGCTCGATGCGGCGGCGGCCGCCGAGGCTCGCTCGGAGCACCCGCTGGGTAAGACCATCGTGGAGTATGCCCGCGCTGCGGGGCGGGCGGTGCGCGAGCCTGAGCGATTTGCGTATCAACCTGGTCGCGGCATCCGCGCAGTGCTCGGCGGGGATGACATCCTGGTGGGGAATCTCGCATTGCTGCGCGAGCAGGGCATCGCGGTGCCTGATGCGCTCTCGAGCAGGCAGCGCGGCTCATCCGAAGTCTATGTTGCGCGCGCCGGGGAGTTGCTCGGTGCCATCGAGATCGCCGATCGAGTTCGTCCCGAGGCGCGCGCGGCCGTTGCGGCGATTCATGCGTTGGGCCTGCGGACCGTGCTGCTGACGGGAGATGCGCGGGCGGTCGCCGATTCGGTCGCCGCGCAGCTCGGCATCGCCGAGATTGCCGCCGACCTGTTGCCCGAGGACAAGCGCGACGCTGTCGAGCGTCTGACGCTCGAACGGCGCGTCGTCGCGATGGTTGGCGATGGAATCAACGACGCTCCGGCGTTGATCGAAGCGCAGGTCGGAGTTGCCATGGGCTCCGGAACGGATGTGGCCCGGGAGAGCGCCGATGTGGTGCTGCTCGGTAACGATTTGGCGAAATTTGCCGACACGCTCCTCCTCGCGCGGCGCACCCGGCGAATCATCTGGGCCAATTTCTTCGGTACTCTGGGTGTTGATGCACTCGGCATCGGATTGGCGGCCGCGGGCATGCTCAATCCATTGCTTGCAGCATTTATTCACGTGGCCTCGGAGCTGACTTTCATCCTGAACTCTGCGCGGCTCCTGCCAACCCGTCAGGCGAGTGTTCAGCATACGGGGTAATTCGGCGAAGCGCCTGCGGGGGTGCGTTCCCATCGCAGGACGGGTGTAAGCGCAGACGGATGCCGTTTGAGCGCTGCGAGGGCGATTCGGGCCAGCCCCCAGTGAGACAGACGGATCATCCGTAACATTCCGAGGCCATTGCGAACTGGCGATTGTGGATCCGGAGGGCAAGCTCAATGCCTCAGAATGTAACCGCCGCTGTCCGGAGCGCTTCGAGACCCTGCATTACTGAGCCGGCCGGTAAACAGTGCGTGATTCTTCAAGCAGCGTAGCGGACATGCTTTTCCTGGAACAGGTTCCGGATGACTTGCGGCTGCTTCTGTCGGCGGCGCAGGTGGCTGCGGACCCCGGCCATCAATTCAGTGCGATTGGCCGGGCGACTCTTGCCGAGGCCATTGGTTTTGACGTCTTGGTTGAGAAGTTCATCGGGGTTGAGCTCAGGGCAGTAACCCGGCAGTCGGATCAGGCGCAGCCTGGTCTCGTTGGCTGCGACGAAGTCGCGGGCCACGACCGAGCGATGCACCGGGTGGCCATCCACGATCAGATACAGCTTCCCGGTCGCCTGCTGGAGCAGGCGACGCATGTACTGCACGAACAGCCGACCATCAAACTTGCCCTGGAACACCATGAACGCAAGATGGCCGCGGTTCGTGATCGCTGAGATCATGTTGCAGCCAAAGCGCTGTCCGGTGGCCCGGATGATCGGCGTCTGGCCCATCGGGTCATAGCTCGTACCGGCGACGTGGTCACTGCGCAAGCCCATCTCATCGCCCCAGTAAATCACGGCCTTCTCGCGCTTGGCGTCCCGAGCAATCGCCGGATATTCCGTGCGCAATTGCCGCATCGTTACGCTCATAGGCCCCGCGCACCGGCTTCTGCGGGCTCATGCCCCAGCCAGCCAGGTAGCGACCAACCGTGGTCAGCGACACCGAAACCCCGTACTCGCGCTCGATCAGGCTCACCACTGCCGCCCGCGTCCACAAATAGAACGGCAGCTTCAACTGGTCCGGCAGCGAGTCGATGATCAGTTGCCGGATGCGCGCCGATTGCGCCGGCTGCGCGAGATCCTGGCGCGCCAGGGTCTGGCGCGCAGTCAAATCACGATCCTCGATGCATTGCTGAAGCTCCGGCAGGCCTGCTGCGACCCGCGTCTGATCGTCCCGGCGGGCGGCGCCGGCGAAACGATCCCGTCCGCAAAGCTCGACTGGCTCGCCGCCGCGCTCCCGGAGCTCGCGGCCGAGGGGCGCCGGATCCTGCTCTTCTCGCAGTTCACCTCCATGCTGCGACTCATCGAAACCAAGGTGCGCGAGCTTGAGATCCCCTACTGTTTGCTCACGGGGGAGACGCGCGACCGTGCTGCTCAGGTCGGGCGCTTCCAGTCGGGCGGCGCGCCGCTTTTCCTGATCAGCCTCAAGGCCGGCGGAACGGCTCTAAACCTCACTGCCGCCGACACCGTTATTCACTACGACCCCTGGTGGAATCCGGCCTCCGAGGCGCAGGCGACTGATCGTGCGCACCGCATTGGCCAGGATCGGCCGGTATTCGTCTACAAGCCCATCGCGCAGAACACCGTCGAGGAGCGGATGCTCGCCCTGCAGGATGAGAAACGCGCGCTCGCGGCAGGGATATTCGCCAGTCGTGGGAGAGGTTCGCCTCTGGCGCTGTCCGAGATCGATCTGGAGAGGCTGCTCACGGCATGACAAAATTCTCTGGAACGATTTTGGACGGCGGTAGCTCAGGCAGGGGTGTCCCGGTGAGTTTCGACTCGCGAACGCGGGGCTCTGAGGACTCAGAGACGGGGCCTCGCAACGCTATGGCCGGTGAGCTGCAGGCGCAGATCGATGCGCTGCTCCTTGAGCAAGGCGCGCTTGCCCTGGTGGAGCTGCTGTTCGCCACGGGGCGGCTCCTCTACGCCGACTATGAAGCGTGGCGGCAAGGCGATGTCGGCAGCCTGGACGAGGTGTTGATGGGGCGCCGAGAGGCAGTGCGCGAGGAGCTCGAGCAGGCGGTCGCTTATGCGCGTGCGCTCGGCCTGGTCGAGCAGCCCACGGAGCTCACTAGGACACGGAACACCTCCATCGGCGCGGGCGCGTTGCGGGTCAGCGATGACCCGCGCCTCAGCGCGCTCATCGTGAGGCGCTATGTGCCGGCGCAATCGGCGCTGCAGATGGATCTCTTCTTCGACAATCCGGTGGTCTCGCTGGTCAACGGGCTGGCGCGCGCGATGGCCGCAGGTGACGCGGTGGAAGCAGGGCGCCTGCTCGACATTCTCTACGCGAAGGAGCCGAATCACCCCGAACTGGCGGCGTTCGATCGCTTGCTCGAAGCGCTCGACCATTCCGGTCGCCCGATCGCCGATTGCAGCCTGGAGTTGGAATTCATAACAGATGTCGCGCCGTGCGCCTGGCGGGTGCTCGGCGCGCGCGCCAGGGATCTGCTGGTGCCTTTGTGGCGACGCCTGGCCGAGGCGCTGCGCTCGAGCCCCTATGTGCCGCAAGCGCCTTTGCTGCACGCGAGTCATGCGTGGAGCGAGGCACAGGCGTGGGATGAAGTCAGGGTGAGCGTGCTCAGGGAATCACAGTGGTGGCTCCACTTGCCGCTCACTCTGCGACTGATCGAGAGCAGCTTGAAGCAGCGGCGGCGTACTGAGGTGCTGTGGGTGTGGTTCCAGTTGTGCTGGCAAGCGCCGGAGCGGGCGCCGGAAGCGCTCGAGAGGGTCAACTTCCCGGATCTGCATGCGCTCTGGCAGCGCTTTCTCGAGGCAGAAGAAGACTCGTCTGCGCTTCCGGATGGAGGGCACGCGCTCACCGCGGCCGATTTCCCCGCTTGGGTGTTGCTCGATGAGCCGGCGCTTGCGGGCCGGTTGCCGTCGGCGATGCCCACGGGCGCGAGTGCGGGCGAGGAGCATTATCGATTGGCGTATCGCTGGATCGCGGCGCGCGCGGCACGGCGCTCGGCCGAGGAGATGGCGCTGCGCAAGGCTCTCAAGGAAGCCCAGCCCGCACTTTTCGAGCAACTTCTGCGCGCGGTGGAGCAAGGAAATCAGGCATGACGGAGGGTAAGCGCGCCCACGGTGCAAGGCCTGCGTGGAGCGTTCCATCGGATCGCCCGTGTCATCGCGCCATCGACGAGCGAATCGGCCTCGGCACGGTCCGCATCACTCTGAATAGCGATCAGTGTCGCCTGCCGCATGCAGGGCGATGATGTTTCCGAGCCGGCATGGTGCCTTGTTCAGCATCAAATCCTGCTCTTTGGCCGCTTCCGAGTCGGCATAGGTCGCGAATCAGCTCCGCAACTGACAGGGGATGAAGGCGTAGCAGATGATGGCGACCCTGCAGGGGGGGCACCTCCAAAGCGATAAAGATCCACGCGAGCGCTGCCCGTGACCAGAATCCGCTGCCCGCGCCCACGGCCGCCGTATAGGCCTTTCAGATATTTCCGCCAGCGGCGGTACTGGTGGATCTCGTCGAATATCCAAAGCCTTCCGGGCGGCAGCTCTCCTTTGAGAATCCTCTCGCGATCCTCCGCGACATCCCAATTGAGATGACCGGCAGCACCGCCGTTCCGCGAGCGCGCAAGAGTCGTCTTACCGACCTGACGGGGGCCGGCTATGAATACCATCTTCTGCGCAAGATCCCGGCGGACCTGTGGCAGAAGGTAACGCGTGATCCTCGCCATGCTTGCGAAAGCACACGACTAATTTCGCTAGTGGGCAAAATTACTCGCGAGTAATTTCGACTAATGAGGAAATCTATCGGGGCCCATTCGCCAGATGATTGCAAGGGGAATGGACTACGACGGGAGTGAGGAGACTGGCAGGCCGATCGAGAATCACGGCGCGGCATTTGAATTCCCCCCGCCCCCGCACCGCCCTAATTTCGCCCTGATGCAATTTCGCGGCTGTCCGATAAAAAATAGAAGCAATGATCCGGAAGCAGTCATTCTCCGAAGCGTCCGCGGATGCCTCGGAAATCAATCAAAGAACAGGATTTAAGTTATTGGAAAATAAAGAATTCTTGGTGTCCGAGGGAGGCGTCGAACGCAATCCGGAAGCCCTTTGGTAACAGCCACTTAGGTCGTCGCGCCTATCGAGTTACCCGCAATTCCGCCCATGGATCCAGCCGACGGAGTGGTAGGCCATGCCCGCGTATAATGATTAAATCTGGGCCGCGGTCCAGTGGCCTATGCTGCGCTGGGACTAGTAGGGGCATTTACACGATGAACACATTGATCGAGAGCAATTCCGCTGTGATGATGGGAAAGCCAGTCGTCAAGGGGACGCGGATCACCGTGGAACAGATACTCGAGAAACTCGCAGCGGGTGAGACAATCGAGCAGATTCTAGAGTCCCATCCGAGGCTGACCCGCCCGGCGATCCTGGCTGCTATCGACTTCGGGGCTCAGGCTCTGCGGGCGGATGTCATCTATCCGCTGTCTGCCGCATGAACCTTGTCGCGGACGAAGGTGTAGACAAAGCAATTGTCGATGCGCTTCGCGCCAGCGGCTTCAGCGTCAAATATTTTGCTGAAGCCGGCGTCGGAGCGGCGGACAAAGAAGTGCTCGCGGCCGCTAACGATGAGCAGAGCCTTCTGCTCACGTGCGACAAGGACTTCGGCGAGCTTGTGTTCCGGCAGCGGCAGGTACATGCGGGCGTCGTCCTGATCCGACTGACTGGCATGACTGCGGCCAAAAAGGCGAACATGGTGCTCGAGGCCATCAAACAGCACAGTCCGGACATGGGCGGCGCGTTCACGGTGATTTCTGCGGGGCTGTTGCGCGTTCGCCATCGGGATCCGTTACCGCCGCAAGCATGACTCAGGGCCAGGGCGAGTGCGCCCGCGGACTTGGGCATAGTGCACGTCGGTTCACAGGCTTGCCGTTCTCGCTGGCGTCGTAATGGCTGCCACAAGTCTAATAAAGACTCCTGGCCTCAGTGCTGTTGGGGCCGCGGCCGCGGTTTCAGTAGGATGCTCCTACCTTCTATGGTGCCGTATCAACA
>JAJZVF010000007.1:17587-35364 GCA_021845825.1 Pseudomonadota bacterium | reverse complement strand
GTCAGGTAGCCATCGATATACGGATCCGCCGCTGGCTCCATGACGAGTTGGACCATCGGCGGCTCGAGCGTTCCAAAATGCACCCATCCCAGCTGTTCCATGCCTGCCACGACCTCCATGATGGAAAGCGTCTCGTCTTCGGACACGTAGCAAAGCAGGGTCATCTCCGTGTCAATGACCTTCAGACCAGCGATGGCATCTATGCCCTTTGCGAGTCGCTTCTTTGCTTCCATCATTTGGGCGGCAAGACGCAAATATCCTTCTTCTCCAAGAAAATGCATCATGGCCCATGCCGCGGCGACAGGGCCTGCGGATCGCGAGCCTAGAAGGCTCTGCGACGAGTACTCTATGGTCGGCCACTCAGTCACCTTGACATAATGGTACTTTTGCTGCAGCTCGAGATTTCGGTAGGCCACGATCGATGCGGGTTTCATGGCGTAGGCGAATTTGTGCAAATCGGCCGATATCGACATGACACCAGGTACCGAGAAATCCCACGGCGGAACCGGGTAGCCGAGCTTTTTGACAAACGGCGCGACAAACCCGCCGACACAGGCGTCCACGTGCAGCCAGAGATTGTTTTGCAGCGCGAGTTTCCCGAACTCCGACACGTGGTCGTAGGTGCCGTACGGCCAGTTCGGAGCGGAGGCGTATAAGCCGATGGTATTGGGTCCAATGGCCGCCTTGATGGCCTTCATATCGGATCGGTAATCGGCGCCGACCGGCACGCGCTTGATCTTGACGCCGAGGTAATGACCGGCCTTGTTCAAGGCCGCATGCGCAGAATAAGGCGTGACGAATTCCGGCGCGCTGACCTCGGGTCTGGTGGCTCTGGCCCATTCACGCGCGGTATTGATGGCGCAGAAGATACTTTCGCTGCCGCCCGCGGTAATGTTGGCGACCATTCCTTTTTCTCCCCCGGAGAGCAGATTGGCGCACATGGAAAGCAGTTCTTCTTCGATTTGCTTCATGCCTGGCATCAGCACGGTCACGAGGTTATTTTTTTTGTAGACCTTCGAGAAGGCATCGAGCATTACCTCCTGTGCTTCTTCCAGACCCCTGTTGCAATATATAGACATCAGCCCCGCCCGTTCCGGCGGATCCTTCGCGATCATCTGGTCGATATGTTGTCGGACGGCGTCGCTGGACAATCCTTTTCCCGGAAGAAAGTAGTCAGACTTGAAATCCGTGGAGACAAGGGACACTGTGCTCATTGTGAACTCCAGTAGGACGCCGTGACGTGCGCGCGGCAGGTGCGGTCAAGGATGGGGCTGGCCCAGAAATCGACAGGTGCGCGTTGCGGACTGATTCATCAGTAAGACGCTGCGGCAAATGCACTGCTGTGCCGTGCCTGCCCCCAATTCTTAATGACGACCCTAATTATGAGCAGTTCTCATATTTGTGTCAAGCCTCAACGCGTGTGGCTGCATCCACGCAAGCGGTTATAATTGTTTTCCGCAGCAGGTCCGCTCGGAAAAGGGCTCTGGCGAAAACGGGGACTTTGGTGGGATGAGCGATTTTTGGACTACTTGCGGCGCAGCGCCCGGGGCGCGCGCCGATGATGCAGAAACGTGTCCTGCGCACTCTGGCGCGGGCGTGAATACAACTCGAACGATTACTGCGTAGCGTGGCTACGCTGTCAAAGAAATGCGCGGGTTACGGAAGGAAATGATGAAGTTGTCGCAGGAAAAGGCCGGCAAGACACCGCAACAGGCCCGCAGTCGTGCGCGGGTCGCAAGAATTCTTGCCGTCAGCACGGAGTTGATTCGAGAGCACGGCATGGCCGGTTTGACAATGAGCGCCGTAGCCAGACGTGCGCAGATTCCTATAGGGTCCGTGTACCAGTTTTTCCCGACCAAGGGCGAGCTCGTTCATCGTCTGTACCTGGATATTTTGGAGACTTTCCACAAGCCGGCTATGGAAGCCCTCGAAGCAAGTACATCACCGGCGCGTTTCGCCCGGGCTCTTGACGGCCTTGTGCATCACATCTACCGCCTGGCGCGAGCGGACCGCCTGACCCGCGACATCTGGGGAGGGCTGCAGGCGGATCGAGAAATTACGTTAGCCCAGATGAAGGATAACGAGTTTTATAGTGTGCTGTTGGTTCAAATGGCGGAGAAGGCCGGATCTGCGCTTATGCCTTCCGAGTTTCCCACTCGAGCCACTATTGTCACTGAAATGCTCGACGCATGCATACGGTTGGCGATGACACGCGACGAAAGGTCCGGACTGCTGCTCGTTGCGGAGGCGATTTCGATCGCGATCAGGGAGCTCGGGTTCGACGTGCAGGGCTCACGTCGGCGGACAAAGAATAGTCGGTCTGGAACATAGGGTGCGCTGAGGGGTATTTCGGCCGGTAGGTTCACGGTCGATTATGGGAGGCGCCGAGATTATGCACTTGGGGACCGGTGGCGACGAAGATGGCGTGACCTGAAAACCGAGTCAGCGTGGAATATGCCGAGGTCTTCAGAGCCGGGACGGGGCTTTTGGGGCGCACTGGCGCTGCCGCACGCGGAGGTGTTTTCGCAAAGAAAGCGCCGCTTTAGCGTAGCGATGGCGGCAAGGCAAGTCCGATGAATCCTGTACATGACATGTCACTTCGCGACGTGTTTTCCGAGGTGCGTGATGAGCCTGACCATTTTATTTGATGGAACTTCCCCGTCTCGTGATCAACTTCGGTGATGGTACGGCTGAAATGTCCATCACGCCCTTGAGCGTCGCGCCCTTCAGCGACATCGAGGCTTTGCGCCGCATCCCGGGCAGATCAATCTCGTAGCCGTGGTAGCTCGCCACCATGGCGAGGCTGGCCAGACCACACTCCGCCGCCTCGGTTTGCAGGATCACCGGCAACCGCTTCCCGCCACGGAAGCGCAGCCCCACGAGCACGCTCTCGGCGGCCGCACTCACGTATGCACTCCCGCGGAGACGGACTTCCCATTAGCGGACACCCTCGATGTCGGCGGTGTCCTCACCAAATCCGCCGAGTGAACCCATAGAGCGGGCTCGAGCACCCATTGGATCAGTCGCCGCCGATCGAGCAGGATGTCCGCATGCAGCGCCATCCCGGGACGCAACGCGACCGGTTGCCCGTACGCGCGCACGGTCTGATCCCGCAGCCGCACCATCACCCGGTACAGCGGCACGGCGCTCTACCGCCCGACCAGCGCAGCCACCTCCTGTGGGGAAAGGGCGCAGCGCGAAACTTGACCGACCTCACCAAAGTAAAGCCCAAACCGCTGGAACGGAAACGCCTGATAGCGCAGCACCACCCGTTGTCCAGCGCGCACAAAGCCGACCGCTGCACTCGGTACGAGCAGCTGCGCCTCAAGCCGCGAGCGCCTCGGCACCACCGTCAGCAGCGGCTCACCGGCGCTCACCGTCTCGCCCGGCTGGATCAACAGGGTCGCGACAATCCCCGCCCGCGGCGCCTTCACCACCCACTCGCGCTGCGCCTCGTTCTGGGCGAGCGCCTGCTCGATCTGCGCGAGCTTGTTGCGGGTCGCGTTCTGCTGCGCCGCGAGCGTCAGGGGCACCTGTGCCAATTGTTGCTCGGCTTGCGCGAACCGCTACGCGAGGCTCAGCCGCTCGCGCCGCAATGCTTTGACCTGCAGTTCCGCATTGAAGGTATCGGCCTGCTGCTGCTGCAGATCGTACAGCGAGACGATGCCCTGCTCGCGCAGCGGTATAATGCTCTTCAGCAACGCCGCCATGTTCGCCGCCTCCTTGCGTTGCAGTACCAGCTGCGCGTCGATCTGCTGAAGCTGCGCCCGCAGGCTCGTTCCGCTTTGGCGCAGTGTCGCGCTCTGGCTCGCCGCGAGTGCTCGTTGTGTCGTGAGATCCTGCTCAAGCCCTTTGCGCTCGGTGTCGAGCTCTGAGGTGATGAACGCCAGCGTGTTGCCGAGCGCGACGCTCTCGAGAGAGTTGTCGAAGCTCGCGAACGTTTGCCCGGCCGACACTCGCTCGCCCTGGTGTACGTTGACGGCGAGCACATCGCCCGCACCCGCCGCATTGAGTGTCACGAGTCCCGAGGTCGGCACCAGTGTGCCCTGCACCGTCGCCCGCTGCGTGTAATGGCCCAGAATGAGATACATCACCGCCGCAACGACAAATGTCACGGCCAGTATGCTCACTGCCCAGAACGCCGGCGGCGTGTTGATCTGAATGCTACCCAGAACGGCGCGACGCTGGGATTCCAGCGCTGCAATCCTGAAAAGCTTCTGACTCCCCCCTTGCTCTTCGACCATCTCGACCTTTTTCGGTCAGACTCGCATCACCTGCGATGTTACCTTGAGTGTAACGCCATGCGCCATCAAGACACAACGCTCGAGCCGATTATGTGAACAGGACCACTGTGCGCGTAACTCATTTCATTCGCATGACACCCCGCTCCTCCCCAATCCTCGGCAATGGCGCTCGGCTGGACTGAGTCCAGCCGAGTGAATGCACCCCCGTCGATACCGAGCCTGGCACGGTCGCTTCAGCGCCCAACATCTGCTGATAGCCTAATTCAAAGAGAGCGCAAGACTACCCTCCCTCATCTGACGCCGGTGATTGTGCTTTGGGAGAAGTCGTCGCTGACAGCGTCGCCATCACGTCACAGATCTGAAGCAGCGTGACTACCCGCGGGACATGTCCGGTCGAACCGAGCAAAGCGCAGCGACGGGACCCAGTCCGTGCTCCCAGACGAAAGCGCACGATGCCTCCTGTCTCGCGCGCTCGGGTGTTTCCTGGGATGGCGTGAAATGCGGATCACGCAGCTCGCGCCTACCTGCCGAAGTCGTCCTGCGGACTGCATTCCTGCTCATCCTCCCTCCGCACCGTTGCGCGGTCCTGCTGTCTCGCCTTCGTGATGGACTGAGGCACGCTCCCTCCGGCGTCCTCGCAATCGCGCATCGTGTGCCAGGCATTGAGCAGTCCGTCTCCTGGGCGCACACTCTTGCGGCCCGCGTGCTCGGCCTCCTCGAGCCATGCTGTTCGTTCGTATCCGCCCAAGCGCTGCCACCAGACCATCAGCTCTCGATGCGACGGATGGGGGCGCACGATGCGCGGAACTCTCGCGGGAACCGCATGCGCGCCATCGGCCTGCGCTCCTCTTGCCATTCGGGTCTGCTCGTCCTCGACGATGCGCGCCAAGTCGGCATCGACGACACGGATCCCTTCACGCACCGCCTTCCGCGCCATCCGCTCCCGAAATTCCCCGGTCCCCGTGAGCGAGACCATGCCGCCGAAGCGCGCGGCGGCGATCTTGAGCGCGGCGGCCTCTGCCGCCTCATCGTGCCGGACCAACTCTACACGCGTGCGTGTCGCCATGAAGACCTCGCGACCCGCCCGGTCCCGATATCGCCTGCACCGCGCCACGGCGTCCCACTCGTAGTGCAGGCCGCAGGCCCGCGCCGCCGCGATCTCTGCACTGCGGTAACCCGAGATCAGCCCGCCCGCGCTCGCAACGCCATCGCGCGTGCGCTCCCGTGCGGCCTGCACTTGGCGCTCGCGCGTACGCTTGGCCCGTACGCGCTGCGCTGCGCGGCGCTCGGCCTGAATCTCGAGGTGCGCGAGCTTGAGCGCCGAGTAGTCCTGCTGCGCGTGCGGCTTCGAGCGTCCGATGCGTGCCTCGCGTTCGTTCTCGGCCATCCACGCCACGCGCAGCGACTTGTATCCCTCATCGAGCGGAAGGCCCCGTCTTCGCGCGTGCGACTCGATGGCCCGGCGCGCACGCGCGATATCCTCCGGGGTGATCTTCTCCGGGTGCGCCGCCTCGGCCGCTTGGGCATCGGCGCCCGCGCGCTCGAGCGCACGCGCCACAAGATCGCTGTGGAACTTCGTGTCCTGCGCTTCCCGGCGCGCCTCGCGTGCCGCCTGTTCCGCCGCCGCCGCGCGATGCTCGAGGGCCTCATATTCGCTTCGGTCTTGGCGTGCTCGCCGCACCTGGTCCAGGGCCCCACAGAACACCCGCCGGCGATCTTCCAGCTTCCTGTAATCGACCGAAGGCGAAACACCTGCCACTTCGCCGAGGTCCCGTGAGCGCTCGAGCAGTTCAGCCTCGAGTGCATCGATCCGGGCTTGTAGCGTCACCCGTTCGCGTTGCCGCTCGCGCGCGGCCTCCTGCATCATTGCGCGGTATTCGCGGTGATTGATGTGCCCGCGCGGCGGCAACCCGGCGTGCCGCGCGGTTTCACGCTGCGCCGCCACCCGCGCCCGCCGGCCCGCCGCGCTCTCGCCCGTCACGAGCCGACAGGTCATGTCTTGCACCCGGCGCATCCTCTCGCGGTCGAGCTCGATCACGCTCACCCGCGCCGGGATGCGCCGCTCGCCGGTCCGGGTGTGAATCACGTGCGCCTCGCACTCGCGCATGCGATCCACGAGCACATGCGCGTGGGGATTGAGGCACACCTCCCCGGTCGGCTCCTCGAGGTGGCCTTCATCGAAGTGCAGCGCGCATTGCAGGACTTGGTGTCCGGTCAGCGCCTCATACCCACGACACCACTCGACCATGGTGTGCGTCAGGCGATCGCGGTACGCATCGACGCTCTCGCCTGGGTCACGCAGCGGCAATACTACGACGCCGCTCCAGAACGGGGAGAACGCCTTGGCCCGTTTCGCCCGCTCCGAACACTGCGCGAGCCGCGCCATGTACCGCTCGTGGAGGCCCGGATCATTGCGCACGATCACCGCCTCGAGCACCTGCCCGCTCGCATCCCGCAACCGATGCTCCGGCGGCAAGAGATACCGTGGCTCCTTTCCCTCGCGGCGGTTGTGCTGATCCTGGTGCCGCAGGTTCTTCACGGCCTTGAAATGGACGCTCGTGCCTCTCTCCATACGTGCCTCTCCGTGACTTGTCACCCCATTCCCCGCACGATGTGCTGCACCGGGGCACCAAACATGCTGTTCGCGGAAACTGCCCCGGCGCAGCCGGCGCCGTCCGCAGGACCGCAAGAGGACATGGCGCGGCCATGTCCTTAATGCGCACTAAGGACATGCGGCGCATGTCCTCGGTGCTGCTCCGCCGACCGGGCCCATCCGGGTGCCCGTCACAGCCAAGTGTGGAAACAGGGTGGGCGACAAGTCGAAGTTGGGGGCGGAGACAAGTCTCGGCCCGGTCAGGACAAGAACGGTGGGGCGTGCGAGAGAGAGGGCCCACGCGGGGGAATAAGGGAGAACGGTCCGCATCGTGCGGACCGAGATGGAGAATCATCATGGCCCGGAAATCCAATCCCCCGCGTGAAATCGATCCGCTCAATACCGCGCTACTCGCGGCGGTGCGCTCGAAACCGCCCGGCAATCTACCCCCGGCGCGCGTGCTGTACGCAATCCGCAAGCTCATCGCCGATGGGTACAGTGACGAGGAAGTCTCGGCCGGACTCGCCAGCGCACGCATCACGATCGCCGCCACCGAACTCGCTCATGCCCTCAAGTCCGTGCGCGACAATCGCTCGGCCCGTGCGGCGGAACGCGTCCGGACAGGCGGACCCGGGCGCTGCGGGATCGGGCGCGAGCGCGCCCGCTTCGCAGCAGGTCAGCGTGCGATTTCCAACGAAGCCGGCCAGCACGCGGCCGCTGCGCGATGCCGGACTGGACTACCTCGACGGCGCGTGGCGCGGCACCGTCGCGCCGGACAAGATGGAGACACTGCGACGATTCACGACCGAACACGGCGGCACGCTTGAGACGGCGTGAGAGCACTTGCATCCGGCGGCGCGGGATGAGCCGCCGGATACAAGCCCTCACCCCGATGCGCCAAGCGGTTCCACCACCACCCGGTAGCGTCGCGTCTTGGCATGCTTGTCTTCCCCGGCATCCTTGATCTGCATGCCGTCCACCGCCTGTCCCACGCGTTCGACGAGATAATTACCGAGCCGACGCGCATTGATCTGCCCAGGGCGGACCAATGCGACCTCGGGCAACGCGTCCATCAATGCCTCGCTCGCCTTTGCGAGCGCCGCGCGTCGCAGGTCGGCAACCGTTACCGCGCGGTCTCCAAGAACCGCCACCCAAGCCGCCAGCAGCACCCGCAGCGCCTGGCGCTCCGTGTCGGCCTCCTCGAGCGCGCGCTGTGTCTCGATCGGATCGGCGCAGCCGAGCCAAAGGAGCGGATGACGCACCAGATGATCCCACTCGTGAAACCGGGACGGCCGCACCGGTAGCGCCGGTGCGCCAGCGGCGAGATACGCCAATGGGATTGTCAGTGCCGCTTGGACGAGTTGCGCCCGGTGCGCTGTGATGTGCGCCTCGATTCGCCGTCGATACGCCCGCTCCTGCGGTCGCTCGTCCGGAGGATCAAGCGTGCTCTGAACGGCCCGTGTCGACATGTCCCCAACCAGACTCAGATGATTGCCCGTGATCACCCAGGTGACCGCCGCGGAGACGCGTGCCACTTGGCTCGTGCGAATCATCCGATCCCGATACATGCTCGATGTGGTGGCAGCGCACAGCGCCGGGCTATCCACCGGCTTCACCGCGTTGTCGAAGCACACCACCTGATCGCCCGTCATGAGCAGGCCCAGCAGCTGACGCGCAATCTCAGCGTTGTCGGTACCGAGCGGCACCACGGCCGCCGGGTGCCCCGTCAGGATTAGGGAGATGATGTGCGCGAGCGTCGTCTTGCCGCTGCCGGCTTTCTCCGCGGTGACGGCCAGAATTGGCGCGAGGTCAAGCGCATGCCGGATGATGGCGGTAATGATCGCCGCGCGCATCACGCTCGCCGACGGCGATTGCGGGCCACCGCTGAACGCACACTCGGACAACAGATCATCGAGCACGAGCAACGCTGCCCGCGCCTCTTCCAGGCTCGGGGTGGGGTTGATTGGTGGATACTCGATCCCGCCGAAGTCCGCGTATAGGCCGCTTTGGGCATCGTATCCGTCGCGCTCGATGAGCGAGCCATCGGCGCGCAGTGTCGGAGCGGTGATAAGCCCACGCAATACCGGCAGGCGCCACAAGCCTGACAGCGCGAGCAGCGAACGTACAACGCTCATCGGCGGATCGATGATCCTCTCATCTTCATCGTCTGGCACCGCCCAGCGCGCGACGCGCGACAGCTCGTACAGCAGCCAATCCGGCGTGACCGGTGTGATGATCAGGCCCCCGGCCGGCCGCCGTACGCCGCTCATCGTCGTATCGCTGTCGAGTCGGGCGATCCTCACCAGTTCTCCGCCGCGCTGATACACCGCGCTTTGCGCGGTCAGGAGCGCCGATTCGGCTTCCGCAATCAGCCTCGGTATCGCGCCCGCGGTGACCAGAATGATCCGCGAATCTGGAACGGGCAATAACGGTGCGGTGGCTGAGTCTCGACGGGTCTGAGACTTCTCGCTCCTACCGCGGTCCGGGGCACCACCCCCGGGCGCGGTGTTCCCGGCACTCATTGCCCCTCCCGCGCGGCGAGCCACTGCTCGAGCGTGGAGCGGCGGATGCCGCTCGCTCGTGAACCAATTTTCAGGAGTTGTGGAAATTTCCCCTGACGAACCAAGCGATGGATCTGCGCACGGCTGACACCCACAATGGACGGCAGCTCGTGCGTGCGAATCACCGGGTCCACCGGACCCGGAAGAATGCGTAACTCTGACATGACATTGCCCTTTTGCATCGTGCAATGGGCCGGAACGCCGGCCCGAAGAGCTAGGTTTGGAGGGCGCGACGCACGCCCCTAGCCTCCCGCGCGTCTTATGCGCGGGATGCCCGCAGGGAGCGGGAATCGAAGCGGGGAAGAAGAGTCACGGCGAGTGCGCCGCGACGTAAGCGACTCATTGCGTCACAGCAGCGATTCTGGAGGGTGGCCGCCCTGTGCAGCCACAGGGCAATCAGGGACTGAATACCAGAGACGATCAGGAGCGAGCCTCTGATCCGGGCTCGCCGCATCATCCGCCGCTCGTCTTGCACCCATTCTTCGCACAGCCGAGTGCGCCGCCGGGCGGCGGGAGCGCCGAGTACGAACCGCTCAATGCCCAGAACAGCGAGGATGCCTGCGGCCGTGATCATGCCCGCCACGGGCATCGAAGCGGCCTGCACGCCCGCCGTAACCGCTGCCACCGCCGTCAGGGCCAGTAACGCCGCCCAGCGTCGAGGCGTCGCCTTCAAATCCCGGACGAGCGCGGCCCACCCTTCCCGCCACTGCACGAGGCGGGGATGCAGTGCGGTCTCGTAGTTGTGCGGCAGGACGCGCATGAGTGACGTCTATCACGCAACGTCGCGCGCTGCAACCTCACTTGCGCGCAAGGCATCCAACCGATCCGCCCACCAACGCATCATCTCGCGCCGCTCCGGCAGGCGCGTCGCGCGGTTATAGACGCCCCGCACACTCGAATCCACATGAGCGAGCTGTAACTCGATGACATCGCCCGGAAACCCATGCTCGTTCAGCTGCGTGCTCGCCATCGCCCGAAAGCCGTGCGGCACGATGCGATCCGGCGCGTAGCCTAGGCGCTTGAGCGCTTGCCCCAGCGTCGCATCGGAGATCGGCTTACCGCGCACGAGTCCCGGAAACAGCAATCCGTTAGGATCCCCGCCCGTGATCGCTTGCAGATCTGTGAGCAACGTCACAGTTTGGCGCGACAGCGGCACGAGGTGCTCGCCGGGGTTCTTGCGGCGCATCTTCATGCGCTCTCCAGGGACACGCCACAGCGCGCCTGTGCAGGCCGCAGACCCTTGCGGGCTGCTCGACCCTGCATCGGTGCCCACCTCCAGATCAAACTCACCCCACCGGGCGTTGCGCAGCTCCCCGGGGCGCGTGAATACCAACGGCAAAATCTTGAGCGCGTACTCCGTGGACGGATCGCCGCTGTATGCATCGATGGCCCGCATCAGCTCGCCGATCTCTTCGGGCTTCGTCAGCGTCGCGTACTGCTCGGCATGCACCGGCGCGAGCAATCCGCGAAGGTCCGCCGCCACGTCCCGCTCGCAGACGCCGCGCACCGTGCCATAGCGCAGCACACGCCCCATCTGCGCTCGCACCCGATGCGCCGTATCGCCGCGGCCGCTCGCCTCGATCTCAAGGAGCACCGGCCGGATGTCGGCGGGCAGAAGGCTCGATGCGGCAAGACTCCCGAGCGCCGGCAGCCAGTGCGCCAGGATCTGCCGTTCACGACGCGCCGTGCGCGGCTCCCAGGGCTGCTTGTCGGCCCACTCCTCGGCCAGCGCACGGAGCGAGCTCGCCTGCCCGCCCCGGCCCCGGCGCCGATCGCCCATCGGGTCCCGGCCCGCCTTGAGCTGCGAGCGGGCTTCGGCAGCCAGCTCGCGGGCACGCTCGAGCGTCACCTCGTCCGCGAGGCTCCCATAGCGGCCCAGGGCCAGCACCTGCTGCACCCGCTTCCCGTCACGTGAGCGCATGGCGCGATATTGCAGCCGCCAGAGCTTGCTGCCGGCGGGCATGACCTCGAGGTACAGCCCCCGGCCATCGAAGCGCTTATAGGGCTTTGACGCGGGCTTGAGCGCACGGATCGCGCGGTCGGTGAGCTTCTCGGCGGGCACTGGCGGGGCTTCCTGCGGGGTCGTTGCGGGGATCCGATGGGCAGGCCCCGCATACCGTCACCGGGCGCTACCGTCACCGCCGATCATACCGTCAGAAGGAAGGATTCACCAATAGTGCAGAACGTCGCGCAGTGTCGCAGGACGTTCGCAAGTGCTTGTTTTTGTTCAATTCTGTTTCACTGCGCGACACCTGGAAACACTGAACTGGCGGAGAGGGTGGGATTCGAACCCACGAACACCCGTGAAGATGTTACTGGAATTCCAGTCCAGCGCCTTCGACCGCTCGGCCACCTCTCCGCGTCCATTGCGCATCCTTTCGGCATCACAAATATTGCGCTGACGACCCTGCCGGAGAATGCTCATCCGGACAGGCCCCCGGCCCGGTCATTGATCGGCGTCCCCGGCATGTCGCTACGCAAACCCCTACCGGCGCGGCTGCCCAAGCGGCCCCGCCGTGCGGGCGCGCATGATACTACGGCCCGCCTGCGCCGGCAGGTACGGATCGCGCCCCCCGGGGGACGCCGGCTCAGGCCTTGGGAGGCGGGAGCGGGTGCGGCACGTTGATCGGCGGCGGCGCATCGAGACAGGGCTCACCGGGTTTCGGCGGCGGGGGCACCGGTCCCTTCAGCGCCGGCACCACGAGCGCATTGCCCGCATCGGGGCTGTCCAGGCCTGCCGGTATCTTCAGCGCGGGAATGCTCCGGGCATGCATGTAGGGCTGTGGCGCATAGCAGGACGCGATGCGCGGCCCGTGATGCCAGGGCATGTGCAAAGGAATGGAATGGCAGCCGGCCAGCGCCGGCAGCGCGGCGGCAAGAACCCATGCGGCTCTGAACTTCATCCGATCTTCAGCCTCGTAATTCGGGGGTTACCCTGCCTTGCGGGAGGGGGAAACATGAGATCGCGCAGTCCCGGTGAAAAACTCAAAGAGTCCCGGCGGCACGCAGCGCGCCGAGCAAAGTCTGCCGCGGCGCCTCGGACAGTTCCGTCAGCGGCAATCGGATGCCGCGATCGATCCGGCCGAGCTGCGCCAGCGCCCATTTGACCGGGATCGGATTGGGCTCGAGGAACAAGTCCCGGTGCAACTGCGCGAGCGGCGCATCGAGCCGCTGCGCAGCTGCCGCATCACCACCCATCGCGGCGGCGACCATCTGCGCCATAGCCTTCGGCACCACATTCGCGGTGACCGAAATGACCCCCTTCGCCCCGGCAAGGATTGCCTCCCGGGCGGTCGCATCGTCGCCGCTGAGGACCACAAAGCCCTCCCGGCTGGCCGAGAGGATCTGGCGTACACGCTCAGGTCCCGGCACGGCTTCTTTGACCGCGACGATGTGCTGAAGTTGCGACAGCCGGCCAATGGTGGCAGGCAGCATGTCCACGGCGGTGCGCGCGGGCACATTGTAAGGGATCAGCGGCTTGCCCGCAGCCTCGGCCACGGCCGCGAAATGCCGGTACAGCCCCTCCTGGGTGGGCTTGTTGTACGCCGGCGTGACGATCATGATGGCATCGATCGGCAGCTCAGACAGCCGCCGCGCGCGGGCCACCGTTGCTGCCGTGCTGCTCGTGCCGGCGCCGGCGAGGATGGCGATGCGGCCGGCGGCCCGCTCGCAGGCGCGCCTCACGAGCTCGAGCAGCTCCGCCTCGGTCACCGTGGCGGATTCCCCGGAGGTTCCGCCCACCACGATGCCGGCGGTGCCGCTTTCGATATGCCAGTCGATGAGCCGCGCCCATGTGGTGTAGTCGATTGCTCCATCGGCATCCATGGGGGTCACGATGGCGACCAGGCTGCCTGTGAATACGGCATCGCGGCCGTTCGCGGCGGATGTGGAAGAAGGGTTCACGATTTCTGACCGTAAGGCCTGCGCAGGACGGGTGGCTTTTCAGTATAGCCGCTATCCGCCCGCCATCGGCAGCCCGCCTCGGGCACGCGAGCCCCAGGGTGCCGGCCGGCTTCGCCCGGAGGCAATCGTCCCTCATCCTGGGTTGCGCCCAAACGCGCCGGGACGGTATGGGGCGAGCCCGCCAGCCAGGGTGCGGCGCATGCGCCGCACGGGCGCCCATGGATGATCGACCCGGAGGATTGCGCGCGGCACGGACCAAGCCGCGCAATGTCCCTATCCCACGCCTCGGCAGGACGGTCGCCGTTGTCGCCAGCAACCCGCGCTCCCGGTACACTCCCGCTCCAAGCCCACCGATGAGCGCTCCCACGGAACAAATGAAGCAGCACCTGGCCGTCTCGGCAATCGGCAGCGACAGAACAGGGATGGTCCACGAGCTGACCCGGGTGATCAGCGAGTGCGGCGGCAACATTACCGAGAGCCGCATGGTAGCCCTCGGGGCCGAGTTCGCGATGCTGCTGCTGGTCTCGGGCAATTGGCACGCGCTCGCCAAGCTGGAAACCGAACTCAAACGCCTGGCCGACTCGGGCAGCCTGAGCGTGCACATGAAGCGTACGGAGACACGCCCTGCGCGCACGGACATGCTGCCGTACTCGATCGACGTCGTGAGCCTCGATCAAGGCGGCATCGTCGCCGGCCTGGCAGGGTTCTTTGCGAGTCGCGGCATCGACATCGCCGAGGTCTCCACGCGCAGCTATCCGGCGGCGCACACCGGCGCACCCATGTTCTCGGTGCAGATGGTCGTGAACGTGCCCAGCCGCATCCCGGTGGCGCACTTGCGCGAGGAATTCATGGACTACTGCGACTCCCTGAATCTCGATGCAATTCTCGAACCGGTAAAGTCCTAGGGCGCTTTTCCATCATGTCGAAAATCATCCCGGGGGCCAAGGTCCCCGATTTCTCACTGCCTGCCACGGGCGGCGACACCTTCAGGCTGAAGAATGCCGCAGGGCACGCATTGGTCATCTATTTCTATCCCAAGGACATGACCTCAGGGTGTACGCGCGAGTCCCAGGACTTCCGCGACCTGCATGCGTCGTTTCGCAAGGCGGGCGCGGACATCGTCGGCATCTCGCGCGACAGCTTGAGCTCGCACGAGAAATTCAAGGCCAAGGAACGGCTGCCGTTCGCGCTGCTCTCGGACGAGCAAGAGCGCGTGTGCAAGCTCTTCGATGTCATCCGGGAGAAGAGCCTTTACGGACGGAAGTTCCTCGGCATCGAGCGCAGCACTTTTCTGATCGACGGGCAGGGCGTGCTGCGACGGGAATGGCGCAAGGTGAAGGTCCCCGGGCACGCGGAGGAAGTGCTTGAAGCAACGCGGTCTCTGTGATGCCCGGCCGGCCGGCAGCCTCTCGCATGCCGGTGCGTTGCAGCCGGGCGAAACTCCCTTGACGCGCGCCGAGCCCAGAGCCAGGCCGCGGGGCGACCGGCGCATCTTCGTGCTCGATACCAACGTGCTGATGCACGATCCCGCCTGCATTTTCCGCTTCGAGGAGCACGACGTCTATCTGCCCATGGTGGTGCTCGAGGAGCTGGATGCCCACAAGAAGGGTCTCTCGGAAGCCTCCCGTAACGTTCGCCAGGTGAGCCGGTTCCTCGACGACATGATGCGCGGGGCGACCAAGGAGCAGATCGACCAGGGGCTGCAGCTGCCCGGGCACTATAGCGGCAACCACGGCAAGCAGCCCTCCTCCGGACGGCTTTACTTCCAAACCCGCCTGCCGGCCGCGGCGCCGGCCGGCGCACCGGGCTCCGGCAACGACAACGCCATCCTGACACAAACTCTGACCCTGCAGCGCGAGCTGCCCGACACTCGTGTCATCCTGGTGTCCAAGGACATCAACCTGCGCATCAAGGCGGCAGTCCTCGGTGTGCATGTCGAGGATTACTACAGCGACAAGACTCTCGATGACAGCGACGTTCTCTTTGGCGGCATGACCGCCCTGGCGGGCGATTTCTGGGAGCGTCACGGCCAGGGCATGCGCTCGTGGAAGGAAGGCGAGCGCACGTTCTACGAGATCGCCGGCCCCGCGGTAGCCGATTGGCAGCCGAACCAGGGGGTGTTCGAGGACAGCCCGCAGGGGATCGAGGGCATCGTGCGCCGGCTGGAGGGCGGATCGGCCGTGATCGAGCTGCTACGGGATCACCGCAGCGAGCGGCACGGCGTCTGGGGCATCACCGCGCGCAATCGGGAGCAGAACTTCGCCCTGAACCTGCTCATGGATCCGCAGATCGACTTCGTGAGCGTGCTCGGGCCGGCGGGAACCGGCAAGACATTGCTCGCGCTCGCCGCCGGGCTCACGCAGACGCTCGAGAGCAACCGCTTCGTCGAGATCATCATGACGCGGGTGACGATCCCGCTCGGGGAGGACATCGGGTTTCTGCCGGGCACCGAGGAAGAAAAGATGGAGCCCTGGATGGGTGCGCTGATGGACAACCTCGAGGTGCTCACCGGCGGCCAGGAGGGAGGTAATTGGGGCCGGGCGGCCACCCAGGACTTGCTGCGCAACCGCATCAAGATCCGCTCGCTCAATTTCATGCGCGGGCGCACGTTTCTCAACCGCTTCGTGATCCTCGACGAGGCGCAGAACCTCACGCCCAAGCAGATGAAAGCGCTCATCACCCGCGCCGGCCCGGGCACCAAGCTGGTCTGCCTCGGCAACGTCGCGCAGATCGACACTCCGTATCTCACCGAGACCACATCGGGCCTCACCTATGCGGTCAATCGCTTCCGCGGCTGGCCGCACTCCGGACATGTGACATTGATGCGCGGAGAGCGCTCCCGGCTGGCGGACTTCGCCTCGGACAATCTTTGAGGCCAATGGTTTTTGGTAAGCTTGTTGCCTGGCCGGCGGGCCTTCCGGTGCCTGAAGATTTGCAAGCTTCTGTATTCACAAGGAAACCGTTCCCCGTCGGTCGAGGTCCAATTCACATGCGCGCGCTCGTCTGGTTTCTGCTGGCCGCCTTCGTGAACGCCACGGTGGCCGCTGCCGGCGTGCCTCCGGCCACGCCACCGGCCGCCTTGACCGCGCAGCACGAGCGCGAGCCGGCCAAATTCGTCGCCCCTCCCCCGCTGCCCCCGATTCCATTGACCACCGATCTGCCCTCGGCGCTCGAATCGGACCTGCCGGATCTCAGCAGTCCGGCTTCGGTCGTCCTGCCGATGCAGGAGCAGTACCAGATCGGCTACGAGATGATGCTGCAGATGCGCGCGCAGCATCAGCTCATAGAGGACCCCGAGGTCGAGGAGTACCTGAACTCCGTCGGCAGGCGGCTCGCGGCGCAAAGCCCGCTCGGCGCGGCCAGCTTTCACTACTTCTGCGTCAACACGCCGGTAGTCAACTCCTTCGCGGCCCCGGGCCACAATGTCTTCATCAACTCCGGCCTGATTCTGTTTACCCATACGGAGTCGGAGCTCGCGGCGGTGATGGCCCACGAGACCGCGCACGAGGTCCAGAACCACATCGCCCGCAAGCTCCTCAACGCCCAGCACGCCAACATAGATTCCCTCGCCGCCATGCTGGCGACGATCCTGCTCGGGGCGGCAAGCGGCAGCGGCAACGCCATCGCCGGCGGCATCGTCGCCTCGCAGGGGCTCGCCGCCCAGGAACAGATCGACTACAGCCGCAGCGTGGAAGAGGAGGCCGACCGCGTCGGCCTCGAGCTTCTGGCCGCCGCCGGCTTCGACCCCGAAGGCATGCCCGATGTCTTCGAGAAACTGATGCGGCTGCAGGGCCTGCAGGACGCCTGGGTCCCGGCGGTGCTCATCGGTCACCCCATGACCGCCGACCGGGTAGCCTACACGCGCGCACACGCCGCACAGTTCCCGCCCGTACCGGATACCAGCTCGCCGGACTACTACCTGATCAAGGCGCGCATCCGGGTGCTCACCGCACCGGCGGATGAGAACGTGCAGCGATATTTCGCCGAACGGATCGCCCACGGCGATCACAGTCTGGGCACCCTGTACGGGGATGCGCTCGCGCTCATGCGCGAGCGCCGGGCGGTGCAAGCGGTGAACATCCTCGACAAGCTGCTGCGGCGGCACCCCGACCTGCACCTCCTCTACATCGCGCTCGGCCAGGCGCAGGCGCAGGCGGGCGAGATGCAGCAGGCACTCGCCACCTTCGCGCATGCCGAGCGGCTGTTCCCGCTCAACGTACCGGTCACAGTGCGCTACGCTCAGACACTCATGGCCGACGGAAAAAACGCACAGGCCCACGACCTGCTGCGCAACCTGTTCAACCTCGTCGACCCGACTCCGGGCGAGATCGAGCTCACCGCCCGCGCCGCCAGCGCCGCGGGCGATCCCGGAGGCGCGTACTACTACATGGGCTACTACCAGCTCGACACGGGCAATGTGCCGCTCGCCGTCAAGCAGTTCCAGATCGCCCTCGGCATGCCGAACCTCAATCCCGT
>JAJZVF010000007.1:0-17487 GCA_021845825.1 Pseudomonadota bacterium | reverse complement strand
GAAAACCTACGTGCGCGTCACTCCGCATCCGATCCAGGCGGGAATCAGCAACTTCTTTCACAATCTCACCTACCCGGAAGTGATCGTCAACGACCTGCTGCAGGGGCAGGTGGCCGACTTCGGGAAGGACACCGTGCGATTCGTGATCGACAGCACGTTCGGCATCGGCGGCCTGCTCGATCCGGCCACGGGCATGGGCTTGGTGCGCCACGACCGGGACTTCGGCCAGACCTTCGGCAAATGGGGCATTCCGACGGGGCCATATCTGGTGCTGCCGTTCCTCGGTCCCTCGGACGTGCGGGATGCGATCGGGCTGGTGCCGGCCGAGTACGCCGATCCGCTGCACTACGTGCAGAATACAGGGGCCGATTACGGCACCCGCGCGGTCGGTACGCTCAACACCGGAGCGCATCTGCTGCCGATCTTCCGCCTGGACCAGCGGGCTTTCGACCATTACGCCTTCGCGCGCAATACCTACCTCGAGCGGCGCCGATTCATGGTAAGAGGTCCGCGCACGAGCCCGGGCGGCGCCGAGCAGGAGCTGAAGGAACTCGAGAACTCAGCCGGCAACTAGCCCGCGCCCATCGCAAGATGCGGCGCTTCACCGGGCAAACAGGCGCAGCAGCGCCTGCGCGGGCTCGGCCTGCCGGGCTTGCTCAGACTCCCTTCTGCAGCAGCTCCTCGACCGCACTGATGCGCGCCAGCGCCAGCAGATTCTGCGGCAGGTGCAGCAAGTGCAGCGCGCACCCGGCGCGCCTCGCCTCTGCCAGCCAGTCGAGCAGCACGGCGAGTCCGGCGCTATCGGCTTGAGAGATCGCGCCGCAGTCGATCGAGAGTTCCCGGCCGGCATTGCGCAGCGCCATCAGGCCCTGCTTGCGCGCCAGCCGCGCGGTCGCAAAAGTCAATGCCCCGCGCGCCTCGCATCGCTCCGGCGAGAGCGTTGCAAGCGCGAACGCGGAGGCGTCCGCCGCCGACCCGGACCGGGAAACGTGCGCCATCGCGCTCATGACCCGCCGGCCGCGTGCGCGATCGCATCCGGCCGCGCGCCTGCCTGCAGGCGCTTGATCACCGCATCGAGGCCCTGCTGCCTGATCTGTTCGGCAAAGTCTTCCCGATAGCTCTTGACATAACTTACCCCGTCGATATGGACGTCGAAGGCCTGCCACCCCCTCGGCGTCAATTGCATGAGGTACACCACCGACACCCGGGAGCCGTTGCTGCGCGTCATCTCCGTACGCACCGTTGCGAAGTCGGTGCCGGGACGCAGATGGGTCGGATAGACCTTCAGCATGTCGGACCTGAAGTCCGCGAGCGCACCGCCGAAGTTGACCATCATCGAATGATAGAACGCGTCGATGAAGCGCTGGCGCTGCTGCGCGGTGGCCGTGCGCCAGTATCGGCCGAGCACCAGTTGCGCGGCGAGCTGCGTATCGACGTGCGGCAGCAGGTACTTGTCGACCAGCGCAGTCACCTTGGCCGGATCCTTGCGGTATTCCTGGCGGTGCCCTTTGAGCGCATTGAGCAGCTGCCGGGCGGCGGTCTCGATGACCTGCGAGGGCTGCTCCCAGGCGGGGGCGCTCTGCTGCACCGGGGCAGCCTGCGCCGGAGCGTGCGCCAAGGCGGCGGCGGCGAGCGCCGCGGCAATCACTATCGTCGGTTTCATCACTTGGGCCCCTTCGAGCCGCCCTGGCTGCCAGAGCCGCTCTTGTTCGAGAAATTGGCGAAGAACTTGTTGATCAGATTCTCGAGCACCAATGCCGACTGGGTCTCCTCGATGCGGCTGCCGTTCTTGAGGTAGGTCTGCAGTCCGCCCGGGCTGATGCTGATGTATTCCCCGCCGAGCAGCCCCTCGGTGTCGATGCTGGCGAAGCTGTCCATCGGGATCTGGTTGAACTTCTTGTAGATGTTCATCCACACCTCGGCCCGCTCGCTGTTGGTGTCGAAGTCTATCCTGGTGACCTCGCCGATGCGCACACCGGCCATCTTGACGGGCGCGCCGACCTTCAAGTCCCCAATGTTGTCGAATTCCGCCGTCACCTCATAGCCTGCGGGCTTGCCGAAGCCGAACTTCATGCCGCTCGCCGGCAGCTGGGTGGTGAGAAACAGGAGCGCGGCCACGCCGAGCAGCACGAACAGGCCCGTTCCGATCTCCAGGGAGCGATTGGCGCGCATGGGCGGCTATCCTCTTATAAAAATGCAGCGGTCAAGACGTAATCGAGCAACAGAGTCATCACGGACGAGGCGACCACGGTGCGGGTGGTGGCGCGGCCCACGCCCTCGGCGGTCGGGTCCGCGTGGTACCCCTCGTTGACGGCGATCAGACTCAAGACCGCCCCGAATGCCACGCTCTTGACGACCCCCTCGGTCACGTCCTTCAAAGCGATTGCGCTTTGCATCTGCGACCAGAAGATGCCGCGGTCCACGCCCATCATCTGCACGCCGACGAGCTGCGCTCCAAAGAGGCCGACGACGATGAAGATCGCCGTGAGCAGCGGCAAAGCGATGAGTCCGCCCAGGAAGCGGGGCGCGGCAACGTGGCGCAGCGGGTCGACCGCCATCACCTCCATGGCAGTGAGCTGATCCGTGGCCCGCATCAGGCCGATCTCCGAGGTAAGCGCGGTGCCGGCCCGGCCGGCGAACAACAGCGCGGTGAGGACCGGTCCCAGCTCTTTGAGCAACGACAGCGCCGCGGCGGTGCCGAGGGCCGATGTGGCGCCGAACCGATGCAGCAGATCGTAGCCCTGCAGGCCGAGCACCATACCGGTGAACAGCCCCGAGAGCATGATGATGATGAGCGAACGGGCGCCGGCATTGTAGATCTGCGCAATGATGAGGCGGGGGCGCCCGAGGGCGGGCACGCACGCGCCGAGGAGCCGTCCGAAGAACAGAGCCGTCACGCCGGTCTTGCGCAACCCCTCGAGCACACCTTCCCGTGAACCGTCGCTCATCTTCTTTCCGCTCCAAGCAACTCGGTCGCGTAATCGGCGGCCGGATAGTGAAAGCGCACCGGCCCTTCGGCGCCGCCGGTCATGAATTGGCGGACAGTCGGCGAATCGCTCGCCGCCAGCTCCGCCGGCGAGCCCGAAGCGACCACGCGACCGTCCGAGATCAGGTAGCTGTGATCGGCGATCGTGGCGATCTCGTGCACGTCGTGGGAAACAACCACGCTCGTGATGCCAAGGGCGTCGTTCATCTGCTTGATCAGGCGCAGGATCACCCCGAGAGAGATCGGGTCGAGACCGACGAAGGGCTCATCGTAGATGAGCACTTCCGGGTCCATCACGATGGCCCGGGCGAGCGCCACGCGCCGGGCCATGCCGCCGGAGAGCTCCGCCGGCATCAGCTGCGCGGCCCCGCGCAGACCCACCGCCTCGAGCTTGGTCAGCACGAGCGTGCGGATCAGCGGCTCCGGCAGGTTGGTGTGCTCGCGCACGGGGAAGGCGACGTTTTCGAATACGTCCAGATCGGTCAGCAGCGCCCCGTTCTGGAAGAGCATGCCCATGCGTCGGCGAGTGGCATAGAGCTCCGCCCGGCCCATGTCGGCCACTTCACGGCCGAACACCGCCACCTGGCCCCGGTCGGCGTAGATCTGTCCGGTGACCAGGCGCAACAGCGTCGTCTTGCCCGTGCCGCTCGGTCCCATCACGGCGGTGATGAGGCCTCGGGGCACGCGCACATCCAGCCCGGCGAAAATCGGTCGGCCGTCCACGGCATAGTGCACACCGCGTACGTCGATTACCGCATCTGTCTCGGCAGCTGAATTTAAGGTGGATTGTGAGTCGGCCACGCGGGTGCTTTCTTCCTGGGGGTCTCAGGCCCGTTGGGCTTCCATGTCGGGCGTATAGCGGCCCGTGGTCGCCAGACCGTTGAGGCGGGCGCGGCGGTAAAACTCCTGCTGCCCCGCGGCAAAGTCGGCCGCACGGCCGCCCCATGCCTTGAGCGCGGTTTCCTGCAGCGCGCGTCCGTAGCTGAAGGTGAGCGCCCACGGGAACGGCCCCAGGCGGTTGATCAGCGAAAGGTGCTGAGTGGCCTCGGTGGGCGACTGCCCGCCGGAGAGGAAGGCGATGCCGGGCACCGCCGGCGGCACGTGCCGCCTCAGGCAGCGCACGGTGGCCTCGGCGACGGTCTCGGGCGGCGCGCGGTTTGCGGCCTTTTTCCCGGAGATGACCATGTTGGGCTTGAGCACCATGCCCTCCAGGTAGATGCGGTGCGCGTGCAACTGCGCGAAAACGGCGCTGAGCGTAGCGTCGGTCACTTCCTCGCAGCGCTCGATGGAGTGCTCCCCGTCCATGAGCACCTCGGGCTCCACGATCGGCACGATGTCGTTCTCCTGACAGAGTGCGGCGTAGCGCGCCAGCGCGTGCGCATTGGCATGAATGCCGAACGGCGTGGGGATGCCCGGGGCGATATTGAGGACCGCACGCCACTTGGCGAAGCGCGCGCCGAGCTTGCGGTATTCGACCAACCGCTCGCGCAGTCCATCCAAGCCTTCGGTGACGGTCTCGCCGGGAAAGCCGGCGAGCGCCTTGGCGCCGGCATCGACCTTGATGCCGGGAATGATGCCCTGTTTCGCCAGGTAATCGGGGAACGGGATGCCAGCGGCGGTTTTCTGGCGGATCGTCTCGTCATAGAGAATCACGCCGTTGATGAACTCGGCCGCCCCGGCCGTAGTGAACAGAAGCTCCCGATAGGTGCGCCGGTGCTCCTCCGTGGACTCGACCTGGATGGCGGCAAAACGTTTGCGGATGGTGCCTGTGCTTTCATCCGCGGCCAGTATCCCCTTGCCGGTGGCAACCATCGCCTGGGCGGTTCGTGCAAGCTCGGTGCGGTTCATGACGGTTCTCCATGCAGGGTGGGCCGGCGGCGCGCCCGGGCGCCGCCTAAGAAACGTTACGGTATTCGCGTGAGGCGGCGCAAGGATACCGAAACTTGGCGGCGTCGCTAAGGCGACCTCATACGTAGCACTTGGTTCCGGAGCTAATTAGTACTAAACTAGTCCTAGTTCAGAAGGCCCCATCGGGCCAGAGGACAGGTTTATGGTCCGCATGAGCCGGCTCACCGACTATGCCACAGTGCTCCTGGCGGTGCTCGCCGCGCAGCCCGGGCGCGTGCAAACCGCCACGGCGCTCGCCGAGCAGACTCACATCGCCGCACCGACCGTGAGCAAGCTGCTCAAGCAGCTGCAGCGCGCCGGGCTCGTCAGCTCGACACGCGGGCTGCACGGCGGCTATCAGCTCTCGCGCCCCGCGATCGAGATCAGCGCGGCAGCCATCCTCGATGCGCTCGAAGGGCCGGTAGCACTCACCGACTGCTCGGTGGCGCACGGCCAATGCGGTATTGAGGGAACCTGCCGCGTCGGCCACGTCTGGCAGCGGCTGAACCTGGCCATCCGCCGGTCGCTGTTCGATGTGAACCTGGCGCAGCTCGCGGGCCTTGACCCGATCCAGGTTCCTCTGCCGGCTCTGGAGCACGACGTCAAGGCCGCCTTGTCGCGCGGGCCCATGCACCTGTCGAACGCCTGAGGCATCCGTTTGGTTGAACCCCATGAGTGAAAGCACACCTTTGATAGAGCGCGGCGAGCCGCTCGCGCAGCGCTCCGTCGCATCACCGCTCGAGGACCTCGTCTCGCGCGGCTACCAGCACGGCTTCATCACCGAGATCGATGCCGACACGGTTCCTCCGGGCCTCGACGAGGACGTGGTTCGATTGATCTCGCGAAAAAAGCGCGAGCCGGCCTTTCTCACCGAATGGCGCCTGAAGGCGCTGCGGCACTGGCTGACGATGCGCGAGCCGCACTGGTCGCATACCCGCTACCGGCCGATCGACTACCAGGCGATCTCCTATTACTCGGCGCCCAGGACGAAGTCGGACGGCCCCAAGAGCCTCGCGGAGGTCGATCCGAAGCTGCTCGAGACCTACGAGAAGCTCGGCGTACCGTTGCACGAGCGGGCGCGGCTCGCCGGCGTGGCGGTCGATGCGGTGTTCGACAGCGTCTCGGTCGCCACCACGTTCAAGGAGCGTCTCAAGGAGGCGGGCGTCATCTTCTGCCCGTTCTCGGAGGCCGTGCTCGAGTACCCCGAGCTGGTGGAGCGCTACCTCGGCAGCGTCGTGCCCTTCAGCGACAATTTCTTTGCATCGTTGAACTCGGCTGTGTTCTCGGACGGATCGTTCGTGTACGTGCCCAAGGGCGTGCGCTGCCCGATGGAGCTGTCCACCTACTTTCGCATCAACGCGGCCAAAACCGGCCAGTTCGAGCGCACGCTGATCATCGCCGACGAGGGCGCGCAGGTGTCCTATCTCGAGGGTTGCACGGCCCCGCAGCGCGACGAGAATCAACTGCACGCCGCGGTGGTCGAGCTCATTGCACTCGATGAGGCCTATATCAAGTACTCCACGGTGCAGAACTGGTACCCGGGAGATGCCGAGGGCGTCGGCGGGATCTACAACTTCGTCACCAAGCGCGGCGAGTGCCGCGGCCGCAACTCGCGCATCTCCTGGACCCAGGTGGAAACGGGCTCGGCGATCACCTGGAAATACCCGAGCTGCGTGCTGCGCGGGGACGGCTCGGTGGGGGAGTTCTACTCCGTCGCCACGGTCAACAACCGCCAGCAGGCCGACACCGGCACCAAGATGATTCACATCGGCCGCGATACGCGCAGCACCATCATCTCCAAGGGCATCTCCGCGGGCCACGGACAGAACGCCTACCGGGGCCTGGTGAAGATCCTGCCAAGCGCCCACGGGGCGCGTAACTTCACCCAGTGCGACTCGCTGCTGATGGGCGATCAGTGCGGCGCGCACACCTTCCCCTACGTGGAGGTGAAGAACCCGTCGGCCACGGTGGAGCACGAGGCGAGCACCTCTAAGATCAGCGAGGACGAGCTGTTCTACTGCCTCGCCCGGGGGATCTCGGAGGAGGATGCCGTGAATCTCATCGTGAGCGGCTTCTGCAAGTCCGTCTTCAAGGAGCTGCCTATGGAATTCGCCGTCGAGGCGCAGAACCTGCTCGCCGTCAGCCTCGAAGGCGCGGTGGGCTGATCAAGGTCAATCAACATGCTGAAAATCGACAACCTTCACGTCAGCGTCGACGGCAAGGAAATCCTGCAGGGCCTCACCCTGGAGGTCCCCGCCGGGGAAGTACATGCCGTCATGGGCCCGAACGGCTCGGGCAAGAGTACGCTCGCGCACGTACTCGCCGGCCGGCCGGGCTACAAGATCACCGGCGGCACCGTCACCTTCCAGGGCCGCGACCTGCTCGCGCTGCCTCCCGAGGAGCGCGCGCGCGAGGGCCTGTTTCTCGGCTTCCAGTATCCGGTCGAGATCCCGGGCGTCAACAACGTCTACCTGCTCAAGGCGGCGGTCAACGCGGCGCGCAAGCACCAGGGGCTTCCCGAGGTGGATGCGTTCGAGTTCCTGACGCTGGTACGGGAGAAGATGCGCCTGATGCGCATGGACGAGAGCATGCTCTCACGGGGCGTCAACGAAGGCTTCTCCGGCGGGGAGAAGAAGCGCAACGAGGTGCTGCAGATGCTGGTGCTCGAGCCGCGCCTGGCGGTGCTCGATGAGACCGACTCGGGCCTGGACATCGACGCGCTCAAGGTGGTGGCCAACGGCGTGAACACCCTGCGCGCCCCGGAGCGCTCGCTCGTGCTGGTGACCCATTATCAACGGCTGCTCGATTACATCGTTCCGGACCGGGTGCACGTGCTCGTCAAGGGCCGCATCGTCCAAAGCGGCGACAGGACTCTCGCGCTCGAGCTCGAGCGGCTCGGCTACGACTGGCTGATCGACGAGGGTGAGCCGCATCGGCGGCAAACGCCCGAGCGGGACGCGAGCGCCGGCGGCCCCGCCGCCAGGGAGAGCCACCGTGCGGAGTCAGAATCGCCCGAGCGGCGTGCGCCCGCAGAGGATCGTTGGGCGGGAAACGACAACCGGGAAGGGTTGCTTGCGGAAAGACCCTCATGAGCGCGGCGCTACTGGCCAGGCTGAAGGACGAATACGGCGCGGTCCGCGATGCCCTGCCGGCCGCGGTCATCGGCGGCGAGCGCCGCCGTGAGGCGATCGAGGCGCTGTGCGCGCAGGGTCTGCCGGCGACGCGAGAGGAAAACTGGCGCTACGCCAACCTGCGGGTGCTCGAGCGCGCGCGTTTCTCTCCTGTCGCCTCGCCGGCGGGAATTGCCGACTTGCCGGCGCCCCTGGCGGGGTTCGCACGGCTCGTCTTTGTCGATGGAGTGCTTGCCGCGGGTGCCCCGGTGGATCGCACCGGACTGGGAATCCACAGCCTGCGCTCCGGCGCACCGCTCGGGGCCGCTTGCGAGCCGCAACCGATCGCCGCCCTGCCCGAGACCCGCCTGGCGCTGCTCAATGAGGGGTTCGCCACCGATGGCGCCGCAATCCGCGTGCGGCGCGAGGCCGGGACGCCGCACATCGAGCTGCTGTTCATCGCCTCATCGCCCGCGCAGGCCGGCTCCTCGTACCCGCGCGTGCAGCTGTCGCTCGAAGCCGGCGCCCGGTTGACTCTGGTGGAGCGACACGTGAGCGCCGGCGATGAGGCGAGCCTGGTCAACTGCGCGGTGCGTGCGGATCTCGCGGCAGGGGCACGCCTCGACCATTTCCGTCTGCAGCAGACAAGCGCGCGCGCCGCGTGGTTTGACACCCTCGAGGCGACGCTGGCACAGGACGCGCGCTACAGCGTGCTCGCGGTGAGCGCCGGCGCACTCGCCGCCCGCTCCACCGTGCACATCCGTCTGACCGGAGCGGCAGCGGAGGTTGCCCTGTCCGCGGCAGGGATCGGCAATCGCCAGCAGAGCCAGGACACATACGCGCTGAGCGAGCATATGGCGCCACGCACACGCACCGAGCAGATCTTCCGCGGCATCGCCTCCGGCCGTGCCCGCGTCGCCTTCAGCGGCAAGATCGCCGTACGCGAAAACGCCCGCGGCACCGACTCCCGCCAGTCGCTGCGCGGCCTGCTCGCTGGCCCCGAGGCCGAGATCGACGTGCGACCGCAGCTGGAGATCTACACCGACGAGGTCCGCTGCAGCCACGGCGCCACCGCCGGCAAGCTCGATGAGAACATGCTTTTTTATCTGCTCTCGCGCGGCCTCGCGCCCGAAGTGGCCCAGCGCCTGCTCAAGTGGGCGTTCCTCGAGGACGTGGTTTCGAGGATCGAACTGCCCGAGGTGCGCCAGTGCATCGAGCACGAGCTCGCCGGCCAGATGAGCGATCTCGCCCCGCTGAAGGAGTTGCTCCGATGAGCGCAACCGCCCCGCTCCCCGCCCCACCCTCCGCCTTCGACGCCGCACGGGTGCGGCGCGACTTTCCCATCCTCGAGCAACGGGTAAACGGCCGGCCGCTGGTGTATCTCGACAGCGCCGCCTCCGGTCAGCGCCCTCTGCCGGTGCTGCGCGCCGTGGAGCACTACGAGACGCACTGTCACGCCAATGTGCACCGCGGCGTGCACGCTCTCAGCCAGGCGGCTACCGAAGCCTTCGAGGGCGCGCGCGAGCGGACGCGGCAATTCATCAACGCGGCCTCGACGCGCGAGATCGTCTTCGTGCGCGGCACCACCGAGGCGATCAACCTGGTGGCGCAGTCCTTCGGGCGCGCACGGCTTGCGCCCGGAGAGGAAATCCTGATCACCGCGCTCGAGCATCATGCCAACATCGTGCCGTGGCAGATGCTCTGCGAGCAGACGGGCGCCACCCTCAAGGTCGTGCCGATCGACCGGCGCGGCGAGCTCGAGTACGGCCGGTTCCTCGAGCTGCTCTCCCCGCGCACGCGCCTGGTGGCCGTGGCGCACGTATCCAACGCCCTCGGGACGGTCCTGCCGGTCAAGCAGATCGTCGATGCCGCGCATGCCCGGGGCGCGGTGGTGCTCATCGACGGCGCCCAGGCCATCCCCCATGCGCGCATCGACGTGCGCGCGCTCGGCTGCGACTTCTATGCCTTCTCCGGACACAAGCTCTACGGTCCGACCGGGATCGGCGTGCTGTACGGGCGCGAGGCGCTCCTTGCCGCCATGCCGCCGTGGCAGGGCGGCGGCGACATGATCCGCACGGTCTCGTTCGAGAAGACCACCTACAACGATCCGCCGTGGAAGTTCGAGGCCGGCACGCCGAACATCTCGGGGGCCGTCGGTCTCGCGGCCGCCATGGACTATGTCGAAGGTCTCGGGCTCGAGGCGATCGCCGCGCACGAGCAGCGTCTGCTCGAACTCGCGACCGCGGGGCTCGCGCGCATTCCCGGCATCCGGATCATCGGCACGGCGGCCCGGAAAGCCTCGGTGCTGTCGTTCACCATGGAGGGATGTCATCCGCACGACCTCGGGACGATCCTCGACGCCGAGGGCGTGGCTATCCGCACCGGGCATCACTGCGCGATGCCGGTGATGACCTTTTTCGACATTCCGGCGACTGCACGCGCCTCCTTCGGCTGCTACAACACCGAGGCAGACGTCGAGGCGCTGCTCGCCGCGCTCGCCAAGGCCCGGGAGGTGTTTGCCTGATGGATCTCAAGGAGCTCTATCGTGACGTGATCCTGGATCACAACAAGCGGCCGCGCAATTTCGGCAACCTGGCGCCCGCGGACGCGCACGCCGAAGGCCACAACCCTCTGTGCGGCGACCAGCTGACCGTATGGCTGCGCATGCAGGGCGAAACGATCGCGGACATCCGCTTCGAGGGCAAGGGGTGCGCCATATCCACCGCATCGGCCTCGCTGATGACCGAGGCAGTCAAGGGCAAGGACCGGGCCGAGGCGCTGGCGCTCTACGCCCGGGTCCATGCGCTGCTCACTCAGCAGGATGCCGTGCCGGACGCCTCGCTCGGCAAGCTCGCCGCGCTCTCCGGCGTGCGGGAATTCCCCGCGCGCGTCAAGTGCGCCAGCCTGTGCTGGCATACCCTCGGCGCCGCTCTCGAGCGAAGCGCCGCCACGGTGAGCACGGAGTGACCGGCCCACATGCGCAGCTACGACAACGAGCCCTTCGTCGTCAACCGCGAAGTCCACGCGGTGGTCGTGCCCGCCGGCACGGAGCTCACCTTGCAGCCGGGCACTTCCGGTTACATCACCCAGGCGCTCGGCGGCAGCTTCACGGTGTACATCGAGGGCAACCTGTATCGCATCAGCGGCGAGGATGCCGACGCCATCGGCAAGGAACAGGTTGCGCCTCCGCAGCTGCCGCCCAACGCCACGGAGGAGGACGTGCTGAAGCTCGCGTGGGAGCAGCTGCGCACCTGCTACGATCCCGAGATTCCCATCAACATCGTGGAGCTCGGCCTGGTATACGACTGCAGCGTGCAGGCCAACGAGGACGGTACGCGCTGCATAGACGTCAAGCTCACCCTGACCGCGCCCGGCTGCGGCATGGGCGAGATCCTGGTCGATGATGTCCGGGACAAGATCGAGCGCATTCCCACCGTGAGCGAAGCGCGCGTCGAGCTGACCTTCGACCCGCCGTGGAACCCGAGCATGATGTCCGAGGCGGCGCGCCTGCAGACCGGGATGTATTGATGGGCTGGGTGGATGCAGGCGGCGCGGCGCAGATCTCCGACAGTACGCCGCTGCGCGTAGACCTCGACGGACTCGCGCTGATGGTCGTGCGCTGCGGCGAGGAGATTTACGCGCTCGACGATGCGTGCACGCACGACGGCGAGCCTCTGGAGGGCGCCGAGGTCGAGTCGTGCGAGATCGTCTGCCCGCGCCACGGCGCCCGCTTCTGCCTGCGCACCGGTGCGGCGCTCACACCGCCCGCCTACGAGCCGCTGCGCACGTACGCGGTGCGCATCGAGAACGGCCGGATCCTCATCGAGCGCCCGGACTGAGCGCGAGCGGCCGCCGGCGTTGTCAGCGAGGATAGCCGTAGTACTCGCAGAACCAATCGACGAAGCGGCGCACGCCGACTTCGACCGGCGTCGCGGGCCGATAGCCGACCTCGCGCACCAGGTCCTCGACGTCGGCACAGGTCTCCGGCACGTCCCCCGGCTGAAGGGGCAGGTAGCGCTTCTCGGCCTTGCGGCCCAGACACTCCTCGAGGACCTCGATGTAGCGCATCAGCTCGACCGGGCGGCGATTGCCGATGTTGTAGAGGCGGAACGGCGCGCGGCTGGCGGCCGGGTCCGGCGAGTCCCCACTCCAATCCGGGTCCGGCCGCGCCACGTGCTCGCACACGCGCACGACACCCTCGGCAATGTCCTCCACGTAGGTGAAGTCCCGCTTGTGCCGCCCGTTGTTGAACACGTCGATGGGCTTGCCCTCGAGGATGTTACGGGCGAACAGGAACAGCGCCATGTCCGGCCGGCCCCACGGCCCGTAGACGGTAAAGAACCTCAGGCCCGTGGTGGGCAGGCCGAACAGTGAGGAGTAGCTGTGGGCCATGAGCTCATCGGCCCGCTTGGTGGCCGCGTAGATCGTCAGCGGATGGGACGCCCCGCGGTGCGGGGAAAACGGCATATCGGTGTTGGCACCGTAGACCGAGCTGGTGGAGGCGTAGACCAGGTGCTCGACTCCGTGGTGCCGGCAGCCCTCGAGCACCGTCAATGTACCGGTGACGTTGCTGCGGACGTAGCTGTAGGGGTCCTTGAGCGAATGGCGCACACCCGCCTGGGCGGCAAGATGGATCACGCGCTGGAATTCCTCGCGGGCGAACAAGTCCCTCATCCCCGCCTCATCCGCAAGATCGAGCCGCACGAACCGGAACCCCTGCCGAGCGGCGAGGCGGTCCAGCCTCGCCTGCTTGAGGGTGACATCGTAGTAATCGTTGAGGTTGTCCAGGCCAACCACCTCGTGGCCGAGCGCGAGCAGCTTGCCGGCGGTGTGATAGCCGATGAACCCGGCCGCGCCGGTCAGCAGGATCTTCATGGGAATTCCTCATGCGGCGGCGCGACCCGTGCACGCCGCCGCCGATATTACCCGAACTGGAGCCTGCGGTACGCGCACTATCCCGCGGCGGATCTCGCGGCGACCTGCGCCGCAGCGGACCTGGAAACCTCGCGACCGACGCGAGCAAACGGACGCTTGAGGACCGATGCGACGGCCCGCTCCCCGCATGCGCAACGACGCCGATGGGGCCCGAAGAGATGCGCAAGCACAAGCCTCATCGCCAGTCAGCTCAGAGCCTCCACGACGCGCGTCCATGCGCGCGCCAGGTTGCGCCGGTTGTAGCCGCCGCCACCCATCGCGAGCAGGCGTCCCTCGCAGTGCCGGTCCGCCAATGCCCGCAGGCGCTCAGCCGCGTGTGCATGGGCGGCTTCCGTGTACGCCAGATGCGCGATCGGATCGCCGGCGAGGGAATCCGCCCCGCATTGCAGCAGGATCAACTGCGGCTGTTGCGCCTCGAGGTAGCCCTCCACCTCCTCGAAAGCGGCCATGAACTCGGTGTCGCCCGCGCCGGGCGGCATCGGCAGGTTCAACTTCGTGCCGGCTGCCGCACCGCGGCCGGTTTCGCTGCGATCCCCGGTGCCCGGATACAAGAAACGGCCGTCTTCGTGCACATCCGCGTCGGCCACATACGGATCGCTCTCGAAACCGTAGAACACGCCGTCGCCGTGGTGCGCATCGATATCGACATAGGCCACGCGCGCAAGCCCATGACGGCGCCGAGCCGCCTCGATCGCGACGCCGCAGTCGTTGAACACGCAAAAGCCCGCTGCGTGGCCACGCCCGGCATGGTGCAGGCCGGCAATGGGGATGAAGGCTCGCCGGACCGGACCGGCGACAATCGCAGCCAGCGCCTCGAGCGTGCCGCCGACCACGTTCGCGGCGGCCTCGTAGACACCGGGAAAAGCCGGCGTATCGCCCGCGTCGAGGAATCCGTGTCCGGCGCTGGAGGCGGCGATCACCCGATCGACGTAGGCCGGAGTGTGAAAATACTCTATCTCCTCGCGCGTCGCCGGCCGCGCCGAGCGCCGCTCGAGGCGCGGCCGGTACGGTGAGCACTCCAGCTCGCGCATGAAGGCGTCATGGCGGTCCGGCCCGAACGGGTGCCCGTGCGGGAACCCGTAAGCGGCGATCTCGGGCCCGGCGATGAGGATTGCCGTCGGCTGCATCGCTCCTCCTCTCTAACATGCGCGCCTGCGTAAAGAGAGCGGCAGTTTACGCCGCCCGGCGCCCCTGCGGCTGTCTGCTGGCGCACGGCGAAGGGCTTCGGGATGCCGGCGCCTCAGGGTCGGCCTCCCGCCGGCGGATCGGGCATGTGCGGCCCCCTTGCCGGTCCGCGGCTGACCGGCCCGAAGCCGCGCATCATTCAGTTTGACGATAAATCGAGGCAGCCGGTCGCAGAGCGCAAACCGCGCAAATCGCGCACGCCTATAATCGGCCGCCCAGCCACACACGACGCCCTGCCTATGCGACAGCTCATCAAGCACCTGATCGGCCCAGCGGTCCTGCTGTTGATCGCTCCGGCGCCGCTGTGGGCGGGAGGCGCCGGCAGGGCCATCCCCCACTATACGATCGCGCAGATCTTTGCGCGTCCGGGACTGACCGGCTATCACCCCGAGCAGGTGCAATGGAGCCCCGACGGGCGCTACCTCACCTATCTGTTGCGCCACGGCCCTGCCGGCCGGGCGGATCTCTACCTCGTCAATGTCGCGCGCGGCACGACCTCGCGCCTGCTTTCCAGCGGCCAGCTCGCCGGCGCGGCCGCCCCCCCTTGGACCATCAAGAACCAGATCAAGCGCAATCGCATCACCCGCTACGGCGTGAAGAGCTATCGGTGGTCGCCGCAAAGTGATGCCATCCTGTTCCTCAGCCACGATCAGATCTACCTGTACTCGCTCTCATCCCGCACGATCACGCAAATCACCCGCCAGCCGGGCTCCAAGCGCAACCCGCGGCTCTCGCCGGATGGACGCTGGGTCAGTTACCTCACTCACCGCACGCTCCATTACGCCCCCGTGCGCGGCGGCCCCGTCCGCCGGGTCGCCGCACCGCACAAAGACATTTTGGATGGCGAGCTCGACTGGGTTTACACCGAGGAGCTCGGTCTGCGCTCGGCGTACGCGTGGTCGCCCGACAGTCGCTATATCGCCTTCCTGCAGTTCGACGAGCGGCCGGTGCACACCTTTCCGATCGTCAACTACCTGGATGAGCAGCCGCGCATCTACGAGCAGAAATACCCCACCGCCGGAACACCCAACCCGATCGTGCGGCTGGGGGTCCTCGACGTCGCCAGCGGGAAGACCACCTGGACGGCCATGGCCGGCACCCCGGATACCTATCTGGCGCGTTTCGGGTGGCTGCCGAAGGGAGATCGGCTGTACGGCGAAGTGTTGAACCGTGCGCAAACCAGGCTGCAATTGCTTACCGCGAACCCCGACACCGGCCGTGTCCGGACACTGGTCACGCAGACCGACCCGGACTGGGTCGACGTGCACGGCGGCCCCTATTACCTCAAGGACGGGCGGTTCATCTGGGGTAACGAGCAGGACGGCTGGTACCATCTGTACCTCTACGCCGGCGACGGGCGGCTGATACGCAAGCTCACCTCCGGTGACTACAACGTGCTCGGGCTCGACGGCGTGGCGCAGAAGCGGGGCGAGGTGTATTTCAGCCGCTACGTCCACGGACCGCTCTATACCGAACTCTTCCGCGTATCCCTGCGCGGCGGGCGGCCTGTCGCCGTCACGAGGAGTGCGGGCACGCACTACATTGACATGGGCCCGGGCGCACGCGCCTACGTGGATACGTATTCCAACGTCGTGACGCCGCCTTCCGTTACGCTGGTCAACCTTGGGAACAGCCGGCACACCGTGATCCAGCCGGCGGCCCGGCTTCCGTACAGGTTCCACAAGCCCCGCTTCCTCACCATTCCTGCGGCGGATGAGAGCACGCGGCTTTACGCGCGCCTCACCCTGCCGCCGCACTTTGATCCGCACAAACGGTACCCGGTCATCATGTACCAGTACGGCGGCCCGGACGTACCGCCGACGGTGCGGGATGTCTGGCGAGGGGCATTCTTTCTGATCAGCCAGCGGCTGGCCCGCCGTGGGTTCGTGCTGTTCGCCACCGACAACAGTGCCGCCACCTATTTCAGCCACCGCGCCCAGGCCAAGGTAAAATTCCACCTCGGCAAGCTTGCGCTCGCCGACCAGCTCGCTGCGGTGAGCTGGCTCAAGCGCCAGCGGTGGGTAAACCCCAAGCGCATCGGGATTTGGGGCTGGAGCTTCGGCGGTTACATGACCGCCTATGCGCTCACTCACGCCCCGGGTGTATGGCGGGCCGGAATCGCGGTCGCGCCGGTGACCCGATGGCAGGACTATGACACGATCTATACCGAACGCTACATGGGCACCCCCCGGCAGAACCCGACCGGCTATGCGGAGAGTTCGGTTGTCGCGGCCGCCGGCCGTCTCGCCGACCCGCTGCTGCTCGTGGCCGGTACGGGCGACGATAATGTGCACTGGCAGAACACCCTGCAGTTCGTGCAGGCGCTGATCCGGGCCGACAAGCCCTACCGGCTGCTCATCTACCCCAACAAGACCCACGGCATCTCCGGACCCACGGCCCGTACGGATCTGTTTACCGCCATGGAACGTTTCTGGCTGCGAGAGCTGAAGGCAGCCCCGGCGCGGCGTTGACCTCCGCCCTGCGGGTGGCGTCGTGGACCAGCCGCCGCCGCTGCGGTTTCAGGGTGGGAGGTTGAGGGTTGCGGCGCATCCGGACCAGCGGCATCCAGGCGGCCTGTTCTCGAGGTGGCCGCCCGACCCCGGCGCCCGCCAGTGCTGCCCGGTCCGCCTCCTGTGCGCGGGTGATTCAGCGGACCGTCACGATATACCCGCGCCCGCTCAGGCACGCGACGAGCGCCCGTTCGTACTCGGAGGTCTGCCGGGCGAGGTCTGCGGCGGGCGCCCCGCTCTCGCGGGCGAGCGGATCGAATCCGCTGCGGGCGACCGCGAATCGATCACACGCGTATCGGTCGCGCGCCTGCTGACCGGCGCTCTGTCCGTCAAGAGCCTGGAGCGCGAATCTCTGCGGACTCAAGAGCGTGGAGGCGGTGCCGGATTTCGCACCGGGAATCGGCGGCGGCGCGCGCGCCGCCTTCGCCGCAAGCGGCGTCCCTGTCTCGAGCGGCGCCTGCGGCGTGATGGGCGTCAGGGTCTGGATAGGTGCGCTCACCCTGATGGGCATGAGTGCGTGGCTGAGCGGTCGGACCATGACGGGCGGTTGCGTCTTGGCCGAGGCTCGCATCACAGCAGAGCGTCGCATCCGTGCAGGCAGTACCGGCGCCACCGCCCGTGAGCGCGGGCTGCCTGCGGCCGACAGGCCGGCCGCGCTCGTGTCCACCGGATCGTTCACGACCTGGAAACCGCCGAGGGCCGGGCGAGGCCGGTAAAACACGTCGTTCGCATAAAGAAACGTGACGCCCCGGTATGAAACCCTCCGCACGAATGCCGGCAGAGACCGCACGACAACGCCGATCGGCGGCGCAACCACGATGTACACAGGCGTGGACGGCCATCGCTCGTACCATACGCCGCCGGCAAACCAGTA
>JAJZVF010000138.1 GCA_021845825.1 Pseudomonadota bacterium | reverse complement strand
CCGCGTGCCGAACTGCGCGGCGGCGAACTCGACACTGCCGATCAGGGAGGGTGCGACGATATTGCCCGCCACGCGGATGACGAACAGGTCCCCGAGCCCCTGATCGAACACGATCTCCGCCGGCACCCGGGCATCCGAGCAGCCGAGCACGATGGCGATGGGCGTCTGCTCCTGCGTGAGCGCGATGCGCGGTGAAGCCCCGCAAGCCGCTTCGCGGCCGAGAGCCGCCCGCTGCGGGCCGTCCGCCGGCGCACGCGCGGGCGGGGCCGCAGCGCCGTCGGCCGCGATCCGTGCGACGAACCGGCGATTGCCGTCCTTCAGGCGCCGAAGCGCTTCTGCTGCCGTCATCATGGCCGGCAGTGTAAAGAGCGCCGCACGGACATACAATCGGCCGCCAACGGCACCGGCCGAGCGAGCGACGCATGGGAACCGAGCGGATCGAAGCCTTCAGCGACGGGGTGATCGCCATCCTCATCACCATCATGGTGCTCGAGCTGAAAATCCCGCGCGAGACGACACTGTCGGCGCTCGCGCCCGTGTTGCCCGTGCTGCTCACCTACGTGTTGAGCTTCATCTACCTCGGCATCTACTGGAGCAATCATCACCATCTGCTGCGGACGGTGCGGCGGGTGAGCGGCGGGATGCTGTGGGCCAACCTGCACCTGCTCTTCTGGCTCTCCCTCATTCCCTTCACGACCGGTTGGATGGGCGAGAACCGCTTCGCCTCCGTCCCGACCGCGTTCTACGGCGTGGTGCTGCTGATGGCGGCCATCGCCTGGTGGATCCTGCAGCAGCGCATCATCGCGACCGACGGCGAGGAATCGCTCCTCGCCCGGGCGCTCGGCGGGGACTGGAAGGGCAAGCTCTCCCCGCTGCTCTATCTTACCGCCATCCTCCTCGCCCCCTTTGTCCGCTGGGTGTCCCTCGGGCTGTACGCCCTGGTGGCGCTGCTGTGGCTCATCCCGGACCGGCGCATCGAGCGGGCGCTGGCATCCTGAGCGCGTGGCGGCCGCGGCCGCTTCCTGAGATGATTGCTCAGGGGAAAACGCACAAAGAAGACCCGACTGCCGGTATTGCCCGCGAGTTGTCCGACACGAGGTTCCATGATGCTCCGGGATCGCCTGCGCTCAAGGCCGTCCGCCGTTCACTGCGCCTGGGCCGCCTGCTTCCTCGTCGGATTCGCGCTTCGCCTGTACGCGGCTCATTTTCCGAATCTCATCCACCCCGACCAGATCTTTCAGACGCTCGAGCCCGCGCATCGCCTGGCCTTCGGCTACGGCGTGATCACCTGGGAGTGGCGCGAGGGCGTGCGCAGCTGGGTCTTTCCGGCCTTCCTCGCGGCCATCATGAAGGCCACGGCCTGGCTCGGCCCCGGCTCGAGCGGTTACCTGTGGGGCATCAACGTCGTCCTGTCGCTGCTGTCTCTCGTGACCATATGGTTTGGATTCGTCTGGGCCAAACGCGCCAGCGGAATCGAGGCTGCGCTCATCGCAGCCGGTGCGTGCGCCGTCTGGTACGACCTGGTCATCTTCGCCCCCGCCGCCCTCACGGGCGTGGTCGCCACCCATGCGCTGCTGCCGGGCTTGTACCTCGGCAAATATGGCGAACGAATGCCCGCGGGGCGGCGAATGTTCCTCACGGGCCTGCTCCTCGGCCTGGCCGTGTCGCTGCGGATCGAGTTCGCGCCGGCGATCGGCTTTGCGCTCATTTATTTCTGCCGCGAGGACTGGCGCCGCAGGGCCGCCCCACTCGCCTGCGGGTTGCTGCTGCCGGTGCTCGGCTTCGGCCTCGTGGATGCCTTCACCTGGTCCTACCCCTTCCAGTCCTTCATCAAATACTTCTGGGTCAACGCCATCGAGGGCCGCAGCGCCCTGTACGGCCTGAAGCCCTGGTACTGGTACGGGCTCGTGCTCACCGAGCAGATGTTTCCGCTGCTCATGCTCGCCCTCGTCGGCGTGCGCCGCAGCCCCTTCCTCGGCTGGTTCGCCCTCATCGTGCTCGTCTCACACTCCCTGATCGGCCACAAGGAAGTACGCTTCATCTACATCGTGTTTCCGATCGTCGTGACGCTGGCCGCCATCGGGCTCGTCGACATCGTGCGTCACTTCACCGCCCGATCGACCCGTCCCGCCCTGATCGGCAGGGTGACCGTCGTCTGCGCCCTCGGCGCAATTTCCCTGCTGTCCTATCTCAGCGTGCCGCTTTTCCCCTACTGGCAGAAGGATGCGGCCGGCATCGCGGCCTTCGATCGCCTCAGCCGCGATCGAGCCGTGTGCGGCGTCGCCGATTACGATCTTTGGTACACCATGGGTGGATATGCCCATCTCGACCGGGACATCCCCATCCTGCTCATCGAAAACGCGCGTGCCCTGCGCGGGCAGGCATCCGCCTTCAACGCTCTGCTCGCCAAACGGTCCGCTTTGCCTGCCACGCTGGGATTTACGCGCATCAGGTGCTGGCACAACGCCTGTCTGTACACCCGGGGCGGCTCGTGCGCGCCACCCGCCAGGCGATACGAGGTCAACACCGTTCTGCGGCGGATCGGCGAGTGAGCAAACGGCATCGCCCGCCTACCGGCCGCGCCCGCGCGGCCTCGGGCGATGCAATTCGCCTCCCTGCGCGCCGCCTCCGCCCGCGCGCGCATCGGCTGAAGCGCGCGACTGCGCGCCCGCGCGCACGTATGCCACGGCCACCTTGCCGGCATACACCCGCCGCCACTGCGGCAGGCGCTCGAGCAACCTCACCACCGGCCACTGCGGTCCCATGAGAATCGCATCGATCCGGTACCTCTGCAGCAGCGCGGGGAAATTGCCCTTGCGCGCGAGCTCCACCGCATTGAAGTAAGACTCAATGAACCGGTTCCCGTACATGTCCGTGCGGCCGTCGACGAACACCGGAATGCCGCGGAATATGAGATAGCCGCCGAAGTTGTAGTCGTTGAGGATCCGCGCTGCCGGCCGCCGGGCAAGCAGCGCAGCGAGCGCCGCGCGCGGCGTGACCTGCGCCGGCACGCTCGGCTTTCTCAGCCGCACCGCCGCCACGCCGAGCGCCCCGGCGAGCACCACCGTCGCCCAAACGGCCGCGCCGCTGGCCGGGCGGGCGAGCGCGCGAAATGCCCTGTCGAGAGCCCCGGCGTCGCGGGCGCGCACCGGCCGCTCTCGCCACAGGCGCGCCAGCGGGCCGGCAATCAACAGCGGGGCGATGAGCCCGAGCAGCGAGACGTTGCGGATGTGCTGCAGGGCGAAATAGATGAGGCCGATGAGCATCGCCGAGCGCAGCAGCGGCAGCCGGATCCGCCCCCCGAAGGCGAGCGCGAGCAGCGCGAGCAGCCACAGGCCGAAGACGTGCAGCTGTTGGAAATTCGGCTGCTGCCATTCGCTGATATGCTCGAGCGCGGGCATGCCGAGCACCCGGAACGGATAGATGAGCAGCCGATAGCCGTGCGGGTTGACGAGCGCACAGCCGACCGCGGCGGCGAGAAACAGGCCCCAGCGCCCGGCGGCCGGTTTCCATGCCGGCCGCGCCCCGAGCACCGCCTCCAGGGCGATCGGCACCGCAAGGAGAAGGCCCAGGATGAAGCTCGCGTGCAGGTTCGCCCACAGCAGCATCACCCCGAGCAGCCACCAGGGCGGGGCGGCGCCCCGCTCGCCCGCATCGATGAGCCCGCCGACCCACAGCGCCGCAAGCGGCCAGACGAGTTGCTGCGGACGAACCAGGATGTACGAGAACATCATGCAGGCGCCGAGCACGGTCAGCAACACCGTATGCAGCGGCTCCATGCGCGGCAGCAGGAAGTGCGCCACGTAGGCGATGGCGAGGGCAAACGAGGCGGCGACGAGCAGCACCAGCGCGGGCCAGCCGCCGATGCCGTACACCACGGCCATCAACAGTTCCGCACCCCACTCCTGGGCGATCCAGGGCGCCCCATGCATCGTGAAGGAGAACGGATCGTGGGTGGGCACGCGCGCATGCGCCAGCATCCACCGCCCGGCGCTGATGTGCCAGTAAGTGTCCGCGCCCAGCCGCGCCGCGCCGCTCAGGAGCGCCCCGAGGAAGGCCGCCGTGCCAAGCAGCAGCGGCCAGGACACGCGCAGGCGGTGCGCTGTTCGCTGCGCGGCGCTCATCGGCCGCCGCCCGGTCCCTGATCGCTCATGACCCGGTCGCCCTCGCGCGGACATACGCGACCGCCCACCTGCCCGCATAGACCCGCTTCCAGCTCGGCGAGCGCTCGAGCCACCTCACCAGCGGCCACGGCCGGCCGAGCAGCACCGCGTTGATCCGGTAGCGTTTCAGCAGCGCATCTATATTCCCCCCCGGACTCAGCTCCAACGCGGCGTAGTACCGCTCGAGGAACGCGTTGCCGTAGACCGCGATCCTCGGGTCGACGAACACCGGGACGCCGCGCGATATGAGATAACCGCCGAATTCGATGTCATCGAGAATCCTCGCCCGCGGCCGCCTCGCCAGCAACGCCGCCACCGCCGCGCGCGGCGTGGCCTGCGCCGAGGGCCGAGGCCGGCGCACGCTCACTGCCGCGATCCCGAGTGCCCCCGCGAGCACGATCGTGGCGCACAGCGCCCCACGGCCGCCGGCGGCGCCGGGCGTGCGCACCGTCCCATCGAGCGCCGGCGCACCTCGGCGGGCAAGGGGCTCGCGCCGCCACTGCCCCGCGAGCGGGGTGGCGATGAGCAACGGCGAGATCAGGCCGAGGAGCGACACGTTGCGCACGTGTTGCAACGCGAAGAAGATGAGCCCGATGAGCAGCAGCGAGCGCACGATCGGCAGGATGAAGCGGCCGGCGAATGCGAGCCCGAGCACGCCGATCAACCACAGGCCGAAGAGCTGGGGCCGCTGCAGGTCGGGCGGCTGCCATTCGGGGATCCGCGCGAGCACGGGCATCCCCAGCATGTGAAACGGAAAGACGATGAGCCGCCACCCCTGCGGGTTGGCGAGCGCACAGCCGAGCGCGGCGGCGAGAAACAGGCCCCAGCGCCCGGCGGCCGGTTTCCATGCCGGCCGCGCCCCGAGCACCGCCTCCAGGGCGATCGGCACCGCAAGGAGCAGACCCAGAATGAAGCTCGCGTGCAGGTTCGCCCACAGCAGCATCACGGCGAGCAGCCACCAGGGCGGTGCGCGCCGGCGCTCGCTGCTCTCGATCAGACCTCCGACCCACAGCGCGGTGAGCGGCCAGACGAGCTCGTGCGGCCGCACGATGAGGTAATCGAGCATCATGCCGCCGCAGAGGGCGGTAAGCAGCAGCGCATGCACGGGCTGCATGCGGGCCAACAGGAACCGCGCGAGATAGGCGATCGTCAGTCCGAAGCACAGCGCGGCGAGAAGCGCGAGCCCCGCCCAGCCGGCCATGCCGTACACGAGGGCCTCCAGCACCTCCGCGCCCCACTCCTGCACGATCCAGCGGGCGCCGGGCCGGGTGAACGAGAAGATATCGCGCGCCGGCACGTACCCATGGGCGATGATCCAGCGTCCGGTGACGATCTGCCAGTAGATGTCCTCATCGAGCCGCACCACCCCGGCGGCGAGCACCAGCACAAAGGCCGCCGCCCCGATGAGCATCGGCCAGGAGAGGCCGACTCGACGCAGCGCACCGATCGTCCCGCTCCCGCAAGCTATGTCATCGGCGCTCACGGCGTGTGTCCTGCGCGCCGCACATACGCCACGGCCCATTTGCCCTTGTAGACGCACCGCCAGCCGGGCAGGCGCGCGAGCACCCGAGCGACCGCGAGGATCGGCATGATGAGAATCGCGTTGACTCGGTACCTCGCCGACAGCGCCCGGATGTGGCCATCGGGAGCCAACGACAGGGCGTCGAAAGTCTCTTTGAGAAACGCCTCCCCGTACAGGTCCGCGCGTGCGTCGACGAACACCGGCACGCCGCGGAAAATGAGGTAGTCGCCGAAATTCACATCGTTGAGAATTCTAGGCTGCCGCACGCGCGAGAGAATTGCCGCGAGCGCCGCGCGCGGCGCGAACAGTGCCGGAGGCTGCGGATCCCTCGCCCGCAGCGCGCTCACGGCGAGCGCGCACGCCAGGGGAAGCGTCACCCACACCGACACGGCCCGCGCCGGCGGGGAAAGCGCGTGAAACCATCGATCGAGCGCGCCGGTGCGCCCGCTCGCGCGCGGCGCGGCGGGCCACGCTGCCGCCACCGGCGAGGCGAGCAGCAACGGCGAGAGCATGGCGAGCAGGGCGATGTTGCGGTAATGCGCCAACGCCATGAACAACAACAGCAGCACCGCGGCGGCGCGCACGAGCGAGAGGCGGATGCGCCCGGCGAAGGCCGCGCCCACCACCACGATCAGCCACAGATCGAGCGGCTGCAGGTGCTGCAGGTCAGGCGGGCGCCAGTCCTTGAAATACTTCATCATGATCCTGATGTCGAGCACGTGAAACGGGAACAGCAGCAGGCGAGCCCCCTGGGGATTCACCAGCGCCAGCGCGAACGCCGCCGCGCAAAACGGCCCCCAGCGCCGCACCCCCCCGGCCCGCGCCTGCCGGCCGCTCGGGGCCGGATCGAGCGCCAGCAGGAGCAGCAGAGCGAGCCCGAGGATGAAGCTCGCATGCAGGTTGACCCACAGCAGCATCACTGCCAACAGCCACCCGGGCGGTGCGCGCCGCTGCTCGCTCGCCTCGAGCAGGCCGCCGATCCACAGCATGGTGAGCGGCCACACGAACTCGTACGGGCGATCCACCACATACGGCAACAGCATGCTTGCGGCCAAAGAGGCGAGCACCAGGGCATGGAGCGGCTCCATGCGCCGCAGCAGAAAGCGCATGAGATAGGCGAGGGTCGCGCCGAAGGAGGCCGCGCCGAGCAAGACAAGACCCGCCCAGCCGGCGAGCCGATAGGCGAGCACGGACAGCAGCTCGCTGCCCCATTCCTGCACGACCCACGGCGCTCCGCGCCGCGTGAACGAGAACGGATCGTGCATCGGCACGCGGCCGTGCTCGAGCATCCATCGGCCCACCGCCACGTGCAAAAACACATCCTGATCGGTGAGCCCGCTGCCGAGCACGGCGATCAGCACAAATGCCGCCACCCCGAGGAGCAGCGGCCAGGAGAGGGCAGGCCGGGCGAGCGCGGGCTCGCGCGCCGCCGCGATCGCTGCCGCGGGGGCGCTCACCTTGTCGCCCGGCCGCGCCGCCGCCCGCTCACCGGCCGCCGCGCCGGCGCCCGCGGGCGAGTGCGCGGCATGGCGCAAGCCGCTCACCCGGCGGCCCGCGCCTTGCCCCAGGTGAAGCGGCTCGTCATAGCGTAATTCCACACTGCGCCCACGAACACGCCCGACAGCGCGGCGAGCTGCCAGGGCACGTGGTGCTCAAACGCCAGCGTGGCGAGCGTGACGTTCGCCAGCGCCCCAAGACTGCACGCGCCCATGAAGGAGGCGAGGCCGGTGAGCCAGGCGAGGCCTCGTCTGCGCTG
>JAJZVF010000137.1 GCA_021845825.1 Pseudomonadota bacterium | reverse complement strand
CCCGGTATGAAACCCTCCGCACGAATGCCGGCAGAGACCGCACGACAACGCCGATCGGCGGCGCAACCACGATGTACACAGGCGTGGACGGCCATCGCTCGTACCATACGCCGCCGGCAAACCAGTACGAGATGCCCGCGTAGTACACCGCCGTCGCACCCTTCGGTAGATGCCGAACGACGGACCCCCGGTCCGGGTACGCGTGCTCGCTGCCATAACGCCGGTCTACGTGCATGTGATAGGGCAGCCGCACGGCCTCCTCGGGGGCCGCCGCGGCAACGCCCGCCCCGGTGTCGAATGTAACGATCTGCGTGCCACCGGAACCGGCCCACTTGCCGCCCGGTCCGCCCGCTTGCAGACCGGTGTCGCCGGTGATGAGCGCCGGCTGCAGCGCATCCGAGCGGGCGCTCGTTCGATAAAGTCTGCCTATTGCGGAGAACGCCTGCGCCGCGCGCAGGCGGTTGTCCGCCGGCACCGCCTGTGAAGCAAACAGCGCCTGCGCGCCGAGACTCGCGGCGAGCGCCGCCGAGGTCCAGCCGGTGTCCGCACTCGGCAGCCGCAGCCGATAGCCCTCCGGCACGTCCGCGCTGCCCGTCCATACGGCCGGCCGCAATGCCGGGTTCAGCCGACGCAGTCGCTCCGGATCGATGTTCAACACGCGCTCGAGCGCCTGCACCGGCGTGCGCTCGGTCAGACTCACCTCGCGCACTCGCTCTTCCTTGCGCGGAGTGAGTTTTCCGAAAAACCGCCGCGGGTCCCGTTCGATCTCCCGTGCCGCAAGGAACGACACGTAGAAGTTGCGCCCGGCGAAACCGAAGTCCGGCGAGCGGTAGTGACGCACGATGGCCGCGATGTGAGTGGTGCCCATCGTCCGAACCGCCAGACGCACGGCGGCGACGCCCTGGTGGTAAGCGGTGATCGCGAGCGGCCATGTGCCAAGCAGGCGATAGTCCTCGGCCAGCAGCTCGGCGGCCGCCTTGGTCTCGCGATACGGGTCGAAGCGGTCATCGACGGTCCGGTCGATCGTCATGAAACGCCGGCCGGTCATCGGCATGAACTGCCATAGTCCGGCGGCGCCCGCGCTCGAGTAGGCGAGCGGGTTGTAAGCGGACTCGATGAGCGGCAGCGCGGCAAGTCCACGCGGCAGTCCGAATTCGGCCAGCGTCCTGACGATGTACGCGTGCCAGGCTCCGGAGCGGATGAGAGCGGCCTTGAAGCGATTGAGCTGACCGAGTTGGAAGCGGATGTCGTGCGCGGCGCGCAGCAGCGTCCGGCGTGTCGCCTCGGAACCCCACAGCGCCTTGATGTGCTCCTCGGCGCGCGTCAACGGCCCCTGCCCCGAAGCGACCTGACGGAGCTCGGCTTTCAGGCGCTCGACCGCATGCTCGATGTGCTGCTGCCGCTGCAGCGGGGAGCTGTCCGGCGCGAAGCACAGCGTGGCGTATATGACGCGGAGGTGGTATTTGTCGTAGAGGAAGCCGGCATCCGAGCCGATCTGGGTATACACACGGACCCAGAAACTCACGTCTCTGTCGAGCCGTGCCGGCAGCGTCAGTCTCGGGGCCGCGGCCAGTCCGCACGTTCCGAGGGGCAGCAAGATAACCACCCAGATCCAACGGTACGGCCCGCGCAGGGCCCATGGCCGCCGTGTCGAGCTCACGATCTACACCCGTAACGAGCCGCATCACGGTACCACAGCAAGCACGCCACGCAAGCGTGGGCGACATCGCACCCGTTTACCGGCCCGGGCGCACCCATCAACCTGAGCTTCGGCGACAGCGTGTGCCCCGCCCGCCTGCTTGACCTTGATCGCGACCCCCGCTAGGCAGTGTCTGCGATGGACCGCTACTTGGGCGGTCGACTCCATGTGACTCGATGCATCGCCGCCGGCAATTGCGCCGGGATTCACGCCGCCACCGGCGCGGCCGCGATACCCGCATCAAACATGCCGAAGCATGCGGGAACGACCGTGGTCACGGCGTACACGGGGCGTCCCGAATCCCTCATGTTAAGGCGGATACTGCGGCCCGAGTCGCCCCGGGAGCGGGGCAGGCCGCGCGCCCGGCGGCAAACGGCTCGCTCGCAGTTTGGAAACCGCACCGGCAAGCGCTGGCAGGGCATGGCAGCAATGGATTATAGTCCGGTTGGAGCATACGTCGGACCTTGCGCGCGGTCGGCCGCCTATTTGGGAGAATACAAGTGCGTCTCGATTGCCAAGGTCGTTCAAACAGGGTCCGGCGCACGCTTGCGGCAGGCGTAGCGGCATTTGCCGTGTGCCTGGCCGGCTGCGCTACCGTAAGAACCTATGAGCTGCCGAATGGCAGGACAGCCTATGAGGCGCAGTGCTCACTTTGGTTTCAGTGCACCGAGCAGGCAAGGAAGATGTGCCCGCACGGCTACCGACTCGTAAGGGGGCCGCTGCGTCCGCCGATGACCCTGTCGAACGGGAACCGCGCGCAGGGACCCAGCCGGATGGATTTTATCTGCAGATGACGGCCGCCCCGCGCCGCAGGCCGACCCGTCAAGTGCAGCGCGTCGGGCTCGTTGGTGATGCTGGAGTGCATCGGCAACGGCGCCGAGACCGCCCTTCGGCGGGCGCGCCGGTCTTTGGGGGCGCCATGGCTGCCTGCACCTCAGGCGGTTGCGTACCGGCGTGCGGCTTCTGGTGAGCCGGGCGGCGGTCTTCCAGATGCCACGAGGAGGCTGAACGGGACGCGATTTCGCATTCATTGCGGCCATGGGGTTTTTCCCCATACATTCCCCAGGGGCGCCGGCCGCCAGCGGGAGACTCTCTAAGCTGCTGATTTCAATGGCGTCCCCAAGGGGATTCGAACCCCTGTTACCGCCGTGAAAGGGCGATGTCCTGGGCCTCTAGACGATGGGGACCCGGTTATTTAAAGACTGGCGCGCAGCACCGGCCCTGGGCGGCGCGGGCCGGCAAGATTACACGCCCGAGGGCCACGGAACAATCTCAGGTACGACAAGCCGCCGAGCCATGGAGGGGCAAGCGCCGCCGATCGATGGACGATGAGGCGCGCAATGCAGTGCCCTCGACATCCTCGGCCAGCGGCGCAAGCGCCGCAGCATGCTCCTCCCTCCCAGCCGCGCAGGCACCGAGCCGGTGGGTGGCGTGCAGATACGCATCCGGTCTCAGCAGCCCGGGCACACACTCCGGTGGTATCGAGGCTCGATCATTGTCCATACGAGCGTCGCCGCAGAGGTGCTGAGGGCCGCCTCGGAGCGGCAAGTGTTCGAATGCGCGGACGGCCGGGCCGGGTCTGGCGCGCTCTGTCGCGCACCCGATAAGAAGCACGCGAAGAACGCGGAAAGGCCGGCGCGAGCTCGAAGCCGGCTCCGTAGAAGTACGAACGGCAAGGCTCGCCGCGTCTCGGATATGATGCGTTGCAATCCTGGTTGGCAGCGGTTTTAAGACAAACATGATGGAGCGTACGCTGGTCCTCGATGCGCTGCGGCGCAGTCCCCTCTTCGCCGGCCTGAGCCGCGAGGCGCTCAGGGAGGTTTCGGCCGCTCTTATCACCCAGTCCTGGCCACTGAGACGGCAGATCATCGGGCGATCCGACACCACCGGCCGATTCTTCTTGGTGGTCGAGGGCCGCGTCAAGATCAGCCGGTCGAACGCTCACGACGGCCGTGACCTTACGCTGTGGCTCCTCGGCCCGGGTGATGGCTTCGACATCGTGAGCCTGCTCGACGGACGGCCGCACGATGTCTCGGCGTGGGCGCTCGATGAAGTAACGACGCTGTCTGCGCCCATGGCACAATGGCGGGACTGGCTCGAGCGCTTCCCGGCGTTTCGCCTGGCGGTACATCGGTACGTTGCCTGCCAACTCCGGGAGGTCTCCGAACTCGCAAGCGACCTCGCTCTGCACGATACGGCCACGCGCCTCGCCCATCTTCTGCTGCGCCACTTCGATGGGCCCGAGCCCAATCTCCTGCACGATCTGCCGCAGAGCGAGCTCGCCTCCATGATCGGCACCGTGCGCATCGTCGTGAGCCGCGTGCTCGCGGCGATGAAGCGCGAGGCGATCGTGGATCTTCGAGGCGGCCGTATACGGATATCCGACCTCAAGCGGTTGCTCCTGCGCGCCGAAAGGCACCTAAGGAGCCGCGAGCGCGAGGAGAGCGGCCGAGACGGACGGATGAAGGGCTGAGCTGACGCGGCTCGAAGCCCGCAGACCCGGCCGCAGCTTCCTCTCGGCAGGTGTAACTCCGGTTACACCTGCGTACGCGTCCTTCCGCTACCCTCCGGCAATCTAACCCTCCCGGGCATACAGTCGGCACAGGCCCGAGGCTCGCTTGTCGCCTCGTCGAGGTGCCCGGCATGGGTGCGCGGGAACTGCGACGAGCATCATGTTGTTGCCGCAACTTGTCGGATGCGCCCTGGAGTCTGCGCCGGACGCCATTGTCATTTGCGATCCGTCGGGCGCGATCGTTTTTGCCAACCGGCAGGCGAGCGCCCTCTTCGGGTACGATCGGGAGGAGCTCCTCGGGCGGCCGGTCGAGCAGCTCATCCCCGAGCCATTTCGGACCCGTCACCGGGCTCATCGGGCGCAGTTTGCGAGCCAGCCGCGCACTCGGCCGATGGGCGCGGGACTCAAGCTGAGCGCGCTGCACAAGAACGGTATGTCGTTCCCGGTCGAGATCAGCCTGAGCGTCATCACGGACGCCCCGGGCACGCTCTTTGCCGCCGCTATCCGGGACGCGACCGAGCGCCAGCGCATCGATGCCGAGCTCACCCGCGCGCGTGAAGCGGCCGATCGCGCCAATCAGGCGAAAAGCCGCTTCCTCGCCACGGCGAGCCACGACCTGCGCCAGCCCTTGCAGGCGCTATCGCTCCTCAACGGCACGCTGCGCCGACTGCCGATGAGCCCGGAGGCGGCGGAGGCGCTTGCGCAGCAGGAGCTGGCGGTCACCGCCATGTCCCGCCTCGTCAACGCCCTGCTCGACATCAGCAAACTCGAATCCGGCGCCATCCGCCCGGAGATCACCGACTTCACCGTCCAACCGCTCTTCGAGCAGCTGCGGCGGGAATTCGCGGCCCCGGCACTCGACAAGGGACTCGAGCTTCATGTCGAGAGCTGCGAAGCGAGCGTCCGCAGCGACCCCTCGCTGGTCGGGCAGATCCTCCGCAACCTGATCTCGAACGCCATCAAATACACGCGCCAGGGCTGGGTGCAATTGCGCTGCCTCCACGGGACTGCAGAGGTGCAGTTCGAGGTACTTGACACGGGCATCGGCATCCCCGAGGATCAGGTGCGATATATCTTCGATGAGTTCTTTCAGATCGGTGGCGGGCGCAACGCGACACGCGACGGCTATGGTCTCGGATTGAGCATCGTGAATCGCCTGGTGAAGCTCCTCGATTTGAAGCTCGACGTGCAGTCCGTGCTCGGGCGGGGCACGAGCTTTCGACTCGCCCTGCCGGCAAGTCGTGGGGGGACGTACCCATCCGCAGCAGATTCAGTGCCGAGGACGACCGGACTGCACCACAAACCGGCGAGCGCGCGGCGGGTGCTTTTCGTCGACGACGATGTCGGTGTACTGCGCGCCACGCGCATGCTGCTCGAGGCGGAAGGATACGAGGTCGAGACGGCCGCCTCGCTGACCGAGGCTCTCGAGCGGATCAAGGAGGTACCGCGACTCGATCTTCTCGTCACGGACTACCACTTGGGCGGTGAGACCGGCATCGAAGTCATCGCCTCCGTGCGCGCGAAGATCGGCACGGGGCTCGGGGCAATCCTCGTCAGCGGAGATACCTCCGCCGCCGTGCAAGGACTGCGACACGATGAGCGAGTGCGCATTGCCAGCAAGCCTCTGCAGGCCGAACAACTGCTCACGCTGATGAGCGATCTGCTGGGGCCGGAATAGAGCCTCTTGCGCTCAACTCCCGTCCCGGCCCGAAAAGGGATGGGCGAAACGACTCGGCCTACCGGCCAATTGGGTACGCATCACTGCCAATGGCGATCACAGTTACCGACAATCGCGCGCGCCAGCGCTTCGAGCTCGACGTGCCGGGCGCCATTGCATTTATCGACTATCGGCGAAACGGCAACGTCGTGACGCTGACCCATGCGCAAGTGCCGGTGCATCTTCGCGGAGGGGGCATTGGCGCAGCACTGGTCGAAGGCGCGCTGGCGATCGTGCGTGCCCGGTGCGAGAAGGTCGTTCCGCAATGCTCCTTCGTCGCGGCGTATATCGCCAGGCACCCGGCGGACCAGGAACTGCTGGCGGACCGTTCGTAAGCGCGCAGAGATCCCCGGGCTTCCGGTGCACATCTACACAGACGTCTTGTTCCCACGGCTCTGCGATCTCGCGATGCGCAGCCACCGGTTCGTACCGTACCGACAGCGGGTGATCGGGGCTGCGCAGGGACGGGTGCTCGAGATCGGCTCCGGCTCCGGATTGAATCTGCCGTTCTACGGCGAACGGGCGTGCGAGGTGCTCGCGCTGGAGCCTGCGGCGCGGATGATTCGCCTCGCACGCGCAAAATCGCACTCCGGCACCGTGCCGGTCGCCTTCATCGAGGCTTCGGCGGAGGAGATCCCGCTCGACAGCGGCAGCGTCGATACGGTCGTGACGACCTGGACGCTCTGCACGATCCCGCACACGCCTGCGGCGCTTGCGGAGATACGTCGCGTCCTGAGGCAAGGCGGACGCCTGCTGTTCGTGGAACATGGTGCGTCGCCGGACCCACGCGTGCGTCTCTGGCAGGATCGGCTGACGCCGGTATGGAAGCGGCTGAGCGGCGGCTGTCACCTGAATCGGCCGATTCGCGACCTGCTCGAGGCGAATGGCTTTCAGGTCGATCGGCTTGCCACCGGTTACATGCCGGGGCCGAAGCCGCTGACCTTCATTTCCGAGGGCAGCGCGCGACCTCGATAACGGCCCGATCTGCCGCGGCGCGGAGAGTCCGAGCCCATCCCCATCCAACCCCGGTATGCACAGCGACCTGGATCGCCCCAGCAAATGTCAGCTCGGAGCGCAAACGCCGGCTCAGACGTCAGGAGTGCAGCATCAAGATGTTTCTCTCGGTCGCGGTCCTAACGGCTTGGGGTTGACCTTCAGAGCCTCGTCAACATTTAGAAGATCCTTTGGACCACCCGCGGAAAGCTTCATCGCGAGAAAGTCCTCGTCTCCGCCGACCCGAAGTGATGAGCCGCAACAGGCGATCTCGATCGCACGTGAGAACGCATCGTCCGGAAGCCCCTTGATGCCCACCAGAATCTCGACCCAGTTGTGATGGACGTCCTTCAATTCAAGGACCGCAGCAATCGGATCATCGAAACCTCCCCGCCTCAGCGTGGTGGCAAATCCGGCTTCTTTGAGCCGGATGCCAGCAGAGGCAGCCCGGGCAGCGCGATCTGCAGGATCACATCCATATCTTTCGTGCCGCGATCCACACCATGGACGGCGGCGGCAAAACCGCCGACCACCGCGTACGGGATG
>JAJZVF010000136.1:4814-7576 GCA_021845825.1 Pseudomonadota bacterium | reverse complement strand
GTTCGCGTCCGTCAAGGCCGGCTTCACGATCGGGCAGATCTTCGATTTCCTGTCGGTCGACATGCCGGCGTACGCCCCGGGCTCGCTCAACACGAGGCAGTACGTCGAGATCATGGCCTTCCTGCTGGAACAAAACGGCTATCCGGCGGGCAAAACGGCCCTCACCGCTCAGCTCGCCAGCCAATCCGCGGTGGCCCTGGTGTATCGGGCGCCGCGCAAGTCCGCCTGCGAGACGGCGCGGCGGGGCGCCCCGGCGCCGCATCGCGCAAAGCAAAGCTCACCGCTTGCCCGGCGACTTTCGCACCGGTCTGCCGGCAAGCCGCTCCTCGCCTCGATCGCCAGCTGCGCAGGCTGAGGGAAGAGCGGCAAGCGCCCGCATCCGGCCGGCGGGTGCGGTTGCCCACCGCGCCGGTGGGTTTCCCTCATGTCTGGGCGTACTCTAAATCTAGTAAAGTACCGCTGAGTGGCTCGCAGTCCCCCGGCTCGGCTTGCCGGGAGGCTGTCCGCCGGCGCCCCCAAGCGGTGCCTCGGGACCTTCGGCCCGGGCGATGCGGGCGTGGGCGCATGGTGAGCCGCCATGGCGAAGGAGAAGTGGTGGCAAGAACAGTGGGCACGGGTGCGGATGCGGCAGAGCGCTCAGGCGTGCTCGATGCCGCGGAATTGCTCGAGACGGCAATCGGGCGCGCGGGCGGGCGGGACTTCACGGACCGCTCGTTCGTGGCGCCGCTGCGGCGTCTCATCGCTTCCTGCAACGAAGAGGGCGATCTCAATGCCTTCGGCCAAAGGGCCGCGCGTTTCGAGATCCTGCGCAGCCTCAACAACCTCTTGCAGCTCGATCGGCGCGAGCAGGCCGAGCCCTCGCTCCTGTCCCGACCCATCGAGCGGCCGATCTTCATCACCGGCATGCCGCGCAGCGGCACGACATTTCTGCACCGGCTGCTCTCGCGCGATCCGCGGGTGGCCGCGCCGCTGTCCTGGCAGCTGGTCTATCCTTATCCGTCGCCCGCCGGGCGAGCGGGCACCGCGCTGCGCAAGGCGTGGGTGCAGGGTCAGTTCTACCTCATGCGGCGGCTTGCCCCGGAGCTCGATGCGCTGCATCACGTCGCGCCCGATGAGCCCGAGGAATGCACCGACATCACCGCGCAGGTGTTTCAGAGCCTGCGTTACGACAGCGTTTATCGCGTGCCGAGCTATCAGGGCTGGCTGCAGCGTTACGGGCACCTCGAGGCATACCGCTTCCACCGGCGCTTCCTGCAGCATCTCGATGCGCAGAGGCCCGGCCGGCGATGGATCCTGAAATCCCCCGATCATGTGTTTGCGCTCGAGGACATCGCCCGCGTGTACCCGGACGCGCGCTGGGTATTCATCCACCGCGATCCGGTGGCGGTGCTCGCCTCGGTCGCCAAGCTGACCGAAGTGCTGCGCCGCCCGTTCACCCACCGCGTGGACCTCGGGGAAATCGGCCGGCAGGTCTTTGACGCCTGGCTCGATGGCGCCGAGCGGATGCTGCGCATCGCGGCTCACTCCGAGGACATTCTGCACCTGCGCTACCGGGAGATCTTGGCCGCACCCGAAGAGGCCGCGCAGCGGGTGCTGCGTCACGGCGGCATCGAGGCGAGCGAGACGGCCATGCGGCGCATGCGCAAGTGGCTGGGGAATCGCGCCAACCGCACGCACCGGCCGCAGGTGTATCACATGGAGCGCTTCGGGCTCGATCCGCGCACCCTGCGCGAGCGATTCGCGCCCTACACCGACGCCTTCGGCGTCGAGCTCGAATGGCACGCTGATCGGGCGGTCCGCGCCGGGGCATGACGATGCGGGCACGCACGGCGGCCGGCCTGCTCGCGGGCGCTGCGATCCTGGCGGCCGTGGTGCTCTATGCGGGCGCCGGAGCCATCGTGCGGGCGCTCGCGGGGCTCGGCTTCGCCGGCCTGCTCATCCTCGTGCTCGCGCACCTGCCGATCGAGGCGCTGATGGGGCTGTCCTGGCGGCTCGCCGCCGGAGAAGCGCCCCCCGCCTCGAGGCGCCGCTTCATATGGGCGCGGCTGGTGCGCGATGCCGCCGCCGAGACCCTGCCGTTCTCGCAGGTGGGCGGGTTCGTGTTCGGCGTGCGGGCGCTGCGCTCGAGCGGGGTGAACGCGCTCAAGGCAGTGCTCTCGATGAGCGTGGACCTGGTGATCGAGCTGACCGCCAAGCTGCCCTACGTGGCGGCGGGCCTGCTGGCGCTGCTCGCGCTGGCGCCGGCGTCGGCCCTGCAGAAACCGATGGAAATCGGCCTCGGCGTGACCCTCGGGGCCGTCGCGGCGGCGCTGCTCATGGGGCGGCGCGCGGGCGCGACCTTCGAGAGCGTCGTGCGGCGCGCCGCGGCGCGCTGGCCGGTGCTCGCCTCGCTGCGCGAGCTGCACCTGCAGGGCGACATCGACGGGGCGCTCGGGGACATCCTGCGCCCGCGCCGGCGGCTGTGGGGGGCGCTCGCGCTGCACACCTTGTGTTGGTTTCTCGGTGCCGCGGAGCTGTGGCTGGTGTTTGCTCTGCTCGGCCGTCCGGTGGGCGTGCTCGATGCGCTGGTCATCGACGCGGTGGTGGCGGGGTTGCGCACGTTCGTGTTCATGGTGCCGGCGGCGGCCGGCGTGCAGGAGGCGAGCTACGTGCTCGCCGGCGCGGTGTTCGGCATCCCGCCCGCCGTGGCAGTGGCCGCATCGCTCGCGCGCCGTGCGCGCGACCTGACACTCGGGGTCACGACATTCGGCATCGACTTCGGC
>JAJZVF010000136.1:0-4714 GCA_021845825.1 Pseudomonadota bacterium | reverse complement strand
GGGGGGGGTGATGAGGTACGAATCGGCATCGCAGAGCCCGGCGCACGCCGCACCTGTGCGCGAGCGCACCAAGGTCGTATCGCTGTGGCACGAGCGGGTGCGCCGCCTGGGGCTCAGCGAGGGCCAGCGGCCGGATTTCGGCGCCATGGGCCGCGCGGAGCTCGTGCGGCTCCTCGAGCAGCATCACGCGCTCTACCGGCATGCCCTGCCGGTGATGGAGATGCTCCACCAGCAGATTCTCAACACCCACAGCATGGTGATTCTCACCGATCAGCGCGGCACGATCGTGCACGCAATCGGCGATGCCGATTTCCTCGCGAAGGCGGCGCGGGTGGCGCTGCAGCCCGGCGTGCTGTGGTCGGAGGAGAGCAAGGGGACGAACGCGATCGGTACGGCGCTCGCGGAGCGGCGGGCGACGCTGGTGCACGGCAGCGAGCACTTTCTCGCCGTCAACCGCTTCCTCACCTGCTCGTGCTCGCCCATACGCAGCCCCCGCGGCGAGGTGATCGGCGCGCTCGATGTGTCCGGACCGCAGGAGAGTTATCACGCGCACACCCTGGCGCTGGTGCGCATGTCGACCCTGATGATCGAGAACCACCTGTTCGTCGACCGGTTCGGCGAGGCTTTGCGCATTCACTTTCACTGCCGCGAGGAGCTGATGGGTACGCTGCTCGAGGGCATCGCGGCGTTCGATGAGTCGGGCCGGCTCCTCGCCGCCAATCCGAGCGGCCTCACCCAGCTCGGCATCGACGCACTCGGCGCGCAGCCGCATACGCTCGGCTCGCTGTTTGGACTCGACACCGGCGCGCTGCTCGGCAGATGCCGCGGCGAGCAGCTGTTGCGGCTGCACCTGCGTGACGGCACGCCGGTGGTGGCGCGGATCGACCTGCACGCGCCTGCCGGGGCCCGCGCCTGCGGCGCGGGCGCGCCGGCGCAGGACCCCGCGGCGGCACCGGTGCACGGCGTGCGTGCGCCGCGCGCTGCGCAGGGCGCCCCGACGCTCGCCGATCTCGACAGCGGCGATCCGGCGGTGGCCGAGGTGATCGCCAAGGTGCGCAAGGTGCTCTCCGGCGATATTCCCATCCTCATCCTCGGGGAGACCGGCACCGGCAAGGAGCTGCTGGCGCGCGCGGCGCACAACGAGTCGGCCCGCCGCGGCCAGGCGTTCATCGCCGTCGATTGCGCTTCGCTGCCGGAGTCGCTAATCGAGGCGGAGCTGTTCGGCTACGAGGACGGCGCGTTCACCGGTGCCCGCCGCCGGGGCAACCCCGGCAAGATACTGCTCGCCAACGGCGGGACGCTGTTTCTCGATGAGATCGGCGACATGCCGCTCGCGCTGCAGACGCGCCTGCTGCGTGTGTTGCAGGAGCGCGCCGTGCGCCCGCTCGGCGGGCACAAGCCGATCGAGGTCGATATCGCGGTGAGCTGCGCCACGCACCGCGACCTGAAGGACATGGTGCGGCGGGGGCAGTTCCGCGCGGACCTGTATTACCGGCTGAACGGTCTGGTGGTGCGGCTGCCGCCGCTGCGGCTGCGCCGGGATCTCGAGGTGCTGATCCGGCGCATCCTGCGCTCCCAATGCGCCGCGCCGCCCGAGCTGACACCGGAGGTGCTCGGCCTCCTGCGAGGCTACGGCTGGCCGGGTAACATCCGCCAGCTCGCGAGTGTGCTGCGCATCGCGAGCGTCATGGCCGACGGTGCGCACTCGATCGGCAAAGAGCAGCTGCCGCAGGACCTGCTCGAGGAGTTGGGCGAGGCCGGGACGCAACCATTCACCGAGGCCCCGCCCGGGGCCGGCCCCGGCGAGGCGAAGCTCAAGGACCTGAGGGCCTCGGCGGTCGCCGCCATGCTGCAGCGCAACGCCGGCAACGTGTCGGCGGCGGCGCGCGCGCTCGGGGTGTCCCGCAACACCATCTACCGCACCGTGAAGGCCGCCGCCGGTCAGATGCCCGCCGGCAGCAACCGATAGAGCACGCGGGCGATGCCCGGCACCAGGCGCGGGCGCAGGAGCCGTTCGTCATAGGCGGACATGCGGCGGTCGTTTTCCTCGAGGCAGGTGCGCAGCAAGCGGTGCAGGGTCACGCCGGCGCCGAGCTCCTGGTGAGCGGTCAGCGTGAAGTTCTCGGCGGTCTTTGCCGCTCCCGCCTGCGGCCCTTTGCCGAGGGCACGCGCCGTCTTCACTCTGGACGCGACTTGCTTGAGAATGATCCAGGCGCAGCGGGCGCGGAAGGCCGGGCGTTGCCACCAGGGCAGGCGGGCGCGCCGGGCCGCGAGCCAGTTGACGAAGAACAGGATGTGCCGCACCTCTTCCTCCATCACCGGCTCGAAGACCCGCACCAGACCTGCCGGGAAGTAGCCCGATCCGCGCGCCAGGGCAAACAGCCCGAAGGCGAAGAACGAATCGAAGCACTCGCCGAAGCCGGCGAAGAGGAAATCGCTCTCCAGCGCGCGCGGCGTGAACGGCGGCGGCGGCTCGATCGGAATGCCGTAGTGCGCGGTGAGCGCCGTGAGCAGCCGCGCATGGCGCTGCTCCTCGAAGCCCTGCAGCGCAATGGCCGCGCGCACCGCCGGGTCCGGCTCGATGGCGGCGGCAGCCGCCACGGTGTTGGAGGTGACATTCTCGGTCGACACCGCCTCCTGCCAGAAGGGCAGGGCCGTGAGGCGCGCGAGCTCGGCCGCCGACAACGCCGGCCAGCGGATTTTCTCCGGGACGTACTCGATGTGCGTGTCGAGGAAGAACTGCGCGAGCAGGCGGCGGTGCTCGGCCGATCCCGGCCGCCAGGTCGACGATTCAATATCGGCCGGAGCCACGGACATGTTGTAACTCCTTTTTTCCTTCCATCCAGTACCAGGATAGCAGGGCCGGGGTGCCGAAGAGAATCTCCCGCATGCGTTTGGTGAGGGAGAGCGCGAGCGCCATATCGCCGTTGATGCCGAGCAGGGCGCCGACTCCGACCAGGGTTGCCTCCTGTACGCCGATTCCCCCGGGCACCACGAAGATGAAGTTGCGCGCCGCCTGGGCAAGGCTCTCCAGGGCGAGCGCGGCGCCGAACCCGACGGGGTGTCCCAACCAGCGCAGCGCCAGCCACGGCTCGATGGCGGAGGCGAGCAGTCCGGCGAACTGCCAGCCGAGGGTCTCGATCAGGCGCGCGGGCCGGGCGATGAGCGTGCGGATGGCGGCATCGAGGCTCGCCGACTTGCCGTTGAGGAAACTCAGCGTCTCCTCCCCGAGCATGCGCACGGCGAGCTTCTCCAGGCGCTCAAACAGCGAGCCGTAGCGCAGCAGCGCCCACGCGAGCACGATCACCGGCAGACTCGAGCCGAGGCCGATCAGCGCTTCGGTCACCGAATGTACGGTGTGGGTGACGCGCAGCAGGCAGGCGACCCCGAGGGCAACGAACAGGTACTGGCTGAACAGCGACAGGAGCGTCTCGGCCGTCACGCTGGCCGCCGCCGCGATCCCCTCGGTGCCGCTCGCGGCGAGCAGGCGGATGCCGACGAGCTCTCCGCCTATGTTGGCGACGGGCAACAGCCGGTTGATCGACTCGCGCACGCAGGCGATCCACAACAGCCGGGCGGCGTGGACCTTGCGCTCGAGCAGCGCCTGCCAGCCGCGCGAGTCGAGCACGAGCGGCACGGTGTGCAGCGGCAGCAGCCACAGCAGCACCCACCCGGCGCGCATGATGGGTGTCAGGATCGAGCCGCCCTCGTGCGCGATCAGGCCGATCAGCAGCGCGAGGCCGGCGAGCAGTGCGATGCGTGCGGCGAGTCTCATGCGGCATGGGCACTGCGCTGGTGTGTCCGGCGCGCGCGGATCAGGTCGCGAAATCCCCCGCCCGCGGCCCCCGCGGACGCAACGGCCGCACGCACCGCCGGACTGAGCAGTGCGGCGAGCTCCTCGCGGTGCCGATAGGCGCTCATCGCGGGGCTGAGCCCGTCGCGCGTGGCCGGGTGCAGGTAGATCTCGCTCGCCCCCTCCGGCAGGCGCCGCAGGATCTCAAGGAGCGCGGCCTCGTGCATCGAGCCGCTGCCGGCCACGCCGAAGACCTGATCGTTGTGTGCGAGGCCGGCCGCGTCCAGGCGGCGGCGCATGAGCGTGAGCCAGGGAGCGAGCAGGCCGGAGGCCGCCGGCGCGAGTGCTCCGGCCCGGCGCGCCGCCCAGGCGGGCTCCCTGGGCAGGCGTACCGCCGGCAGACCGAATTCCTTCCCGATGCGCAGCATCATTCCGAGCAGCGTCGGGTGCAGATGGAAGTGCTTGTGGGCGTTGACATGGTCGAGCGGCAGGCCCGTCGCGGCGAACGCCTCGAACTGGGCGCGGATTTCCGCTTCGAGCTGCCGCCGCACCGAGGGCAGGGCGAAAAATCGCAGGCCGTCGCGGGCCATATGCTCGCCGAAGCGGCCCGAGGCGTCGACCAGCGCCGGGATCCGCTGCGGCGGCAGCACCGCCCATCCGTCCGCGAGCACCAGGTGCAGACCGACGGCGAGCCCGGGCAGCGCGCGTGCGCGCCGCACGGCATCCGCAGCCGCCGGCGCGCCCGCCATGAGGCTCGCGGCGGTGAGCACGCCCGAGCGTGCGGCCTGCTCGACGGCTTCGTTGACGGCCTCGTGCAGGCCGAAGTCATCGGCGGTGATGATGAGGAACTTCAATGACGACCTGCCCGGCGGATCAGTTCCTTGCGCGGACTTTCCGCGCACGCCGTCATCCCTTCCCCGC
>JAJZVF010000006.1 GCA_021845825.1 Pseudomonadota bacterium | reverse complement strand
GGTCTCCGGGAAAGATGAAGATGATCCCGTCGATCTCGCGCGCCGGATAGCTGCGCACCCCGTTCGGCCTGCGCTCCTTGCCGAGGTAGGGAACGTCGACGCACTTGCCGGCGCAGTCGTACGCCCAGCCGTGGTAGTGACACTTCAGGACATCGCCGGTAACGACCCCGAGATGCAGCGGCACCTGCCGGTGGGCGCAGCGGTCCTCGAGCGCGAAAACCCGCCCGCTCGCGCCGCGGTAGAGTGCAATTGGCTCGCCCGCGAACCGGCGCCCCAGGATCCGGCCGGCCTTGAGCTCGTCGGACCAGGCCAGGGGATACCAGTAGTCGGGATTGGCGGCGGTACGCCGCAGATCCACGCCGCCGGTCGGGCACACATGGCGCGCGGCAGCCGAGATCGCATGGTCATCCGGCATCGATTCCCCCGCTCGTTGTAATGGAAGCGCAAGATTACGCTCAAGGGGCCTGCCGGGGGAATCGCAGTTTTGTGGCGTATGGCACGACGGGCGCGACGGCGCGCATGCCCGGTACGGTCCGTCGGGGCGCATTGCGGCGGCACCGCTTTCGCCGAGCGATTTCTGCCACATCGTTGCATCCCCGCCAGGCCACCGAATTCAAGGAATTACGCCGGTCACGCCGTCGGGATGGGCATTGTGGCAACGGAGCGCCGCCGGCATCCGCCGCTTTTCCCTCAGTCTACCGGGACGTCTCCACGGCGGTCCGGGCAATACCCGGCGAAGCCGGGCCCGCCTGCCGCACGGGATCGGAGTTCGTGAGCCAAGCAGATCAAGGCGGCGGGCTGCCCAGCGCATCTTCCAAGGCGGCCGTCAGCGGCTTCAGATAGTAGGAATCCGTGGGCACCAGCCGCGGTTCGACGCCGTGGCGGCGCAACGTGTCGGCAACGACCGGGCCGACTGCCGCGACGAGAGTTTTCTCCAGTGCCGACCTGACAGCCTCCGCCGATGTGACGGCGATCAGCCGCTCGATCTGCGTGGAGCTCGTGAAGGCGATGGCGTCGATGCCGCCCGCGCCGATTTGCTCGAGCAGCGCCAACACCGCCCGGTCATCGGCGCCATCCGCATAGACGTACGGCGCCACCACGGACACCTCCGCACCGGCGCCTTCCAGGAAGTCCACCAGCGCAGGGTTGCGCTCGGTGCCGTAAAGCTGTACCCCGATGCGATGACCGCTCAGATCGTGCGCGCGCAGCGTGGCGATCACGCCGTCAGTGCTTGCCCGCTCCGCCGCGATGTCCGATTTCATTCCCAGCTCTCGCAGTACCTTGGCCGGCTTCGGCCCGCGGGTGATCTTGCGGATGCGGGAGAGCGCCTCGAGAAAACCCGCCCGCAGCGCCGGCTCGTGCTGCTGCATGCAGGACAGGATGCGACGCAGCCCCTCGCCCGTGAGCAGGATCAGGTCATCGAAGCCGCCTGCGGCAAGCCGCCGGCTCCAGTGCAGCACGGGCGTCGGATCGGGTGCATCGTGAATCGCGACCATGGGGCAGCGCAGCACGCGCGCCCCGCGCCGCGCAAGCAGCCCGGCAAAGACCTCGATCTCCCGGGCCTCGGGCACAGCGATGGTGCGGCCGGCGAGGGGCTGGGTGTCCATGGCAGCGATACTACTCGCGGCCAAATCGATTTGCCGCAGTCCAAGGCGTGCAGCGAGCCCACACAGGGTACCCGGGAGCGCCGGCGTGCACTGCGCCTGCGAGGTTTTCAGGCCTGGATTGCGGCCTGCTTCCTGTCCACGCCCTCTTCGGGCAGGGGCAATTGCATCTGTACGCGCGTTACGGGCAATGCCAGCTCCCCGCCGTTGCGTCTGATGATCCGGGAAGCGTTGAGCAGAACGTCCTCCTGGATGGCAAGCGACTCGGCCCACTGGACCGTTGCGGCGAAGCAATAGATCAGAATGTCGAGGGAATGGGTGCCGTAGTTGGTGAAGTAGACCATCTGGCTCTGGGTATGATCGATCCCGGAATGATTCGCCAGGTAGGCGCGCAGCTCCGCCAGGATCGCCGGCAAGCGCTCCACGTCCGAATAACGGACCGGCAGCGTCTGCTCGATGCGCCTGGCATGCATTCGGGGAGGTGTCTCGACCACGCTGGTGTTAAACACATGGTTTGGAACGTAATACGGGTACGTGTCGAACCCCCGCAGTCTCGTGGACCGCCAGCCAATGTGCTCCACCGTTCCGGAGATGTTCATCTGGGGAAGCACGATCCATTCGCCGATCTTGAAGGGCTGGTCCATGTAGATGACCATCGCCCCAAACAGGTTGGACACGACGCCTTGAGCGGCGAAGCCGATCGCGATCCCCGCGACACCGCCGACGGTGAGCAGACTATCGATCGGAAAATGCAGCGTGCGCAGGATCATCAGTCCGATGATGGTCAGCAGCCCGAGGCGGGCGAACTTGCCGGCGAGGTCGTACACCATCGGATCGAGCTCATGACCGTGCGGATGCCGGACGAGCGGATAGACCTTGATCAGGTTCCAGCCTGCCCAGGCGCTCACCAGAAGGATGCCGACGCGCAGCGACGGATCCAAGACTTGCGACAGCAAACCGGCGTGGATCTGCCCATCTACCAGCCTGCCGATCAGGTAGGCGGCGCAGAGCGTGATCAACGCAAGCAGCGGGGAGTGCGCCGCGCGATAGATCGCCTCGCGCAGGGGTTGCGACGGTCGCGTCGCTCTACGCGCGCGCCTCAGTCCCGCCAGCTGAATCAACGCGACCAGAAGGACGGCACCCAATGCGATGGTGCCGGCGTGAATGAGCAGATGTCGATTTGCATCAAGCCATTTCATATTGAGCATAGTTGGGTCTCGGTCGAAAAAGAGTAATCGGCAGCGAGCGCATCGTGACGCGGCCGGGCCTATTTTCCGCACGGCGTTGGGCACGCGCAATGTCAGGGATTTTGCGCCGGCCTCTTGCCCGCGCGCCGGCCGACGGCTGAGGAGCCTGCGCCGCACAAGCTCACCGCCGTCCCGGCGATGACGAGGTGCCCGCAACGCAGGCCGCGCGTTCCGGGTCGCGGATCAGCGACGACAACTCAGCCGGCGTGGCCGCTCCGGAGCGCTGGAGTGAGATAAGCGAGGTCGGAGCTCACGCGGGCGTGTTCCTGCCCAGTATCATGTCTGCCGCTTTCTCCGCGATCATGATGGTCGGCGCATTTGTGTTGCCGCTGATCAGCGTCGGCATGATGGAGGCATCCACGACACGCAGGGCGTCTACGCCGCGCACCCGCAACTGCGGGTCCACCACCGCTTGCGCGTCGTTGCCCATCCTGCACGTGCCGACCGGATGGTATTCGGTCTCGGCGGCGCTGCGAATGAACTCGCCGATCTCGGCATCGGATTGCCGGTTGGTCCCCGGGAAGACTTCTGCGCCGATGTAGCGGCGGAAGGGCGCCTGCGCGTAGATTTCGCGTGCGCGGCGGACACCGGCGATGAGCGGCGTCAGATCGTCGGCGACGGACAGGTATCTCGGATCGATCAGCGGCGCATCCGCGGGATCGGCGGAGCGCAGCCGGATCTCGCCTCGGCTGCCGGGGCGCAGATAGCAGACATGCAGCGTCATGCCGTGGCCGGGCATCTTGCGCCGTCCGTGATCGACTACATAGGCCGGGATGAAGTGCAGCTGTACATCGGGTGTCGCGGCAGCGGGTCTGGACTGCAGGAAGGCGCCGGCTTCCGCGATGTTGCTCACGCCCGGCCCGTTCCCGAGCACGGCGAATTGCAACGCGGTCTTGAGCGCGCCGAGCCCGCGTGCCGCGCCGTCCAGGGTGATCGGCTTGGAGCACGCGTGAATGACATTGATGTCGAGGTGGTCCTGAAGATTTTTGCCGACACCGGGCAGATCGTGCCGGACGGCGATGCCCAAGGAGCGAAGATCCTGCGCCGGGCCGATTCCCGAGAGCAGCAGCAGCTGCGGCGAATTGACCGCGCCGGCCGAGACGAGCACTTCGCGGTCCGCGCGGATTTCCTTGGCTGCGCCCTGGTGTGCGTACGCGACGCCCGTCGCCCGCTGCCCGTGGAGGAGGATGCGCTGCGCCAGTGCACCGGTGATCACCGTCAGGTTCGGCCGGTGCAGCACCGGGTGCAGGTAGGCCGTGGCGGCGCTGCATCGCCGGCCGTTTTTCTGCGTCACTTGATACAGCCCGGCGCCGGATTGCCGGCGGCCGTTGAAATCGGGATTGCGTGTCAGACCGGCAGCCGCCGCGGCCTCGACGAACACGCGGCTTAAAGGATTGGTGTAGCGGCGATCACAGACATTGAGCGGGCCCGCGCGGCCGTGCGAGTCGTCGGCGATAACCTCGTTGTTCTCGGCGCGTCGGAAATAGCCGAGGACCTGCTCGTATCCCCAGCCGGAATTGCCGCAATCGCGCCAATGATCGTAGTCCCCGGGCTGCCCGCGGATATAGACCATGGCGTTGAGGGAGCTCGAGCCGCCCAAAGTCTTGCCCCGCGGCCAGAACATGCGCCGGCCGGCCATTTCCGCCTGGGGCACGGTCTCATAGAGCCAGTTGACCTTCGGCGTGGCGAGCCGGCCGATTCCGGCCGGCATGCGGATCAGGAAGGAATCGTCCCGACCGCCCGCCTCGAGCAACAGCACCCTGACGGCGCGATCGGCGCTCAGCCGGTTGGCGAGCACGCAGCCCGCAGAGCCGGCGCCTACGATGATGTAGTCGAAATTCCGGGCCATGAACATTCCTGCGCGTGACGGTGTGTGCCTGGCAGAGCATCATCCGGCGCAAACATGTGCAGCTGTCGGCCGATTCCCGTGCATGGGCTGCATGCCTTGACATCAACGGGCGCGGGGTCGAGCATGCACGGCGGTGCGGCCGGTTTCGCTCGGAGTGTGACGTGAAATGTCCCAAATGTAACGTGGACCTGGTTAGCGCGACTCGGCACAAAATCACCGTGCAGACCTGCCCTTCCTGCCGGGGAATGTGGTTCGAGCGCAAGGAGCTCGAAGAGCTCGAGGACGAGGCCTTCGACTTCGGCGAGCATGCAAAGGGCACGCTCGTTCCGAGCTCGACCCAGTCCACTCTGAAATGTCCCGAGTGCGCCGCCCCCCTGAGTCGCTTTCACTACCGGTTCTACGATCTGGAGATGGAGTTCTGCGGCAATCAGCACGGCTACTGGCTCGAAGACGAGGAGGACACGCGGGTGCTCGAGCTGATGCGCCAGGAAGAGAAGGACATGCGCAGGAAGCTGAGCGTGGAGGACCGCTGGGCTGCGACGCTGCGACGCATGCGCTCGGGCTCGCTCCTCGAGCGACTGCGGGAGAAGTTGCATTAGCCGACCGCCCGCCGCTTGAGGAACGGTACCGTCGCCGGAATCAGCGACACGGCGATGATGATGAGCGTGACGATGCCGAAGTTGTGCCTCACCAAAGGGACGTTGCCGAAGAAATACCCGCCCCAGATGAGCAGCAGCACCCAGGCGAAGCCGCCGATAAGGCTGTAGAGCTGGAAGCGTGCGTAGCGCATGTGGCCGATGCCGGCCACGAACGGCATACAGGTGCGGATGACGGGGATGAAACACGACACGCTGATGGCCTTGCCGCCGTGGCGCAAAAAAAACGCCTCGGTGCGGCGCAGGTACTCGAGCCTGAGGAGCCGGTAGCGGCCGCTGAAGGCAGGCGGCCCGATCAGCCGTCCCATGCTGTAGCTGACGGTGTAGCCGAGTACGGCCGCACACCCCAACACGAGCGAGGCCAGCGGAGCGTTCAGCGTGCCGGTATCCACCGCGGCGAGAGCGCCGACGCCAAAGAGCAGCGAGTCTCCGGGCAGAAACACCGCCACCACCAGTCCCGTCTGCGCGAAAATGACGCCGAACAGGATAGGGTAGGTCCAGATGCCGACCTCGCCGAGAAGCGCAGCGAGGTGCCGGTTGAGATGCAGGATGAGGTCGATGAGCCAGGCAAGCATTTGGAAACCTCTGATCGGTTGCGCCTCGCCCGTCGGCCAGTCCCGGCGCAGGAAGGAAAACGGCCACAGCGACGTGTCCGCCGCCACGGGCGGCGGGCGCCGCGACAGGGGTCGCCACTACGACCAACTGACGCGCAGGAGCGCCCCTCGGACCGGGAGCCGGGCGTGAACGGCGGAGCGATCAGCCGACCCGATCGGTTCTCTCGGCCCCCTGCAGTCTACCGGGCATGATGCTCGAGCCACAGCCGCGGATCGACCGGCCGGGTGCCCTTGCGGATGCCGAAGTACAGCTCCGGCCTGGCGGCGCCGCCGCTGTCGCCCGCCTCGGCGATCAGTTGCCCGGCCTTGACCCACTCGCCCACATGGGCATAAAGGCGGTCATTGTGCCCGTAAAGGCTCATGTAGCCGTTGCCGTGATCGACGATGATCAGCAGACCCAGGCCGGCCAGCCAGTCCGCGTAGATCACCCGCCCGGGGGCCACCGCACGCACAGGCGCATCGAGCCGGGTTGCGATGAGGTCGCCGTCCCATCGCAGCCCGCCGGCGCGCAGCTGGCCGTACCGGGCAACGAGCCGCCCGGCGACCGGCCAGGGCAGATGGCCCTGCAGACCCGCGAAGCGGCCGTGCTCGACGGGGCTGCGGGCCTCCGCCCGGCGCAGCGCAGCGAGCAGGGATTCCAGGGCCATCTGCTGGCGGCGCAGCTCGACCAGACGCTGGGTGCGCGTGCGCGTCCTGGCGGCAATGCCGGCGAGCACCAGCTTGCGGCGCGCGGTAGCCTCATCGAGGCTATCGAGCTGTGCCTGCCGCTGGCGCTCGAGGCTGGCGAGCTGTGCGTCCTCGGCCTGCATCGCCGTGTCGAGCTGATCGATCTGCCGCAGGTCAGCCTCGATAGCGTGGATCCGGTGCGCGCGCGCTCGACTGAAATAGCTGTAATAGGCAAACATCCGGCCCATGCGGCTCGGATCACCTTGATTGAGAAGCAGCGTGAGCGGCCCTTCCCGTCCGATCAGATATGCCGCGCGCAGCTCGTCGGCCAGAGCATGGCGGCTGCGATCCAGCGCCGCCTGCCGCTGACGCTTCCTGGCGGCCAGCGCCGCCTGCCGGGCTGCGTCGGCCGCGAGCCGCTCGCGGAGCGTTTGCAGCGCGGCGCGCGCCGCTCCGACAGACTGCTCGGCAGCCCGGAGACTGGCGGTCAGGCGGCTCTGCTCTATTCGCGATGCGCGCACTCGCCTAATGATGCGCTCGATCTGCGCCCGCACGGCTTGCAGCCGTGCCCGGGTGCTGTGCATCCGGGCTTGCGGCGTCGAGGCCGGCGCTACCGCGCCGGCCGCCAGCGCCAGCGTGATCACGGCCAGAAAGATCGGCGTCCGCCACCCTCCGGAGAGGGCCCTCGGCGACCAATGATCCCTGCCATATTGCATAGGGACGCTATAATGCGCGACCTTTTTACAGCTGGTACGGTCTTCTGAACACCCTTCATGGATCATCTCGCTCAATATATACACGTCCACCCCTGGCTGGCCGCCTCGACCGTAGCGGTGGCGGTAATCGCGATCTTGTTTGAGATGCGCGCTCGCAGCGAGAGTTTCGCCGGTGTTTCACCGCAGGAAGCTATCCTGTTGATGAACCGGGGTGCGCTGGCGCTCGACCTGCGGCCGCAGGAACTGTATGCGGCGGGCCACGTCGCAGGCGCGCGGCGCATGGACGGGGAGCAGATCCTGAAGGGCGCAGAGCTGCTGAAGAAGTACAAGCAGAAGCCGCTCATCGTATATTGCGACCGCGGCTCGCTGGCCGGTGCCGCCGTGCGGCAGCTGCGCGCCCAGGGGTTCGATCAGGCGGTCGCTCTGCGCGGCGGGCTCACGGCCTGGCATGCAGAGAATCTGCCGGTGGAAAAGGGCGCGGGAAACAAGGCATGAGCCATGCCAGAGTGCTCATGTATGCCACCGGCTGGTGTCCCTACTGCGCGCGCGCCCGGCAACTGCTGATGCGCAAGGGGGTCGCCTTCGAGGAGATCGATGTGGACGCCCGGCCGCAGGCCCGCGCCGAGATGCAGCTGCGCAGCCGGCGGCACACCGTCCCGCAGATCTTCGTCGGTGAGACGCATGTCGGCGGATGCGACGATCTCTACGAGCTCGATGCCCGCGGCGACCTCGACAAACTGTTGAAAACCGGAGTCTGACAAATGGTGAATGAAGCCGCCGGCACCATGCCGGCACCCGAAGAGGCCAACGGCCCGATCCTGCACCTGCAGCACGTCTACCTGAAGGACTGCTCGTACGAGGCCCCGAACGGTCCGCGCGGCGAAGGCAACTGGAATCCGCAGATCAACCTCGATCTGCATACCGGCGTGACCGTGCTCGCGCCCGAAGTGCAGGAGGTGGTGTTGACCGTAACCGTCTCGGCCAAACAGGGCGAGACCACGGTCTTTCTGGTGGAAGTCAAGCAAGCCGGCGTGTTCATGCTGCGCAATCTGTCCGAGGAGGACACCAAGCGCGCGGTCGGCGCCATCTGCCCGGGGGTGCTGTTCCCGTACGCGCGCGCGCAGGTGTCGCAGCTGATCACCCTGGGCGGTTTCCCGCAGCTGCTGCTGCCGCCCGTGAATTTCGACGCGCTCTACGCGGCCAATCAGAATCAGCCCATTCCGACCGCCGCGCAGGCCAACTGAAGCGGCTTCGCCGCCCGCAAGCCCCGGATCATGAGCGCCGCAGCCGGCCACGATCCGCCCGTCGCCGTGCTCGGCGCCGGCTCATGGGGAACGGCGCTCGCGGTGCAATTCGCGCGCAGCGGGCGTCCGAGCCGGCTCTGGGGCCGCGACCGCGAGCAGCTCGCAGTCATGGCGCGTGAGCGGCGCAACGGGCGCTACCTTCCCTCCGGCGCATTCCCCGATGCGCTGGTGGTGCAGCCGGATCTGGCCGCCGCGCTTCGCGGCGCGCGCGATCTGTTGATCGCGGTGCCGAGCCACGCCTTCCGCTCGATGCTGACCGAGCTGCAGCCGGTACTTGGCGAGCAGACGCAGCTGGCGTGGGCCACCAAGGGCTTCGAGCTGCCCACAGGCCTGCTGCCGCACCAGGTGGCGCGCGAGATCCTTGGGCCGCAGCGCGCGGTCGCGGTTCTCTCCGGGCCAACCTTTGCACGCGAGGTCGGTGCGGGTCTGCCCACCGCGATGGTCGTGGCCTCCACGGACGCAGCGTTCGCCAAAGCGCTGGCGGAGGACCTGTCGTCGACGAACTTCCGCGTATACACCTCGACCGACATCATCGGTGTCGAGGTGGGCGGCGCGGTCAAGAATGTGTTGGCAGTCGGTGCTGGGCTGTCCGACGGTCTGGGGCTGGGCGCCAACGCGCGCGTGGCGCTGATTACGCGCGGACTGGCTGAGATGATGCGGCTCGGCGTGGCTCTCGGGGCGCAGCGCGAGACGTTCATGGGTCTCGCGGGTCTCGGCGACCTGGTGCTCACCTGCACCGATGACCAATCGCGCAACCGCCGCTTCGGCCTCAAAGTCGCCGGCGGTAGCTCGCCTGCCGAGGCCTTGGAATCGATCGGTCAGGTGGTCGAGGGCTATCCTGCCGCGCGCGCGCTGCGGGATGTCGCCGCCCGCGCCGGCGTGGAGATGCCGCTGTGCGGGAGCGTCTATGGGGTTCTCTACGAGGGCGTTCCCGCCAGGGAAGCGGTACGCGGTCTGATGGCCCGGCCGATCAAGCCGGAGACGGAGTAGCCGGCCTCTTAAAGATGGAGCAGGGCGCTTCGCGCCGCCCCGAAGACCGCGCCGATCACAAGGACCAGGAGCGGTCCGGCCGAGAGCGCAAACCCCGCTTTGCGCGACTTGGGCTCCTTCACGTACGCCAGAAAGTAGACGATCCGTCCGATCAGAAACAGCGCACCCAGCGCTGCGGCGATGCCCGGGCTGATGTAATGGGCGAAAATCCAGATGGCCGGGATGAACATGATGAGTAACTCCAGCGTGTTCATCTGCACGCGGAAGTAGCGCTCGAAAATCTCGTGGCCCGTGGTCGCCGGGGCCGCCACGTGGTACTTGTCCCGCGCCTTGCCGACTGCGGCGCCGAAGCCGAAGAACTCCATCAGGGCGAGAGCGATGACCAGATTCACGAGCGCCATGTGCACCTCCCGAGGGGGCACATAGCATAGGCGAAACCGGCGGCCCGGTAATGGCACAATGGCGTCCATGGAAAAGTCCCGGGGCTACGCTCATCGGCTCGATCTGCGCGCCGACGTGGAGACGGTCTGGAATGCGCTCACCGATCCTTCGCAACTGTCCCTGTGGTGCGCTCCGGATGCCCGGATCAACGCCCGCCCCGGCGGCCTGTTTCGTGCGTGCGTCGATCGCGTGACCGAGCTGGAAGCCTGCATCGACCTGTTCGAGCCGGGCAGACGGCTGCGGCTGATCTACCTGCCATCCGCCTTGCTGCCGCCGGCGGACAGCGCTCTGATCGACGATTTCATTCTTGAACCCTCCCGCGCGGGTACCATCTTACGATTATTGGGCTCCGGCGTTCCCGGCTCGCCCGAATGGGATGTTCAGTACCTGCGCTTGAGGACCGGCTGGCAGGCGGCGCTGATACGCCTCAAGGCCCTGGTTCACGGCTCAAATCCGGAGAAATCGTGACCGCTTTCGTGTTGCGCGCCGTGATCAGTGCGCTTGGACTGTGGGCCGCCACACGCTGGGTGCCCGGCATCTCCATCAACGATGCCGGAACGCTTATTCTCGCCGGCATCTTGCTGGGCGTCGTCAACGCCATCGTGCGGCCGATCGTCATCCTGCTGACGCTGCCGCTCACCGTCCTGTCGCTGGGTGTGTTTCTGCTCGTGGTCAATACGGCCATGCTCGCGCTGGTGGCGTGGATGCTGCCGGGATTTCACGTCGCGGGATTCTGGCCGGCCTTCCAGGCCGCGCTCATCGTCTGGGTGGCCGGGTGGCTTGCCTCCTGGCTGATCGGCCCGAAGGGGCGGATCCAGATCCACATCCATCGCACGGGCCGGGGTGGGCCGCCCACGCCATGATGGGCGATAATGGAGTGATGTCCGATTCGCTGAAGCTCAAATTCTGCGGACTGCACTTTGCCTCGCCTGTCGTGCTGCTCTCCGGTTGCGTGGGCTTCGGTGAGGAATACACCCGCATTCAAGGGTTCTCGAACCGCGATGCCGGGGCGGTGGTGCTCAAGGGCACGACGCTTGCACCCCGCCTCGGCAACCCCCCGCACCGTGTGTGCGAAACGCCTGCGGGCATGCTGAATTCGATCGGACTGCAGAATCCGGGAGCCGCGCACGTCATTCAGCGCATCCTGCCGGAACTCGACTTCGGCGAGACCCGCTTCATCGCCAACGTATCGGGCTCGACCGTGGAGGAGTACGCCGAGGTCACGCGGCTGTTCGATCAGTCGCCCATCGATGCCATCGAGATCAACATTTCCTGCCCGAACGTCAAGGAGGGCGGCGTCGCCTTCGGGAACTACCCCGACATGTCCGCCCAGGTGGTCGAAGCCTGCCGCCGGGCGACGGGCAAGCCGCTCATCACCAAGCTTTCGCCCAACCAGACCGACATCCGCGAGAACGCCCGCCGCTGCATCGAGGCGGGCACCGATGCACTGTCGGTTATCAATACGGTCATGGGCATGGCCATCGACACGCACACGCGCCGGCCCGTGATCGGCAACGTCCAGGGAGGCCTCTCGGGGCCGGCGATCAAGCCGATCGCGCTGCTGAAGGTGCAGCAGGTGCACGAGGTGGCGCGCAAGCACGGTGTCCCGATCATCGGCCAGGGCGGAATCACGACGGCCGGGGACGCCATCGAATTTCTCATCGCCGGTGCCGCCGCGGTCGGCGTGGGCACCGCACTTTTCTACGACCCCCTGGTCTGCAAGCGCATCAATGCCGGCATCGCGGACTATTTGCGCGCGCACGGCTTGGGCGGTGTCACGGAGCTGACCGGCACTCTTCAGGTCTGATCAAGACCCCGGCGCCTGCCGCGGCTGCGGGCCGCTGCTCGACTCCGGGATATCGAGATCGAGCTCCTTGAGCTTGCGGGTCAGGGTGTTGCGTCCCCAGCCGAGCAGACGGGCCGCCTCCTGTCGGTGGCCCTGGGTGCGTCTGAGCGCTGCGCGGATCAGGATACGCTCGAACGCGGGCAGCGCCACCTCGAGCAGCGCCCCCTGACCGCTCATGGCCTGTCGGTCCGCCCAGGCGGTGAGCGCCTTCTGCCAGTCGGATTGCGCACCGGACTCGTGCGCGGCCTCGATCTCCGGCGGCAGGTCCTCCAGGTGGATCTCGCTTCCCGGTGCCAGCACCGACAGGCGCCGGCAGATGTTGACCAGCTCGCGTACGTTGCCGGGCCAGCGGTAGCTCGACAGCCGCTCTTCGGCGTCCCGGGCAAGCGCCTTGGGTTTCACTCCCAGATCGCGAGCCGCCCGCCGAAGATAGTGACGCAGCAGCAGAGGAATGTCCTCGGCCCGGTCACGCAGCGGCGGCAGCTCCAGGCGGATGACGTTCAGGCGGTGATAGAGATCGTCACGGAACAGGCCGCGGGCCACGCGGTCCTGCAGGTTCTGGTGGGTCGCTGCGATCACACGCACGTCCACGCGGATCGGCGTCTGGCCTCCCACGCGATAGAATTCTCCCTCCGCCAGCACGCGCAGCAGCCGCGTCTGCATTTGCGCCGGCATGTCGCCTATTTCGTCGAGAAACAGCGTGCCCCCGTCGGCCTGCTCGAAGCGACCGCGGCGCTGAGCGTCGGCGCCGGTGAACGAGCCGCGCTCGTGGCCGAACAGCTCCGACTCGAGCAGTTCGCCGGGAATGGCCGAAGTATTGAGTGCAATGAAGGGCTTGCCGGAGCGGGGACTGTGATCGTGCAGAGCGCGCGCCACCAGCTCCTTACCGGTGCCGGACTCGCCGGTGATCAGTACCGTGACACTGGAGCGTGACAGCCGGCCGATGCCGCGGAATACCTGCTGCATGGCCGGTGCGGTGCCGAGCAGCTCCGGGATGCGTGTCTCGCCCGCGACTTCGGTCCCGCCCCGGGGATGGGCGCTCGCTGCACGCCGGACCAGCGCCACTGCCTGATCGATATCGAAGGGCTTGGGCAGGTACTCGAAGGCGCCGCCTTCGTAGGCGGACACGGCGCTGCCGAGGTCCGAGTGGGCGGTCATGACGATGACCGGCAGGAGCGGGCGCGACTCGCGGATCTTCCTCAGCAGTTCCAGGCCCGAGCGGCCGGGCATGCGAATGTCGGTCATCAGCACGTCGGGGACCTCGCGCGCCAGCGCATCGAGGGCGGGTTCCGCGGCGTCGAAAGCGCGCGGCTGCAGCCCGCCGTTGCGCAAGGCGCGCTCCAGCACCCAGCGGATGGAGCTGTCGTCGTCGATAATCCAGACGCGAAGCGCCGGGTGCATGGCCGGACTCATGCCGGGCCTGCCAACGGCAACAACAGCGTGAAGACGGTACGCCCGGGCTCGGTGTCGAATTCGATGAGACCGCCGTTGCGACAGACCAGCTGCTGGGCGACAGCCAGTCCAAGGCCTGTGCCGTCGGGGCGGCCGGTCACCAGGGGATAAAACAGGCTCGATCGCAGCTCTTCGGGAACACCGGGACCGTCGTCCTCAACCTGCACGCTGGCGGCTAAACGATGCCTGACCGAGGCGATGATCACGTTGCTCAGCGCGCGCGTACGCAGTACGACACGGCCGCGGCCGCCGAGTGCCTGCAGGGCATTGCGCATCACGTTGAGCAGTGCCTGGATGATCTGATTGCCGTCCAGCCAGGCGTTCGGCAGGCTCGGATCGTAGTCGCGGTCGATGACGACTTCCGCGCCCGCCTCGGCTCGCAGCAGCCGGTAAACGTGCTCGCAGATCTCGTGCACGTTGACGAGCGATCTCTGCGGGGCTTTGCCCGGCCCGGCGATGGAGTCGACCAGCGCGGCCAGGCGATCTGCCTCGCCGATGATGACCTGCGTGTACTCTTTCAGCGCCGCGGCGGGCAGCTCGCGCTCGAGCAGCTGCGCCGCGCCGCGCAGGCCGCCGAGCGGGTTTTTGATCTCGTGCGCCAGCTGTCGGATCATGAGGCGGCTGCCGTCGAGTCGCGCCAGCAGATCGTTCTCGCGGCTGATACGCTGGCGCTGCGTGGCGTCGGCCAGCTCCAGGAGCAGATGGGTGCCGGTGATCTGGCCCTCGATCGGGGTGATGGTCACATCGAGCGTGCGGCTCTCGCGCGGCGCGGCGGCCGGACGCACGGTCAGCTCCCGGTCGGTCAGCCCCACGCCCGTATCGAGCGCCCGGCGCAGGTGGGCTTTCAGACCATCGGCATCGTGCAGAAAGTCGGTAAACGGCCGGCCACGCGCCTGGTTGAGACTGAAGGCGAGCACGTCCTGGGCGGCGACATTCGCATAGATGGCGCACAGCTGCGCATCGAGCACGATGATGCCGGTCGACAGGGCATCGAGCAGACCCGCCGGATCGAAATGCGCGAGCGCCGAGGGCCCGCCGTGCTCAAAGGCCACGGCGGCCTCCCGGCGATTCGGTGCGCGCCTGCGGCGTCAACGGCCCGGCGGCGGCCGTGGCGGCGGGTGATGAAAGAGGGGACTGTACGGGTTGAGAACGGACGGCTGGTGCACGTAGAACGTCACCGTGGAGGTCTCGCACAGAATCTGGCCGAAGCGGTCCACGACGACGGCCGAGACGGTATGTTGGCCTCGGTTCACCGGAAACGTGAAAGAGGAGCCGCCGCCGGGGAGCTGGCGGCCGTCGTAAAACAGACGAATCCGGTTTCCGGGCCGCAACGGCGGATCGGTACTCACGACCGCCGTCGCTTTGTAGACGTTCATCAGCATCTGCTGATCGCGGGGCTGCGCGATCGTGCAGCTTCGATAGCCCCGGGACGTTGCGGCAGACTGCGGCGCAGCGGACGAGGACAGCACCACGGGCGCCGGGGGCGCGGAGAAGGTCTGGGCGCCGGCGATCTGCAGCTTCTTCGCGCCCGGACGCGGCTGGTCGCTGTAATGGACGACTCCGTGAGCGTCGACCCACTTGTACACCGTCACCGGATTGCCGTTGCCCGCCAGCGCCGTGGAGCCGACACAGACGAGGACGGCGAGGAGGAGCGGCCGAGAAGGGGTCGATCGGGTGGCGCGCATGGGTTAGGAGGATAGACCGATTTGCGACCGAGGACAAAGGCGACGGAATATGACAAGTAAGCGGCATGTGCGGCGCTTCAGCCACGAACTTCATCCGTCGTTCGCGGCCGGACGCCAGGCGCGCGGCCTCGGCGCTGCCGCGGCTCGAGGACACCTCCTGTGTCCTCGCTGAAGACTCCGCGCCCACCCCGGAGCCTCTCCTCGGCGAAGAGGCTCCGGTGGTGAATGAGCGCGTCGCGTTCACGATCCGATCAGCAGCTGTAGTACATCTCCAGCTCGACCGGGTGCGTAGCCATCCGGAACCTGGTTACCTCCTGTATCTTCAGGCCGATGTAGGCATCGATCACGTCGTTGGTAAACACCCCGCCGCGCGTCAGGAACTCACGGTCCTTGTCGAGGTGCTCGAGCGCCATGTCCAGCGAGTGGCACACGGTGGGGATGTGCCTGGCCTCCTCGGGCTCGAGGTCATAGAGATCCTTGTCGGCGGGCTCGCCGGGGTGGATCTTGTTCTGGATACCGTCCAGGCCGGCCAGCATCATGGCGGCGAAGGCAAAATAGGGGTTGGCGCTCGAGTCGGGGAAACGCACTTCGATGCGGCGCGCCTTCGGATTCGACACCCAGGGGATGCGGATGGACGCCGAGCGGTTGCGCGCGGAATAGGCGAGCATGACGGGCGCCTCGAAACCGGGCACCAGGCGCTTGTAGCTGTTGGTTCCGGCGTTCGTGAAGGCGTTTAGAGCCTTGGCGTGCTTGATGATGCCGCCGATGTAGTACAGCGCGGTCTCCGAGAGCCCGCCGTACTTGTCGCCGGCAAACAGCGCCTTGCCTTCTTTTTGCAGCGACTGGTGCACGTGCATGCCACTGCCGTTGTCACCGACCAGGGGCTTCGGCATGAACGTAGCGGTCTTCCCATAGCGCTGCGCGACGTTGAGTACCGCGTACTTCAGGATCTGGACCTGGTCCGCCTTCTTGACCAGTGTGCCGGCGCCGACGCCGATCTCGGCCTGGCCGCCGGTGGCCACTTCGTGGTGATGAACCTCGACTTTCAGGCCGAGTTCCTCGCACGCCAGACACATCGCCGAGCGGATATCCTGGTAGGCGTCGACCGGAGGTACCGGGAAATAGCCGCCCTTGATGCCCGGACGATGCCCCATGTTGCCCTCGGCGTATTCCGCTCCCGAGCTCCACGCACCCTGCACGGAGTCGATGGCGTAGAAGCTGCCGCGCATTTCGTTGCCGAAGCGTACGCTGTCGAAAATGAAGAACTCGTTCTCGGGGCCGAACATCGCGCCGTCGGCGATGCCGGTGGATTTCAGGTACGCCTCCGCGCGCTTGGCGAGCGAGCGCGGATCGCGCTCATAGCCCTGCATGGTGGCCGGCTCGACGACATCGCAACGGATGTTGACCGTGGTCTCATCGAAGAAAGGGTCGAGCACCGCCGTGTCCGCCTCGGGCATGAGGATCATGTCCGACTCGTTGATGCCCTTCCAGCCCGCGATGGACGAGCCGTCGAACATCTTGCCGTCGCGGAACAGATCCTCGTCGACCAGACGTGCCGGAATGGTCACGTGCTGTTCCTTGCCACGGCTGTCGGTGAAGCGCAGATCCGCAAACTTGACGTCTTTGTCCTTGATCAACTTGATTACATCGGTCGGTGTCATATCGCCTCCGGGAACATAAGGTGGAGTCCGCATCATTCACGAGCCGCGCCGCCGGATCGCAAACGGAACGTGCCCTTGAGCGGATTTTCCCGGGACGCCATCAGGCGCGTCGCATTGTCCTGCCTTGGGGGCAGGACCGGCTCCCCCGCACCCTCTGCGGGCCTTGCGGCTGCGGCACTCAAAGACCCGCGCAGCCCCGCATATTCGACCCCATCGCTTGCGGCGAACTGGTGAGCTGGCGCGACCACGTCCCTTAAGCATCCGGGAAAAATCCGCTCTGCGGCCGCATTCCTCAGCCGCAGCGCCATATTTCGTAAATAATGCAAAATAGAGCTTGAATAACTCAGCACCATGATAGTGCATACTTTGTGCCAGAATATAGTTTCTTAAAAATCAAATGGTTATAAAATCAACATGGATCAAATGCTTTAAAATGGTGCAATTTCAAGAAGAAACGCGCCAAGATTGTGCAATGTCAAATTGCATGATCGCCACGTAGCGTGGCAGTCGAGAATTGCGGGTCTTCGCTATACTCGCGAGCCGTTTTGCTCATTTGATCAGGTGATGAAGACCGCGACCCTGCCTCGTACCTTTCAGGAGCTGATCTTCGCCCTGCAGCAATACTGGTCCGACCGGGGCTGCATCGTTCTGCAGCCCTATGATATGGAAGTCGGCGCCGGCACCTTTCATACGGCGACCTTCCTGCGCTCGATCGGACCGGAGCCCTGGAGCGCCGCCTACACCCAGCCGTCCCGCCGGCCGACCGACGGCCGTTACGGCGAGAATCCCTTCCGCCTGCAGCACTACTATCAGTTCCAGGTCGTGATCAAGCCCTCGCCGGCGGACATCCTCGAGCAATACCTTGGGAGCCTGCGCGCGCTCGGGCTCGATCCGCTGGTGCACGACGTGCGCTTCGTCGAGGACAACTGGGAATCGCCGACGCTCGGAGCCTGGGGACTCGGCTGGGAAGTATGGCTCAACGGGATGGAAGTGACCCAGTTCACCTACTTCCAACAAGTCGGCGGCCTCGACTGCCGGCCGGTCACCGGCGAGATCACTTATGGCCTGGAGCGGCTGGCCATGTACCTGCAGGGGGTTGAAAGCCTGTACGACATCCTGTGGACCGACGGTCCGCTCGGCAGAATGACCTATGGCGACGTGTTTCACCAAAACGAGGTGGAGCAGTCCAAGTACAACTTCGAGCGGGCCGACGTTGCGACACTGTTCCGCCATTTCGAGGACTACGAGCACGGCTGCCGGGCACTGCTCGAGCAAGGTCTGCCGCTGCCGGCCTATGAGCAGGTGCTCAAAGCCTCGCACACGTTCAATCTGCTCGATGCACGGCGCGCGATCTCCGTGACGGAGCGCCAACGCTACATCCTGCGCATGCGCGCGCTGGCAAGCGGCGTGGCGCGCGCCTATTACGACAGCCGGCAGGCATTGGGCTTTCCGATCCTGCAAAGCCGTCGACCCGCGCGCGACGCCGTGGTCCGGCCTGCGGTCGAGGACGGCTCAGGCGCCACCCGGTTGAGGGCCGATCCATGACGGAATCTCCGGGAGCAATTTCAAGCGGCGCCAAGCGCCAGCCTCGAAGCGTCGTGTCCCGGGATGGCACGGGCACTGTCGAAAAACACGATTTCCTGGTTGAGATTGGCACGGAAGAGCTCCCGCCGAAGGCATTACGTGCTCTGGAGCAGGCATTCGCCGCCGGCCTGTCGAACGGCCTGTCGAAGGCCGATCTCGCCCACGGGGAGGTCAAATCATTCGCTTCGCCTCGGCGGCTGGCGGTGCTCGTCAGGCGGCTCGCAGTCCGCCAGCCGGACCAGAGAATCGAGCGGCGCGGCCCACCGGTCAACGCGGCATTCGATGCGGCCGGTCAGCCGACCCGGGCCGCGCAGGCGTTCGCCGCCGGCTGCGGCGTGGCCTGGAATGTGCTCGAGCGCCGCGAGGAGGGCAAGGGGGCATTCCTTTATTACGCCGGGGTCAAGCCCGGCGCCTCCGCCGTGCAGCTGCTGCCCGACCTGGTGCGCACCGCTCTCGATGCGCTGCCCATCCAGCGGCGGATGCGTTGGGGTGCAGGCGAGGTGGAATTCGTGCGGCCCGTGCACTGGATCGTCATGTTGTATGGCCGGGAAGTCGTGCCCGCTACGCTGTTCGATATCCCGGCGGGCAAGCTGACTCGCGGTCATCGCTTTCATGCGCCAAAGCCGCTCGCGCTTTCGACTCCCGCGGCCTACGAGCGCTCGCTGGGCGGGCACGGCCACGTGATTGCAGACTTCGCGGTCCGCCGCGAGCGGGTGCGCGAGCGGGTCGCGACCGCCGCCGCCGGACTCGGCGGGCGGGCGCTGATGCGCGAGGCGCTGCTCGATGAGGTCACCGCGCTGGTCGAGTGGCCCGTGCCACTCGCCGGCCGTTTCGAGCCGCGCTTTCTCGGGCTGCCGCGCGAGGTGCTGATTTCCACCCTGGAGGATCACCAGAGATATTTCCCCGTGGAGAGCATGGACGGCGCTCTGTTGCCTTGTTTCGTCGCGGTCGCCAACCTCGAGAGCCGCGAGCCCGCCAAGGTGATCGAAGGCAACGAACGCGTGGTGCGCCCGCGCCTCGCCGATGCGGCGTTTTTCTGGGACCAGGATCGCAGGACCCCGCTCGCGGCCCGCATCGCGGACCTGGATACGGTCACTTTCCAGGCGAGGCTTGGCTCACTCGGTGACCGCAGCCGGCGCATCCGCGTGCTGGCGATCGAGGTCGCCGGGGCGACCGGACAGTCCGTGGCACAGGCGGAGCGCGCGGCGAGCCTGTGCAAGTGCGACCTGCTGTCGGCCATGGTCGGCGAATTTCCCGAGCTGCAGGGCATCATGGGCGCCCACTACGCGCTGGCCGATGGGGAGGATCCGGAAGTGGCCGCCGCCCTCCGGGAGCACTACCTGCCGCGCGGCGCGGGCGACGCGCTGCCGCTGACAGGCACCGGCATGGTGATCGCCATCGCCGATAAGCTCGATACCCTGGCGGGGATATTCGCGCTCGGCAGCAAGCCGAGCGGCACGAAGGATCCCTTCGGGTTGCGCCGGGCAGCCATCGGACTCACACGCATCCTGCTCGAGAGGCGTCTCGATCTCGACCTGGCGGGGCTGCTGCGGCATGCGGTCGGCCTCGCGCAGGCGGACATCGAGCGGATCGCGTTGCCGACGGGCAAGGCCGCACCGGCCCTGTCGATCGATGCAGTGGCCGAGGAGCTGTATGACTATGTGCTCGAGCGCTTGCGCGCCTACTATCTTGAGAACGATGCGGTCAAAGGACCGTTCACTACGGAGATGTTCGACGCGGTGCTCGCGACACGGCCTGCTTCGCCCATGGATTTCGATCGGCGGCTGAAGGCGCTCAGCGAATTTCTGGCGCTGCCGGAGGCGGCGAGCCTCACGGCGGCCAACAAGCGCGTGGCCAACCTCCTGAGGAAGTCAGGCGAGCAAGCCCGGGCCGAGACACCTGAGCCGCGCAGCGGCGGGCGAGCGGCCGGGGGCGCAGCCTCCCCGGTCGATCCGGCTCTGCTCGAAGAGCCGGCCGAGCGGAGCCTTTTCGAGTCCATCGATGCGCTGCGCGGCACGGTCTCGGCGGCTACGGCCCGGCGCGATTATGCCGGCGCGCTCACGGAGCTGGCGGCCCTGCGGCCCGCGGTGGACGCTTTTTTCGATGCAGTGATGGTCATGGACGAAGACCCACGACTGCGCACCAACCGGCTGGCGCTGCTTGCGCACATGCGCGATCTGTTCGCCGGCGTGGCGGACTTGTCCCGGCTGCCGGGGTGAGCGACGCCAGGAATCCTTCGGTGAAATGAACATCGGACCGCGCCCTTGAGCGGATTTCCCCGGGCCGTCGCCGGTATGGCCTTGCAGGCGTTCCCGGGGCCCGGGGAAATCCGCTTTACGGCTGCGCTCCTTCGAGACCCGGCACCATGCAGTTTCTGCGCTCGCTCGTCTTCACGTTATTCCTCTTCCTGTGGACGTTTTTTTACGCGATCTTCTTCGTGATCGCGTGCTCGGTGCTGCCGTTCCGGCGCCGCTTCACTCTGATCAGAGTGTGGGCACGGGTGCTGCTCACGGCGCTCAAGTGGACTTGTCGGCTGGACTATCGGATCGAAGGCCTGGAAAACCTGCCCGCTGACAATCACATCGCGCTATGGAAGCATTCCTCTTCGTGGGAAACCATTGCCATGTCGCTGGTGTTTCCCCGCCAGGTCTGGGTGCTGAAACGCGAGCTCACCTGGATCCCCGTGGTCGGCTGGGGCATCCGGCAGGTGCATGCGATCGCCATCGACCGCAAGTCCGGCCGTTCCGCCGTCGGACAGGTCATCGCCCAGGGCAAGGAGCGATTGGCCGAGGGTGACTGGATCATTATCTTCCCGGAAGGCACACGCATGTCACCAGGCCAGACCCGGCGCTACGGGGTGAGCGGGGCGCTGCTCGCCGCCGAGACCGGCAAGCTTTTGCTACCGGTGGCGCACAATGCCGGCAGCTTTTGGCCGCGGCGGGGCTTGCTCAAGAAGCCGGGCACGATTCGGGTGGCCATCGGCAAGCCGGTAGCCGCCGCCGGCCGCGATCCGCGCGAGGTCAACCGGGAGATACAGTCCTGGATCGAGAGTACCGTGGCGCGGATGGAGCGTGCGGACGTCGCTTCCGGTCAGGCGCGGGCCGATGCCGGCTGAGAGACTCGGCGCGACGCTTGATGAGCGCGGTCGTTCCATTGTCCCGACTCCGGAGGCCGATATGTCCGATGCTCAGTCTACGGAGCAATCCCGGGGCGCCAGCGCGCTCGGCCGGTGCTTGTGCACAGGGGTGCGCTTCGAGGTATGCGGTCCACTTCGCCCGATCGTCTATTGCCACTGCACCCTGTGCCGCCGGGCGAGCGGGCATTTCGCCGCAGCCACCGCCTGCGCCCCCGAGAAGCTGCGGCTGATCTCGGCCGAAAGCCTGCGCTGGTACCCGTCCTCCGAGGGCGCGCAGCGGGGGTTCTGCGGCACCTGCGGCTCGCAGCTGTTCTGGAAGCCTGCGCATGGCCGCCACATCAGCATCTGGGCCGGCGCTCTCGATAGTCCCACGGGCCTCGGGTCCGCGACCCATATCTTCGTGGCGGACAAAGGCGATTACTACGAAATCACCGACGGACTGCCGCAGTGGCCTCAGTGGCCGCAGCCGACGCAGTCCTCATCGCCTAGGCGCTGAGATCTGCGCCCCAGGAGTACCGCGGCATCGAGCCGACAACTCCTTTGATGCCGGCGGCGGGCGGACCTAGGGTGCTTCCAGCTCTTCGGGACGTCTGGGCGTTTCCACTCCGCTCGAGGCAAGTGTCTTCACGAAATCGGCGCAGCGCTGTGCGCCTGCAGAGCCTTGCGCCGCGCGCAGAGCGGCCCACAGCACCAGCAGGCTGAAACCGGCGATGATCCACATGCCGGTGAAGAACCCAAATGTGCCTGTGCCGCCCATGACGCCCCGCGGACCCAGATAACCGATCAGCCACATGCCGGCCAGATATGGAGGGATCCACCACGCCTGCCGCCACCCCAGCTCCGCGAGCGGCCTGCGGCGCACGGCGAAGTACCAGAAGAGGTACGCCACGATGTAGGCGAACACCGCGCCGAACATCCACTTGCCCACGGCATATCCGGTCCAATAGATGATCCAGTTGGACAAAATGAACGCGGTCGTCGACAGCAGGCCCGCCGCCCGGAGCCGGAACGGACGCGCCGCCTGCGGAAGCGAGGTACGCAGGCTCAGCAGGATCACCGGCCCGATGCTGTACGAGAGGACCGTGATCAGCGAGACGGCCGAGACCAGCTTCTGCCAGGAGGGAAAGGGAAAGAAGAACAGCACGCCGACCAGATAGGTGACGATGAGCCCGATCCAGGGCACGCCGTGGCGGCTCAGCTTGGTGACGCGCTTCGGCGCGTTGCCCATCTCTCCTGCGGCCATGATGATGCGCGGACTCGCCGTGATGTAGATGAAGGCCGTCCCGAGCGGCGAGATCAGGGCATCGACGTAAAGAAGCACCGCCCACCAGAATGCCCCGACCGCCACGGCGATGGCGGCCAGCGGACCGAACATGCCGGTGAAATGCAGGTGCGCCCACCCGCCGCTCAAGTCCCGCGGATTCAGCGCCGTGATGAACGACATCTGCAAACCGACATAAATCACCATGCCGATCAGCACCGAACTGATGAGGGCGATCGGCACGTAACGGTTCGGATTACGCGTCTCTCCGGCCAACGCGATGGCCTGCTGGAAGCCGAAGAAACTGAATATGATGCCGGCGGTTGCCACCGCCGTGAACATGCCGCTCACCGGGGTGCTGTGAATGTGGACAACCAGGTTGTGCGGATGGAATGAGTAGGCCATCAGCACGCAGATGGTCGCGATCGGAATGACGAGCTTCCACCACGTCGCCGCGCTGTTGATCGCCATGACCCAGCGGATCGCCAGGAAATTCAAGCCGACGACCGCAGCCAGCAGCAGCGCCGCCAGTGCTGTGCCCGTACCGGTCATCAGGCCGGTGAGCGGATTGATCAGTCCGGGCAGGTAGTTGTTGGCGTACGTGAGAACCGCGCTGACTTCCACGGGCGGCACGGAGACGAACGCGAGGAACAGGATCCAGCTCCAGATCTTGCCGGCCAGGTCGCCGTGGCTCACGTGCGTCATGTGTACCAGGGCGCCGGAGTTCGGGAACATCGTCGCGAGCTCGGCGAACACGAAGGCCAGAAACAGTATGGCGACTGCGCCGATGATCCACGAAAAGACACTGCGGGGTCCGGCCTGAACGGCGGCATTCAGGGCGCCGAACAGCCAGCCGGAGCCGATGATGCTGCCGAGACTGGCGTACAGAATGCCGATGACGCCTGCATCGCGCCTGAGTTTGGCTGAACCCGCCATTTCTTACCTCGCGCCCGTCGTTTGGACCGGGACGGCCCCCTTTTCAGGATACGGGATGCGGCATGGCTTGTCCAAACTCCGGCGGACTGCCAGGGATGTTGGCGGACTGACCGGCGGGGGGAACGCCGCAGTCGCACAGTACCCGGATTGGTCGTGAAAGGCACGGGCGTCCCGCGGGGCCCCACCCGCGCACGGGGCCAAAGTTCGCGAACGCTCGTGCAGGCTAGAACCTGAGCCCGAACCTGAGAGGGACGAAGTCGAGGTTCTGTCCGCCGTGAGTGAAGCGCATATAGCGCGCATCGACGAAGAACGAGGTAGTGCGGCTCAAGGCGAACTCCAGACCGACGCCTGCGTTCTTCTCGAATCTCATTCCGGTCGTCTGATCGCCCACCCGCAAGCCCATCTCCACCGGTCCTTCAAAGCAGAAGTACCAGCCGCAGAAGATGCCATTGACGAGTCCCGCCCGGTAAAAGCTGTCGCGGCGATCGTAATAGCCGCCGCCGAGGAGGAAATAGAGGCGCACTCGCGGACTGAGCAGCGTGTCGAGCTCCAGATCGACATCACCGCCCCACAGCTCGGTGCGTCCCCAGCCGATGGCCCCAAAGGTCGAGCCGGCCCGCGCCAGCACCGCCGGTCTATCGTCAAAGTGCTCGTACATGCCGTCGATGCGCAGCGCCAAGGGCAGGCGTGAGGTCGGCCGCCATGTGAGTCCAAGACCGAGATTGTAGCCGCCGGTCAGATCCTGTCTGGCCATCCCTCCTTCGCTGAACGTCGGACCGCCCTCGATCTGAAAGCTGAACGGCCGATACCGGAAGCCGCTGAAGGAAGAGCGGTATGTATGCATGACGTAGCGCTCGCCGCCTTGGTCCGCCAGGGCGGGCCTAGCGAGGGCTAGCGCGGCCAGAATGGCCAGCACCCAGACAAACCTGTTCATGTCATGTCCTCCCTCGTATGCGTCGAGGGTGGGACTGCTTCGACCTGCGAGCGTCCGCGATAGTTCCGGCTGTCGTCCGCGGCTGCACGCGTCGAGCACGGGCTGCACCGGGAGCGGCGAAGTTTGATTGGCCGGATTGTTCGCGAGCGGCTCGGTCATTGAGCGCGGCCCTGCTGCCGCGCGAGCTCGGCGTTCGCGAACGAGGCAGACGCTAGCGTGGCCGGCGCGGGAATTCCATGGCCGACTTCACCTCGCTCGAGACGGGAGCCTCTGCTGCGGAGGAATCAACTCCCGCAGCGCGCCGCGATCCACCGCCGGTGCACGTCGGTGTACACCTGCTGGTAGATGGCACCGACCTGCTCGCGCGAAGGGAAGCCTTCCACAAAAGCCGGGACCGCCGCACCCGCGGCAAGCTCCGCGGCGCGGCGCAGGTGTTCGAGGAGGTAGCGAGGATCTTCGTCGCCCACCGAGATGCGCAGAGTCGTCGGCGTGATTCCCGCCTTGGCCAAGGCTTCCTCCGACATCTCAGAGTGGCTGGTGAGCGCCGGGCAGAGCACCACGGTGTTGATCTGACCGAGACTGACCTGCAGGCCGAAGGCCGGTTCCAGGCTGTCGAGCAGGCGCTGCAGTCGGTATCTTTCCAAGCGCTGCGGATTGCGCGCCGTGCCCTCGAAGTCGACGGTGAACAGCGGTGCCGGCAACCCCAGCGTCATCAGTTGCTCGCGCAGCACGCCATTGGGATGGCCCGGCACGGCCGAGCAGTGCACATTGATCATGGGATGCAAGGCGAGGCTGCGCGCCAGCACGATGGTGTTGATGCACTTCTGCAGCATCCGCAGCTCCAGGGTGCGCATGCCGCTCAGCACCTCGAATGCCTTGTCGGCGTCGAGGAACGCGCCCTTCACGTAGTAGACGTTCCAGAACATCGTCTCGTCCCAGGCATACTGCCTCTCCCGGCCGTCGTGGCCGATGGCGCGCACGGTCTCGCCCTTGGGCAGAAACATCCGCTCGTTGCGTCCGATGACTACTCCGGCGGTGGTGTTGCCCGAGCCGCAAAGGTCCTTGGTATAGGAATGGATGAGGTAGTCTGGGCGCTCGAGGTGGTCCGGCCGCTGCAGCAGGCGCTGCAGGACCGGCGTGCCCACGGTGGCGTCGCAGATGACCGTCAGCCCCTTGGCGTGCGCTGTCCGGCAGATGGCCGGTACATCGAGCACGTTGCCGTGCGGGTTGCACGGGGATTCCAGGTAGACATAAATCTGCCGGCCGCGGCTCAGGCGGTCGGCATAGCGGCGCTCGACCTCGGCGAGAGCCGTGCTGAATGCCCGGACGTCCTCGCCGTCGAACCATTCCACGGCTACATCGAGGTTGCTGCGCTTGCCGTACCAGTCGTGCAGCAGCTGATAGGTGCCGCCATATACGTTGCGGCTGGCGAGCACGAGGTCCTCGTAGCCGATCAGGTTGGCGAGAGTGGCGTCGATTGCCGCCATGCCGGAGTTGAAGTTCCATGCGAAATAATCTTGTGCTTCCGGACCGGCCTCCAGATCCACGACGTGGTTGGCAAGGCAGATTGAGGTTGGATTCAGCAGACGCGAGTAGATCTCGTGCAGCAGCTCCCTGCCCTGAAATGCGTCTTCCACCCATTCCGTGCAGGCATACACATAGGTGGCGGTCCGTGTAATGACTGGAGTGGCGCTGAATAGCGCCGTGACGTTGTCGAACAGAGGATACGGTCCCTTCGCCACCGTCGTAGCGGCATCGTCCATAATGGACTGATAGGTCGCCCGCAGAGGATTCTGCAGGGTATCGAGCACCTTGGCGAGCTGAAAACAGGCAAAACGCTTGGCATTGAACCAAGCGATGCGATTGCGGCGGTCGAGTCTGGACAGAGTCTCGCTGGTGAGGCGCCAGGTGTCCTGGGCAGCCCCATTGGCTTCGAACAGTGCCTTGGTCAGACGCGCGAGCGCCTGACCGTGAGGGGAGTTTGCCGCAATCCCGAAATGCTCGAGCTGCTCACCGATCAGCTCATCCACCGTTCGGGCGGTAGTGGAATGCCGGCGAGGACTGAGCTGCACCGCGCTCGGGAAGAGATTCTGCTGGGACATGGCTGCTCGGCGCTACGGCGCCCCGGGGAAATTGACGTGCCATTCTGCCATCTTTGCATCGTGCCGATGCGGGCCGGTGCGTGTTGAAGGCGGCTGAGCACCCGGTCGCGCCGGCGCGGACTGCAGCATGGAGTGCGATCCGGAAAATCGCCGGTGCGGGAACGACTGTCCCGGTGTTCACTGTACATGATCCGCGCATTGCCGCTGCAGGGAAGCGTTGGATCCGGGCGTCATGCCCGCCTCAAGGCAGCGGTGGGATACCGACCTTCAAGGTGTCGTAAGTACTCGCCTGCAATGACGGCTTTGTCCTGCCAATGTCCGTCGACGCCGTCGTTGCAATAGGCAGACCATCGAAGATCCATCACCGGTGAGGTTGCTCACTCCAAGCGGCAATATCGAGCCAAGCATCAGACGCCAGAGCGCGTACGCGGATGAGGCTCGCTCATCCGGATCATTCGTGAGCGGCGCGAACATTGGCCGCACCGGGTGAGCACGTGGATTGCGCAGGTCTAAATATCCAGGTTCGTCACCGACAACGCATTCTTCTCGATGAATTCCCTGCGTGGCTCGACCTGATCGCCCATCAGCGTGGTGAAGATATCGTCGGCCGCAACGGCGTCCTCGATCCGCACCTGCATCAGGCGGCGAGTCTGGGGATTGATGGTGGTCTCCCAGAGCTGCTCCGGGTTCATTTCGCCCAGGCCTTTGTAGCGCTGGATGGTCTGGCCCTTGCGCGCCTGCTCGAACAGCCATTGCATGGCTTCCTTGAATGAGCCGACACCCTGGCGCGCCTCGCCGCGGACGACATAGGCGCCTTCACCGATCAGTCCGGCGAGCGTCCGTGCGAGGTCGGCAATGCGCTGGTACTCGGCGGACTCGAAGAACTCGCGCGGCAGGTACTTCGTGCTGGGGGTTCCATGCTCGATCTTGCGGATCGTCACGCGGGTGCCATGCTCGGCGCCCTCTTGCACTTGCACGTCGTAGCTCCGCGTAGCGTCATCCAGCGCATTGAGCCGCTGGCCCAGCTCGGCGGCCCAGCCGCGCAGCCAGTCCGGGCGATCGAAATCCGGGGTGCGCACTTCGGGCAGGTAGATGAGCTGTTCCAGTAGCCGGTCGTCATAACGGCGCGACCAGCGTTTGATGATGGCTTGTACCTCGGCGTACCGGCGCGCCAGCGCCTCCAATCCCGGTCCCTGCAGCGGCGGTGCAGTCGAATTGACGTGGAGCGATGCATCTTCCAGCGCGCTATTGAGCAAGACAGCGACCAACTCTACTTCATCCTTGACGTACAGTTCCTGCTTGCCCCGCTTCACCTTGAACAGGGGTGGCTGACCGATGTAAATGTGGCCATGCTCGATCAAGGCAGGCATCTGCCGGTAAAAGAACGTCAGCAGCAGGGTCCGAATGTGGCTGCCGTCAACGTCCGCGTCGGCAAGCAGAATGATTCGGTGATACCGCAGTTTTGCGAGGTCGAAGTCGTCTTTGCCGACGCCACACCCCAGCGCCGTAATCAATGTTCCGACTTCAGCCGAAGAGAGCATCTTGTCGAAGCGGGCCTTTTCGACATTCAAGATTTTGCCCTTGAGAGGAAGGATGGCCTGGGTACGGCGATCCCGGCCCTGTTTGGCCGAGCCCCCGGCCGAATCGCCTTCGACGATGAAGATTTCCGATAGCGCGGGATCTTTTTCCTGGCAGTCGGCCAACTTGCCCGGCAGGCCTGCAACGTCCAGAGCTCCTTTGCGGCGAGTCATCTCGCGCGCCTTGCGTGCCGCCTCGCGTGCATGTGCTGCTTCGATGATCTTGGCCGCGATGGATTTGGCTTCCTGAGGATGCTCCATCAGGAAATCCTGCAGCTTCGGGGCGACTGCTGCCTCCACGATGCCTTTGACCTCGGAAGAGACCAGCTTGTCCTTGGTTTGGGAGGAGAACTTCGGATCGGGCAGCTTCACGGACAGGATGGCCGTCAATCCTTCACGCGCATCGTCGCCCGTAGTGGGCACCTTGTCCTTCTTTGCGGACGATTCCTTCTCAATGTAGTCATTCAACATACGGGTGAGAGCGCTGCGAAAGCCGGCGAGATGTGTGCCACCGTCCTTTTGAGGGATGTTATTGGTGTAGCAGAACATGCTTTCCTGATAGGAGTCGTTCCACTGCATGGCAACTTCCACGGTCACCAGCCCTTCCTGGGTCTTGAACCACAGGACCGACTCATGAATGGGCGTGCGTGCACGGTTCAGGTAAGTGACGAAAGCCTTCAAGCCCCCTTCGTGCTGAAAGACGTCCGAGCGATTCTCCCGCTCATCAATCAGCTCGATGCGCACTCCGGAATTGAGGAATGACAACTCGCGCAAACGCTTGGCGAGAATCTCGTAGCTGAACTGGATGTGTGTGAAGATCTGGGCGCTGGGCCTGAAGCGTATCGTGGTCCCGCGTTGAGCCGATTCCCCAACGACGGCAAGCGGAGCCACGGGGTCGCCCAGACGATATTCCTGGCGGTGAACTTTGCCATCACGATAAACGGTGAGCAGCAAATAATCCGACAAAGCATTTACCACCGATACGCCTACTCCGTGCAGGCCACCGGATACCTTGTAAGAACTCGCGTCGAACTTTCCTCCGGCGTGCAAGACGGTCATGATGACTTCTGCTGCCGAACGTCCCTCTTCCGGGTGCATGTCTACCGGAATGCCGCGGCCGTTATCCGAAACCGTTATCGATTCATCGGCATGAATCGTTACGGCGATTCGATCGCAGTATCCCGCCAGCGCTTCATCAATTGAATTATCGACGACCTCGAAAACCATGTGATGTAGACCGGTACCGTCATCCGTATCACCGATATACATTCCAGGACGCTTGCGCACCGCGTCCAAGCCCCTCAAGACTTTGATTTTACTGGAATCGTAGACGTCTTCGGCTGCCATGAAAAAGTCCATTCTGGAATGGGACATTATACGGGCGAGACCCTGCCCTGTTCCACGTGAAACACCCGATCGGGGTTCAGGAAACCCGGAATCTCCGGTTCCAATGAGGTGGCGATAAGCTGGCAGCCGAGTTCGGAAATCTCTCGAACAACGGCAGCCAAATGCTCAGCGTCCAATTCGGCCGCAGGGTCATCCAGAAGAAGCGCCGGAAGCATGCCCAAGGTATCTCGCAATAAGCGAAGCTGAGCTAATGCGAGCGCTGCCGCCATCAATTTTTGTTGTCCGCGAGAAAGTACGTCTCGAGCGGGTCTTTCCTTGACGTGAATGAGCAGATCCGCGCGATGGGGACCCGGATGAGTGATGCAGCGCAACTCGTCTCGCTTGCGGGAAGCATCCAGGGCCTCACGAAACGATAGATGATTTGCCCAACCTTTAGCGTAATGCAAGTCTCCCTCAGGGCAGTTCACGGCGGTAATGATCCTTCGCCAGTGAGGCTGGAGAGCATCGAAGACCGTACGACGTGCCTCCGAGATTCGTTCGCCGAGATCCACGAGCTCTACTTCCCATGGACGGGCATCAGCATGGGCTTTCAAAGCAGCGTTCCGCTGGCGTAACGCCCGGCCATAACGCATCCACCAATCCCCAAATCGAGGTTCCACGTGGAACACGGCCCAGTCGAGCCATCGCCGGCGTCTCTTACCGCTTTCTTCTACAAGCTTATGGATATCCGGGTCGATGATTTGGACTGGAAACGTCAACGTAAGCTTAGCAAGTGAATCCAGACTGGTACCGTTTACCTTCGCTTGCGAGCCACGATGGCGATCAAATTCCACCCCGGCATAATTCAGACCCGTATGAGAGCGCCCGAAGACCATGAGCCGCTCTGTACCGCGGCGTATCAGATGCTCAGAATAGCGAGTTCGAAAAGACCGCCCGCGTCCTAAGAGATAGAGAGCCTCCAGAAGAGAGGTCTTGCCGGCACCATTACCGCCCCAGATCAGAGTGCATCCTGCATGTAGCGACAATTCCGCAGATTCGATGCAACGGAAGTTTTGAAGGTAAAACTCCGCTAGGCTCACTGGCTGTCATCCGAATCGAAAAATGGCAGAAAATTACCGGCTGGCCAAGCGCGACGTGTAAAGCCATCCTGAATGGCTCCGCACAGCCGGGGCAGCGGCATGCACATCCTCAGAGATTATCCACCCGGCTGAGCCGAACCCGATGGCATCAACCGAAGATGCAGTCCACCGGGAAGGATACGCCCGCCGTCGCAGCCGGCGAACGGCGGGGGAAAGACCCGACCTTTTTGAGCGCCGCGGCGCGGAGTGAGGCACGATAGCCGGTTTCAGTGCTCTCTAACGGATCCTTGCGAGTGGTCAATAAATATACAGCGCGCTGGACCTATCACCTTCCGAATGCAGCCACTGCGCCTCTTGCTTGATGCCCGATTACCATGGGTCACAGCCTCGTGATGCGAACAGCAGCCTCAAAGACGCATGGGCATTACTACGTAGCGTGTTTGTGCCAAACCCGGAGCCCGAATCAAGCAGCTGCTGTTTGCGTCCGTAAAGCCCAATTCTACCTGATCCGTCTCGATAGCCCCCAGCGCATCAAGTAGATAGGTGACATTAAATCCGATCTCTACCTCTTCACCCGCATAGCTTACCTCGACCTGGTCTTCGGCCTCTTCATGCTCGGGATTGTGTGCTTGAAGCGTCAACAAGTCCGGCTTCACTGTTACTCGAATACCGCGGTATTTCTCGTTCGCCAGAATGGCCGTGCGTTGCAAGGCCTGTCGCAGCAGCTCGCGGTCGGCCAACGCGACTTTGGTCGGATTATCTGGAATTACGCGCCCATATTCCGGGAAACGACCATCAATTAGCTTTGAACTAAAGCGAATATCACCGATTTGAGCTCGAACATGATTTGAACTTATGGCCAGCTCGATCATTCCTTCCATGCCCAGGGTTCTTTGCAGCTCAAGAACAGCCTTGCGCGGCACGATTACCTGTCCGCCCCGCGCCGGTTCGTCCAGCGACATCTCAGACAAGGCGAGCCGATGACCATCCGTTGCCACTGCGCGAAGCGTGCTCTCTTCGGTCTCGAGCAATAAGCCATTGAGGTAATAGCGCACGTCCTGCTGCGCCATCGAGAAATACGTTTTGTCGATCAGGCGCCGGAATTCCTCCTGCGGCAGGGTCAGCGTCTGCTGCGCCTGCATTTCCTCGAGCACGGGGAATTCTGCTGCCGGCAATGAGGATAGCGTAAAGCGGCTGCGGCCGGCGCGCACCGTGACTCGCTCGCCTTCCGTCGCAAGCGTGACGTCGATGCCATCGGGCAATGCCCGCAGGATCTCCAGGAATTTGCGGCCTGGCACCGTAACGTCACCCGGCAGATCCACCTGCACCTGGGTCCCCGCGACCAGCTCCACTTCCAGGTCCGTTCCCGTCACACCGAGACGCCTCTCGCGCGCCGACAACAGCACGTTCGCCAGCACCGGCATCGTCTGGCGGCGCTCGACCACACCGATCACGCTTTGCAAGGGGGCGAGGAGATCCTCGCGTTTTGCCGTCAGCTTCATAAGGTTCTATCTAGTTCTTGGATATTTAAGAATTCAGATTGTAGTGACTTTTAGTCCTGTGGATTACGGTGACAAGTGCTCTTGCACCGTTCGATCAAGGACTTGTTCGCCTCTCGCCCGTGGACTTCTCCCACGAATGACTGCGGGGAAATTGTGGGCCCCCTGTGCGTAACTTTATCCCCATCGGCGTCCACCGGAAATCCACAAGCTCATCCCCATCATGCTGTCAGAGTTCTCAACAGATTGGAGTAGTCCTGGGTCATGCGTGTATCGTTACCGCGCAGCTCCTTTATCCGCTTGCAGGCGTGCAACACCGTGGTGTGATCCCGGCCGCCAAAGGCATCCCCGATCTCCGGCAGACTGTGGCTGGTGAGTTCCTTGGCAAGCGCCATGGCGACCTGCCGGGGCCGGGCGACAGAGCGGCTGCGGCGCTTCGACAGCAGCTCCGCCACGCGGACCTTGTAGTAATCCGCGACCGTTTTCTGGATGTTCTCAATGGTCACGAGCTTCGCCTGCAGGGACAGCAGATCCTTCAGCGCCTCCTTGGTGAATTCCAACGTGACCGCCTGCCCGGTGAAGCGGGCATTGGCGATTACCCGGCGCAGCGCTCCTTCGAGCTCACGCACGTTCGAGCGGATCCGCTTGGCGATGAAAAAGGCGACCTCCTCGGGCACCGGCATGCCGAAGTGGCTCGATTTGGTCATCAGGATGGCCACACAAGTCTCGAGCTCGGGAGGCTCGATGGCCACCGTGAGTCCCCAGCCGAAGCGCGATTTCAGCCGTTCCTCCAGACCCTCGACTTCTTTGGGATACCGGTCGCAGCTCAGGATGACCTGATGCTGGCCCTCCAGCAGCGCATTGAAAGTATGGAAAAATTCCTCCTGCGAGCGGTCCTTGCCGGCAAAGAACTGGATGTCATCGATCAGCAGCGCATCGAGCGAGCGGTAGGCACCCTTGAACTCGTTCATCGAATTGTGCTGCAACGCCCGCACCATGTCGCTGACAAAGCGTTCCGAGTGCACATACGCGACCCTCGCCTCGCCGTCCTGCGCACGAACGACATGAGCGATGGCATGCATCAGATGCGTCTTGCCAAGACCCACGCCCCCGTAGAGGAACAGCGGGTTGTATGCCTTGCCGGGGTTTGCGGCAACTTGCTGAGCCGCCGCCTTCGCCATCTGGTTGCTCTTGCCCTCGACGAAGGTCGCGAAGGTAAAATCAGCATTCAACCGAGCGCCGACCACCAGACCTTCACCACGCCGGACACGCCGTCCTTCCTGCGGCTGCGCTGCCGCCTGCCCCGGCGCCGATTCGTTGCGCGAGCCGACTTCGACCGTCACGATGGGGACATCGCCGGTACTCTTGTCCCGCAGTAGCTCGCCGATGCGCGGCAGGAGCTTCTCATTGATCCAATCGACCACGAAACGATTGGGCGCGAGCAGCTTGAGCGCCCCGGCGCCCTCCATCGCCTGCAGCGGCCGCACCCAGGTATTGAATTGCTGCTCAGGGAGCTCGGCCTCCAAGGCGCACATGCACCGAGCCCACAGCGACGCTTCCACGCGTGCCTCCGCAACCGCCTCGGGATGATCAAATGGAAAAGGCTGCGCAGTCTATACCCATCCGCTGGTGTGCTGAAGATTTTCCACCGATAAAAATATTGACACCTTGGCGCTCAACGGCTTAGCCTTGCCGCCCTTTTTCCGGAAGCGAACCCCTGGAGCTTGCCATGAAGCGTACCTATCAACCGAGCAAGCTGCGCCGCAAGCGCACGCACGGTTTTCGGGCACGCATGGCGACCAAGAATGGTCGCAAGGTGCTGGCACGCCGCCGTGCCAAGGGCCGCAGGAAGCTGATTCCGTAGCAGAACGGGGTGCGGTTCCGGTCCGTGGGATGACTCGGGCCGGCGCTCTCGTGCGGGAGCCGGCCCCGCTCGACCGTAACCGATCGACCATGGCCAGCATGCCCCGCCCGTCCCGAGAGCGGCTGACCTTTCCGGCGCCCCGGCGCCTGCGACATAAGGCGGAGTTCGACGCCGTGTACGCGCGCGGCCGGCGTCTTGGCAACGGATTCTTCGCGGTGACAGTGATCAGCAACGACAAGTCCGCTCCTCGTCTGGGTCTTGCCGTCGCGCTGCGCATCGCTCGGACTGCCGTAGAGCGCAATCGCATCCGCCGGATTATCCGTGAATCCTTCCGACTGCATCAGCACGGCCTTCCGGCAGTCGATATCGTCGTGAGCGCCAGGCTCAAGGCTCACGGTGCCCCGGGCGGGCAATTGCATGCGAGCCTGGCGGCTCTGTGGACACAGGTGAGCGAGCGATGCGCACTCTCGCCGTCTTCCTGATCCGCGTTTATCAGTGGACGATCAGTCCCCTGCTCGGCCCGAATTGCCGGTTCTATCCGTCCTGCTCCCAGTATGCCGCGGAAGCGATCGAACGCTTCGGCGTGCTGCGGGGCGCGTGGCTGGCCGTAAAACGCATCGGCCGCTGCCATCCATGGCATCCCGGGGGCTACGACCCGGTGCCGCCCGCCCACGCCCTGACCTGTACCCATCACCGACATGAGTAACAACCTCCGCCTGTACCTCTGGATCGCGCTGGCGGCGCTCCTGTGGATCGACTACACGACCTGGACCGCCGAATTCGCCCAGCCGGCCGGTGGTCCGTCGGTCGCCTCGAGCATCCCCGCAAAGCCATCGAGCCTGGCTAATCGTATTCCGCAGAGCCAGGCGCCGGCACCAAGAGCTGCCTCGACGCAGAAGAGCGTATCGGCAAGCCTGCCTGTGCCGCCTGCGCAAGCAGGAGCGCCCAGTGGGCAGGCGCCGCTTATCCACGTCCGAACCAACGTCTATGACCTCGACATCAGCACCCAGGGCGGTACGCTGGTGAAGGTCGATCTGCTCAAATACGCCAGGGTCACAGGCAAGCCCGCGCGGCTGCAGCTGGAGAATACCCATCCCGCGACCGAGTACCTGCTGCAGACTGGGCTCACCGGTCCGGCGGGTCGGGCCTACCCGAACCAGGGAGCGCTTTACAGCGCACCGCACCTGAGCTACCGGCTCGGCAAGGCGAAAGAGTTCCTGGTGCCGCTCACCTGGAGCGAAGACGGCATCACCGTCACCAAGACATTCGTGTTCCATAGAGGCTCCTACCGCATCGGCCTCAAGTACACCATCGAGAATCGAAGCGCTTCACCCTGGCGGGCCTCGCAGTACGCGCAGCTATTCCGCAACGATCCGCGCACCAAGGTGAGCTACTTCGACCCCAACAGCCGGGCCTACCATGGACCGGCGATCTGGAATGGCAAGGAGTACGTCCAGCTCGATCCGGCGAGCTCCGAATACCAACACTACGAGCGGGATGTGACCGGCGGCTGGATCGCCGTGCCGCAGCTCGACTTCGTGAGCGCTGTCGTTCCACGCAAGAGCAGCACGTACAGATTCAGCTCGCAGGTCGCGGGCAGCCAATACGCCCTTTCGGCCGTCGGTCCCATGCATACGGTGGCGCCCGGCGCGACTCTTACCCTGAGTCAGACCCTGTTCGTCGGGCCGACTTTGCACTCACAACTCGAGAAGACCGATCCGACGCTGACCTATCTTGCGCTTTCCGGGTGGTTCGCCATCCTTGCCAGGCCGCTGTTCTGGTTGCTGAGCCAAGTGCACAGGGTGACTGGCAACTGGGGCGTGGCGATTATCGTGGTGACCTTCCTCCTGAAGCTGCTGTTCTACCCGCTATCGGAAGCCAGCGGACGCTCAATGGCCAAGATGAAGGCTCTGGGTCCGCGCATCAAGAGCATCCAGGAGATGTACAAGGACGACAAGGAAAAGCTCAGCCGGGCGATGATCGAGATCTACAAGCGCGAGAAGGTGAACCCCGTCTCCGGCTGTCTTCCCATGATTCTGCAGCTGCCGGTGTTTATCGCCTTTTACTGGGTGCTCCTCTACAGCGTGGAGCTGCGCCAGGCGCCGTTCATCTTCTGGATAAAGGATCTCTCGGCGCGCGATCCGTACTTCATCCTGCCTGCCATCATGGCCGTGACCGGCTTCCTGCAGTTCAAGCTCAATCCCGCCCCCCCCGACCCGGTCCAGGCCAAGGTCATGATGGTGATGCCCATCGCCATGGCGGCGTTGTTCGCGTTCTTCCCCTCCGGCTTGGTGCTCTATTACGTGGTGAACAGCCTGTTGTCGATCGCCCAGCAGTGGAACATCAATCGGCGCATAGCGGCCGCCACGAAACGCAAATAGTTCTCCATCCATCGGGCCTGCATCCGGTGGGATGAAACGCCGGTGG
>JAJZVF010000135.1 GCA_021845825.1 Pseudomonadota bacterium | reverse complement strand
CCGAGCTCGTGCGCCAGCACGGCCTCGATTTCCGGCGGCTTAAGCAGCCCGAGCAGGGTGTCGAAGAACACGATGCGCTTGTTGCGGCCGATGCCGCTGAAATATGCGTTGCCGTGGCTGGAGCGGCGCGAGCCGTCGATCACGAACACGCCGCTTGCCTTGAATCCGCAGCGCGCGAGCAGCGCCTCGATGCGCGTCTTCAATGCCGCGTCCTTGAGGGGAGAGAAGCGGTTGAACAGCGGCGCGATGAGCGCCGGCCAGGCCCAGGTGGTCAGGAGCGTCACGGCGAGCCAGCAGCCAAAGGCCCAAAGCCACCACCAGCGCCCGGCGCGCATCATCAGCCACAGCGAGGCGAGCACCACGGGTCCTCCGAGCAGCACCGCGAGGGCGATGTTCCTGCCGAGATCGGCCAGGAAAAGCGCCGGGGTCGTGCGGTTGAACTCGAAACGCGCCTCCACGGCGAAGGTGCGCCAGAGCGACAGGGGCAGGCTCACGAGCAGCGCGATCGTGGCGATGGTCGCGATCACGGCCATGCCGAGCCAGGGCTCGGCCCAGCCCGCGCGGCGCCACAACGCATCGATGGCTGCTATGCCGCCGCCGACCGTGAGCGCCAGGGTGAGCGCCGCATCGAGCGCGGCGCCGATGCGATGCAGCGACACGGTGGCGCGCGTGTAGTCGGCCGCCTTGCGGTGCTCCTGCGCGGTGACCTCGGCGGCGAAGGGCTGCGGAACGCGCTCGCGATGGGCCTGCACGGCTGCGATCTGGCGGGCGCAGAGCCACCATTCCACGGCCAGGCCGCAGATGACCACGACGATGAAAAGCACGCTGAGCCACCCCATCGGCGGGCAGTATGACAGATCAACGTTGCGCCGGTCCGGCCGGCAGCGCTATGCCGGGCCGTGCCGCACCGGTGGCAGACGCGCATCCTCCTCTGCGGTAAAGAGGCGCGAGCGGGTGAGGAATCGCACCCCGAGCGGCCCTTCGAGCGAGAACATGCCGCCCCTGCCGGGCACCACGTCGATGATGAGGTGGGTGTGCCGCCAGTATTCGAATTGCGCCGCGCTCATGTAAAACGGCTGCCCGCCGATTTCCCCGAGCAGCACATCCTGCGCGCCGATCAGCAGCTCGCCGCGCGGGTAGCACATGGGGGAGCTGCCGTCGCAGCAACCCCCGGACTGGTGGAACATGAGCGGGCCGTGCCGCGCCGCGAGCCGGCCGATCAGCTCCAGTGCGGCCGGCGTGGCGCTGACACGGCTTAGGTCCACCCAGGCGCCTCTAGAAGAAGCCGAGCGCCTTCGGCGAGTAGCTCACCAGCAGGTTCTTGGTCTGCTGGTAGTGATCGAGCATCATCTTGTGGGTCTCGCGCCCGATGCCCGACTGCTTGTAGCCGCCGAACGCGGCGTGCGCCGGGTAGGCATGATAGCAGTTGGTCCAGACCCGGCCCGCCTGGATGCCGCGGCCCATGCGGTAACAGGTGTTGGCATCGCGCGACCACACGCCGGCACCGAGGCCGTAGAGGGTGTCGTTGGCGATTGCCAGCGCTTCGTCCATGTCCTTGAACGTGGTCACCGAGACCACGGGGCCGAAGATCTCCTCCTGGAAGATGCGCATCCTGTTGTTGCCCTTGAACACCGTCGGCTTGATGTAGTAGCCGTTCGCGAGCTCCCCGCCGAGGCGGTTGCGCTCCCCGCCGATCAGACACTCGGCGCCCTCCTGCCTGCCGAGATCGAGGTAGGTCAGGATCTTCTCGAGCTGCTCCTGCGAGGCCTGCGCGCCGATCATCGTGGCCGGGTCGAGCGGGTCGCCCTGGCGCACCTGCGCCACGCGCTTCAGCGCGCGCTCCATGAAGCGCTCGTAGACCGACTCCTGGATGAGCGCGCGCGAGGGACAGGTGCACACCTCGCCCTGGTTCAGCGCGAACATGACGAATCCCTCGAGCGCCTTGTCGAAGAAGCTGTCGTCGTGGGCGCACACATCGGCGAAGAACACATTGGGGGATTTGCCGCCGAGCTCGAGCGTGACCGGAATCAGGCTCTGCGAGGCGTACTGCATGATGAGCCGCCCGGTGGTCGTCTCGCCGGTGAAGGCGATCTTGGCGATGCGCTTGCTCGAGGCGAGCGGCTTGCCCGCCTCCACGCCGAAGCCGTTGACGACGTTGAGCACGCCGGGGGGCAGCAGGTCCCCGACCGTCTCGAGCCACACCAGGATCGAGAGCGGAGTCTGCTCGGCGGGCTTGAGCAGCACGCAGTTGCCGGCGGCGAGCGCCGGGGCGAGCTTCCAGGCCGCCATCAGCAACGGGAAGTTCCACGGGATGATCTGTCCGACGACGCCGAGCGGCTCATGGAAGTGGTAGGCGACGGTGTCATGGTCGATCTCGCAGACCGAGCCCTCCTGGGCGCGGATGCAGCCGGCGAAGTAGCGGAAGTGGTCCACGGCAAGCGGCAGATCGGCGGCCATGGTCTCGCGGATCGGCTTGCCGTTGTCCCAGGTCTCGACCGTGGCGAGCAGCTCGAGCTTCTCCTCCATGCGGTCGGCGATCTTGTTGAGCACGACGGCCCGCTCGGCGGGCGAAGTGCGCCCCCATGCGGCCTTGGCGGCGTGCGCGGCATCGAGCGCGAGCTCGATGTCCTCGGCCGTGGAGCGCGGTATCTCGCACAGCGCCGCGCCCGTGACGGGAGTGAGGTTGGTGAAGTATTCCCCACGCACGGGCGGCAGCCACTTGCCGCCGATGTAGTTGCCGTATTGCTTCTTGAGCTGGACCTTTACGCGTCCGTGGGAGCTGGGATTGATGGACATGGCTCGCCTCACAGTTGAATATGACCGGTTGCGCTGCAAACGGCATGCCACGAGCGTCGCTGCCTGAATCACCGCGCCCGCGGGCATCCGTGGCAGGTTACCAGGAACGATGCCGATTATGCGCTCATCGAGCCGCGGGCCGTCTTGTTTCGCAGTGCAACGAGAGTGCGCCGGCGCAGGTGTGGCGGAACGGAACAGCCGGCGTCATTTGCGGGCTCCGCTGCCCTGCGGCCGAGATGACCGCGCCGAGCGATCGTGCCGTGCATGAGCCGGGCGGGCGATCTCAAGCTAGTGCAGGGAAATCGTGAAGCCCGCGAATACATTGACCCCTGGCGCCGGCTCGAAGTAGCCGCCGCCCGAGGCGCCCACGATCACCGCACCGACGTAACGGCGGTTCAGGACGTTGTTGACGCGTACGAATACGTCGGCCGGGTCGGAAAGGATTGCGCCGCGGTAGCCACCCATTACGTTGAACACCGGATAAGCGCCGGCGTATGCCGAGTTCAAGCTGTTCACGGGGATCGCGCCCATATACTGACCGCTCAGGCTGGCGTGCCAGCCGAGCGCCCCGCCCCAGCTGAGCTTCGCGTAGGCGTCGTTACGCGGTATGCCGGGCAAGCGATTGCCTGCCGGCACGACCACGTTCGGAACAGCGCAGGGAGTGGTGGTACACGTCCGATACGCGTCGATGTAGACCGCATCGACATACGTATAGGCAAGCTGTCCCTGCCAATCGGGTGCGAAGCGGTAATCGAGGGAGGCCTGCACGCCGCTGCGGCGGGTGCGCCCCGCGTTCTGGTAGGTGCTGCGGCCGCCGAGGTTCGATACGACCACGATCTCGTCGTTGGTGTGGGTGAGGAATGCGGCAAAGCTGCCCGACAGCTTCCGGCCCACCTGGAATTTGGCGCCGATCTCCCCGTTGTTGCTGCGCGCGGGCCGCAGTGCGAGATTGAGCCCCGGCGCACCGTTCAGACGGTACGCGAGCTCCGAGCTGATCGGCGTCTGGAATCCCTGGCCGAACGAGGCGTATAAGTGCAGCCACGGGCGCATGGCGTACAGAAGGCCGGCCACCGGCGAGGTGGCCGTGTAGGTCGCTGCGCCGCTGTCGTTGCCGCCGGCCGCCGACAGCAGATTGTCTACGGTGACAAAGCGCACCTCGCTGTGGCGCACGCCCGCGGTCAGCGTCCAGCGCGGGGCGAAATTCCAGCTGCCCTGAGTGTATTCGTCGAAGTTCCAGTCGACGTTGTTTTCGTTCTCGCGCATCGGCCCTTGCACCCCGAGCGTGCTGCCGATGAAATTGTCGTAGCCGCGGCGCAGCTCGTTCGCCTTGTTGAAGCTCACTCCGGCGACCCAGGAGGCCTTGCGGCCGGCGAGCGCGCCCTGCCAGGTCCAGCGGGCGTTGCCGCCGCCGAAGCCGCGGTCGAGGGCTATCACGGCACCGGCGCTCGTCGGCGCCCGCTGCGCACCGACGGGAATCGACAGGAACTGCAGCACCGTGCGGTGGCCGTAGTAGCCCATGAGGCGCAGCGACTGATGGGCGGTGAGCCCGAGACGGTAGATGAGACCGCCTTGCTGCTGCTGCAGGGTCTTGCGGGTATTGAAGGCAAGCGCCGCGGCGGAGGTCTGGTCGGGATTGGCGGCGAATTGCGCCGCGGTGAGTCCCTGGGCATCCTCGGAGTCCGGCCGGGAGATCACGTTGGCGATGAATGTCAGCCGGTCGTGCCGACCGAAGGCGTAATCGACCTTGCCGTTGAAGGACTCGCTGCGCGCGCTCTGCTGGGGCCGGAACCCCTGCCAGGAGAAATGCGTGAAGTCGAGGTTGTAATCGAGACGGCCGACCGCATCCTCGGCGTCGACACCCGCGCGCACCGCGCCGAAGCTGCCGAAGCCGATGTCCGCGCGTACGGTGCCGGGGGCGGTGCCGCGGGCGGTGAACAGCTGGATCACCCCGCCCGAGGAGTTGCCGTAGAGCGCGGAGAACGGCCCCTCGAGCACCTCCACGCGGGAGGCCGAGCCGAGGTTGAACTGCGAGATCTCCCCCTGGCCGCCCGGGCCGCTTTGCGGGATGCCATCCTGGTAGATGCGCACGCCGCGCACTCCGAAGGCCGATCCGGCGCCGATCCCGCGGATCGAGATCTGCTGATCCTGGGCGTAGTTGTACTGGTCGCGCGCCAGCAGTCCGGGCACCCCTTGCGCGGCATCGGCGAAGTTCACCCCGAGAGAGTCGCTGCGCAGCTGCGCGCCCGGCACGCTGAAGATGGTGGCCGGCACGTCGAAGGCGGGCATGGCGATGCGTGTCGCGGTGATCACGACGCCGGAGAGCGTCGGCGGTGCGGCCGGGCCGGCGAGCGCGCCGCCGGCTATGGCGAGGCAGACGAGCGCTGCAAGCGCCGGCGCTGTCCGGCGAGGGGGCGGTGTGTGCATGGCCGTGGCGGAGCTCCGAATGACTGTGCACCGGTCGGGGCGTGCCGCTGCATCTTACGGGCAGGGCCGCCCGCCGGGGAATCATGAAAATCATGATTTGCGGGCGTGCCGAAAAAAAACGTGCCGGTGGCCCGCGAGCGGACCACCGGCACACCGCAGACGCCGAGCCTGTTAGAAGCTCAGGAACAGGCCGGCGTCGATGTTCCAGCTGGTGTTCTTCTGATCGACGTCGTTGGTCGCGTGCACCCGGCTGAATTCCCCGAGCAGCATCAGGTCATGGGTGAGGTGATGATAGACGCCGAAGGTCCATTTATCGTTCTTTTTCACCAGCGTCGGCAGGTCGGTGCCCGCAGCCACCGTCGCCGAGCTGGCGAGATCGTTGGCCGTGGGGTCCAGGCGGCTCTCGCCGTAATTCACCCCGAACTTCGTCTTGCCGACCGTGTAGGTCAACTGGGCGATGAAGCCCTCGGAGGTGCGCGGAACGCCCATCATGTCATTCGACAGCACGAACAGGCCGGTGGTACCGACGCCCTTGGCGCGGTAGTACCAGCCCATCGCCTGGAAAGGTCCCATGGTGTACTTGCCGCCGATATCGAAGCCGGTGCTGCTGTACTTGATCTCGTACGTGCCGGGCGAGCAGGCGCCCGGAGCGAGCGCCGTGTCCGTGCAGGGGATCGCCTGTCGCTGGTACAGGCCGCTCGCGGACAGGTAAACCGGTCCCGCTGTGTAGGCGATTTTCCCCTGGAAGCCGGGCGTCGAGTGGTTGACGGGAATCTGTCCGAGCGTGTTGAGCGGATCGAAGATGCCGACGGTGATCTTCGTTCCGTCCAGGTTCGGGGTGGTGTAATCGATCTGTGACAGCCAGTCGGTGTAGATGTATCCCAGGCCGATCGATCCCAGCGAGGTGTTGGCCGGCGCGGCATAGTTGCCGTTGCCGGCGCCCACGCCGAGCAGCGTCATGTCGTTGAGTATGGCATCGGACTGGAACAGGCCGATGTTCCTGCCCGCCATGACGGTGCCCATGGTCTTGTTGCCCACGGTGAGAAAGACCTGCCGGATATCGAGGCCGGCCGTGCCGAGGGCGGTGTGGCCGAGATCGCCCGCGCCGGTCTGCAGGTTCGGGCTGCCGCCGTCATTCGTGCTGATGCCCGGATACAGGCCGAAAGTAAAGCCGATGTCGTAGCCGTCCTGGGTGGTGTCGCCGTTGATGGTAAGCGCCGCCGGCAGCAGACCGTTCGACACCGAGGAGGATCCGCCGCCTGCCTTGGTGGCCGTCACGCAGGCCAGGCCGCCGCCCACGGTGGCGGCGTTCGATTCGTTCTGGCACTGCGAGAAGATGTAATTGGCATTGACGTTGCCGTTGAAATTCAAAGTCCACTTCCCGGCTTTTACGCCGATCGCCTGCGCGGTCGGGATGCCGGTGACGGCGGTAAGAGCCAGGATCAGAACGCCGGCGAGGGCGCCGGACAGGGTACGCGGAGAGATGCTGTGCAGTCTCATCGAAATAACCCCCTGGTTGTGCGTTGACGGACACGGCACTGCAAGCACCATGCCAACCGTTCGGCACGAGCGTTGCGTCCGGGATACAAAATGACGTAAGCCCTTCCCGTGCCGTGCTGACGCGCATCCGGTGCGGCGGCGGTGTCAGAGCGCCGCCGGCTTGATGCGCGCCCGGCACACCGCTAGCTTGCCGGGATTTGAAAGGCGATGAAGGCCGTTGTGGAAAAACCGCGCTTGGAGCGCCGCAAGGTGTTCCGCCAGGGTGACAGCGGTGTGTCGTTTGTTGAAAAGTGACACACTTCCCGACCCCGCAGGGAGCGCAAGCCGCGCGGTCAGTGCCGCTCGGGCAACGTGATGCGCAGGCGCCGCATCTTGCGGTAAAGCGTGTTCCGTCCGATGCCGAGCTTGTGCGCCACGCGGCTGATGTTGCCGTGGTGCAGCTCGATCTCGTGCAGCAGCGCGCCGCGCTCGGCCTGCTCGAGCGGGTTCAGGTCGAGCGCTTCCCGGGGCAGTTCCCCTTCCGAGCGCGGCTCGCCGGCGCCATAGTCGGCCGGCAGGCCGGCCGCGTCGAGCTCCTCGCTCGAGCGCATCGCGATCATGCCGCGCAGGACGTTGCGCAGCTGGCGGATGTTGCCCGGCCAGCCGTAGGCCTTCAAGGCCTCCACCAGGCCCTCGCCCATGGACACCGCGGGGGTGGCGCCGCTTTCCTGAGCGAACACGTGGCGGATGAGCGCCGCCTTGTCCTTGCGCTCGCGCAGCGGCGGCAGCGTGAGCGCCAGACCCTGCAGCCGATAGAACAGATCTTCGCGGAATTCCCCGCGGCGCACCTTCTCCTGCAGCCCGGTGCGCGAGGAGCTGATCAGCCGCAGGTCGATGCGCGCGGGCTCGCCCGCAGCCGGCAGCTGGCGTTCTTCGATGACGTGCAGGAGCCTCGCCTGCAGGCTGAGCGGCAGCTCCCCGACGTCATCGAGGAACAGGGTGCCGCCGTCGGCCTGCAGGATGCGGCCCCGCGCCTGCGGCGCGGCGGCCGGCGCCGGGCCGAACAGCTCCTGAGCGAGCTGCGCCTCCGGGAGCGAGCCGCAGTGCACGGCGACGAAGGGTTTCTCGGCGCGCTCGCTCGAGGCGTGCAGCGCCCGCGCGAAGTACTCCTTGCCCGTGCCC
>JAJZVF010000134.1 GCA_021845825.1 Pseudomonadota bacterium | reverse complement strand
GGCACCCTGTCATTGCCTGTGCGACATGTCCCAAGCCTCTCGCCCCGTCTCTGCCGATACCGCTGCGCGCAGTGTCCCCGCCCGGATCGGCAAGTACGAGGTGATCAAGGAAGTCGGCCGCGGCAGTACCGGCGTGGTCTACCTGTCGCACGATTCCTATTATGGGCGCGACGTCGCCATCAAGGTGTACAACATGGACACCGGCGCGGACGCTCAGCGCCTGCGCTCCGCGCGCAAGATGTTCCTTTCCGAGGCGCACCTCGTCGGCATGCTGCAGCATCCATATGTGCTGCCCATCTTCGACGCAGGCGAGGAGAACGGCCGTTGCTATATCGTCACCGAGTATGTGCACCATGCCCGGATGCTGTCCACGTACTGCCGCCCGGACAATCTGCTGCCGGTCGATGACATCATCGAGATCGTCTTCAAGAGCGCCAAGGCACTGCATTACGCCCACACCCGCGGCGTGATCCATCGGGACATCAAACCTTCCAACATCCTGCTCACTCAGGACGGCGAGGTGCGCATCATCGACTTCGGCATCGCTCTGGTCTCCGACGCCGACATCTCGCGGATCGAAGGCATCGCCGGCAGTCCGTCCTACATGTCTCCGGAGCAGGTGCAGAGCCTGGAGCTGACGCCGCGCTCGGACATCTACTCCCTCGGCGCGGTCATGTACGAGCTGCTCACCGGCGCCCGACCCTTCCGCGCCGGCAATCTGCAGAAGCTCCTGCACCAGATCGTCTACGCCACGCCCCCGCCCATCCACAAGCTGCGCCGGGAGGTGTCCGAGGAGCTCGAGACCGTGGTCGTCACGACGCTGCAGAAGGACCCGGCCAAGCGCCAAAGAAGCGGCCTGGAGCTCGCCGCCGAGCTGGCCCGGGTGCACCAGCGGCTGCGCCAGAGCAATACCCGCATCGATCTTCAGGAGCAGTTCGGCGTGCTGCGGCGCCTGAAGTTCTTCCACGAGTTCTCGCACGTCGAAGTCCGCGAAGTGTTGCGGGCGAGCGCCTGGCAGCACTACGGCGAAGGCGAGGAGATCGTCCGGGAGGGCGAGCTCGACGACCGGTTCTACATCCTGGTGTCCGGTCGCTGTGTGGTCGAGCGGCACGGGCGGCGGATCGCCGTGCTCGGCACCGGGGACTGCTTCGGCGAGGCGAGCTACGTCCCGGGGGCCAAACGCACCGCCACGGTGCGCGCGGGCGGCGCGGTGACGGTGCTGAAGGTAAGCGCCACGCAGCTCGAGCAGGTCTCGATATCCTGCCAGCTGCGCTTCATCCGGGTGTTCCTGCGCACCCTGATCGGCCGATTGCAGAGCGCCGAGTGAGCCCGCTGCCCGCCCCGCGCCGGTGAGCTGCGGCCGCGGCGCACCGCCGGGCGGCACCCCCTGCCCCCCCTCGCGGACAAAGCGGGGCGCGGGTGGCGAGCGGCGCCGAGGCCGGTGTCCCTCGCGCTCGGCGTGAAGGCTGCGGCTGCGGTACTCTTGCCGGCCGTGCGCATCCTGCTCATAGAGGACGACATCGAAGCCGCCAAGTTTCTCGTCAAGGGACTGCGCGAGAGCGGCTATTCGCTCGAGCATGCCGCGAGCGGCCGCGACGGGCTCGCGCGCGCCCTCGCCGGCGGATTCGACCTGATCGTCACCGACCGGATGCTGCCGCACCTCGATGGTCTTGCGATCATTCAACAGCTGCGCGCGGCCGGCTTCGACACGCCCGTGCTTGTGCTGAGCGCCCTGGGCACGGTCGATGACCGCATCCGCGGCTTGAAGGCCGGCGGCGACGACTACCTCACCAAGCCCTTCGCTTTCGATGAGCTGCTCGCGCGCATCGAGGCGCTGCTGCGCCGCCACGCGAGCAGCGCCGGGGCGACCTGTCTGAAGGTGGCGGACCTGGAGTTCGATCTGCTCAAGCGGCGCGTGACCCGCGGTGGGCGGGAAATCGCGCTTACCGCGCGCGAGCAGAAGCTGCTCGAGTTCCTGATGCGTCGCGCCGGGCAGGTGATCACCCGCACCATGCTGCTCGAGGGGGTGTGGGATCTGCACTTCGACCCGCAGAGCAACCTGGTCGATGTGCACATCAGCCGGTTGCGTCAGGCGATCGACCGCGGCTTGGACCGTCCGCTCATCCATACGGTGCGCGGCTCGGGGTATGTGCTCGGGGAGGAGCCATGAGCAGGACCTCGGGCAGGAGCCTGCTGCACACCACGGCGTTTCGCATGTCGATGGGCTACACGTTGCTGGTCACACTGGCTGTGGGGCTGACGCTCGCCAGCACGTATCTGCTGACTCAGCGCATCATCCGGGGCAACACCGACCTGATCATCGATACCGAGCTCGACAGTCTCGAGAACCAGTACGTCCTCGGCGGCCTGCCGGGGGTGACCCGGGAGATCAATGTGCGCATCGACAGCTGGGGGCGGATCGGTGCGGTCTACATGCTGGCCAGCCCGACGTTCGACCGGCTTGCGGGCAATGTCACCAACTGGCCGTTCGAGGGCGCGCCGGCCGCGCGCTGGAGCGAGTTTCGCATCGAGTCGATCGAGTCCGGCCCGCGCTCGGTGCATCCGGTGCGGGCCGCGGTGCGCCGGCTCCCCAACGGCGACTGGCTGCTCGTCGGCACCGACATGTCGCAGGACCGGCGCTACTCGCAGACATTTCGCACCGCCACGCTCTGGGGAATCGGCCTGTCGGTCCTGGCGGCCGCCGTGGCCGGTTTTGCCTTCAGCTTCCGTCTGACGAGACGGGTAAGCGACGTCACGGACACCTGTGTGCGGATCATGGAGGGGGAGCTGGGGCACCGCCTGCCGGTCGGCGGGGTGAGCGACGAGTTCGATGCGCTGGCCGTGTCGGTCAACCGCGTGCTCGACAGGCTGGAGGAGCAGACGAGCACGCTGCGTGCGACGTTCGACAGCGTGGCGCACGACTTGCGCGCGCCCCTGCACCGGCTGCGGGCGCGGATGGATGCGGCGTTGCGCCTGCCCGGCCTCGAGCCGGCTGTGCGCGAGCCGGTGGAGGCCTCGCTGAAGGAGGTCGACCGCCTGCAGCGTACGCTCGCGACCCTGCTGCAGATCGCCTTGGCAGAGTCCGGCGCGCCGCTCGCCTCGGTGGTGCCCGTCGACCTCTCGGAGCTGGTCGGTGAGCTCGTGGAGCTGTTCGAGCCGGTGGCGCGCGAACAGGGCCAGACGCTCACCGGGAGTACCGACCCCGGAGTGACCGTCCAGGGCAATCGGCAGCTGCTCGCTCAGCTCATCACCAACCTGGTGGAGAACGCCTTGAGGTTCGCGCCGGCGGGCGGCCGGATCGAGGTCGAGGTGCATCGGCGAGACGGCCTGGCGCGACTGACCGTCAGCGACAACGGCCCGGGCATGCCGCTTGCCCAGCGCATGCGGGCGGGGGAGCCGTTTGCGCGTGTCGGCCAGAGGTCCGGCGGGGACGGCGGCGGGCTCGGGCTGTCGCTGGTGTCGGCTATCGCGCGCCTGCACCGCGCCAAGCTTACGCTCGAAAGCAACGAGCCGGGCTTGCGCGCGACGATTGACTTTCCCGTGGCCGCCGGTTAGGCGTTTTTGTCGCGCTCGATGAGCGCGTATGCGGAATGGTTATGAATGGACTCGAAGTTTTCCGATTCCACCACGTAGGCGGCGATCCGCTCATCGGCATTGAGCCGCGTCGCAACGTCGCGCACCATGTCTTCGACGAACTTCGGGTTGTCGTAGGCCCGCTCGGTGACGTATTTCTCATCGGGGCGCTTGAGGATGCCGTACAGCTCGCAGGAGGCCTCGCTCTCGGCAATCTCGATGAGCTCCTCGATCCAGATGTGGTGGCGGAGCTTGGCTGTGATCGTCACGTGCGAGCGCTGGTTGTGAGCCCCGTAGGAGGAGATTTTCTTCGAGCAGGGGCAGAGGCTGGTGACCGGCACGACCACCCGGATCCACATGTCCGTATGGCCATCGCGCCGTTCGCCGATCAGGCTGGCCTGGTAGTCCATCAGGCTTTCCACACCCGTGATCGGCGCGCGCTTCATGATGAAGAACGGGAAAGTCATCTCGATGTGGCCGGCGTCCGCCTCGAGCCGGCCGGTCATGCTCTCGAGCATGCCGCGAAAGGACTCGACGGAGATCTCGCGCTCGGCGTGCAGGATTTCCACGAAGCGCGACATGTGCGTCCCCTTGAAGTTGTGGGGGAGGCTGACGTACATGTTGAACGTCGCGATGGTGTGCTGCTCGCCCGCCGAGCGATCTTTCACCCGCACGGGGTGGCTGATGTCCTTGATGCCGACCCGATTGATCGGCAGGTGGCGGGTGTCGGCCCGCGCCTGGACGTCCTCGACTTCGGCGAGAACCGTGCGTGCCGTCTTGGCCGTGCTGGGGGGAGGGCTCATGGGACTCAAGCCTACAGGATTGCGGGGCGCTTCACCTATATCGAATGGGGAATGAGCTTACATCCGTGTGACCGGGCCTGCCGCTTAAGCGCTGCCGACCGAGCGGATGCGATCGCGGATCTGCAGGGCCCACCAGTGCTCGATCGCGTTGCTGAGACTGGCGGTGTCCAGGCCCGCGGCGGCGAGGCAGGACTCGCGCGAGCCATGCTCGATGAAGCGGTCCGGAATGCCGATCTGCAGCAGCGAGGGCGCCAAACCCTCGGCGCAGAGCACCTCGGCGACGGCGGAGCCGGCCCCGCCCGCGACGGCGTTCTCCTCCAGGGTGATGAGGGCACGATGCCGGGCGGCCAGCTCGATCACGAGTGCTTCGTCGAGAGGCTTCACGAAGCGCATGTTGACCACCGTGGCGTCCAGCCGCTCGCCAATGTGCAGCGCGCTCTCGAGCATGGGCCCGAAGGCGAGCAGCGCCAGGCCGCTGCGGCCCTCGCGGCGGATCTGCGCTTTGCCGATGGGCAGCGCCTGGAATTCCTTCTGTAGCGGCACGCCCGGCCCACTGCCGCGCGGATAGCGCACCGCGGCGGGTCCGTCCACCGTGGTGGCGGTGTAGAGCATCTGGCGGCACTCGTTCTCGTCTGCCGGCGCCATGACCACCATGTTCGGGATGCAGCGCAGATACGACAGATCATAGCTTCCCTGGTGAGTGGCGCCATCCGAGCCGACCAGCCCCGCCCGGTCGATGGCGAATACGACCGGCAGATTCTGCAGCGCCACGTCGTGGATCAGTTGATCGTAGGCCCGCTGCAGGAAGGTCGAGTAGATGGCGACGACCGGCTTCAGCCCATCGGCCGCAAGACCTGCCGCGAGCGTGACGGCGTGCTGCTCGGCGATGGCGACATCGAAGTAGCGGTCCGGAAAGCGCTTGGAGAACTCGATCAGGTCCGAGCCCTCGCGCATGGCCGGCGTGATGCCGATGATGCGCGGGTCCTGCTCGGCGATGTCGCACAGCCACTGGCCGAAGATCTTCGAATACGCCGGTCCTGAGGGGGCACTCTTGAAGATGGTGCCGCTCGCAGGATCGAAGGGACCTGGACCGTGCCACTTGATGGGGTCGGCCTCGGCTGGGGCGTAGCCCTTGCCCTTGCGTGTCACCACGTGCAGGAATTGCGGGCCGCGGAGCTTGCGCACGTTGCGCAAGGTGCCGACCAGCGCACGCACATCATGGCCGTCGAGCGGTCCGATGTAGTTGAAGCCGAGCTCTTCGAACAAGGTTCCGGGCAGCACCATGCCTTTGAGGTGCTCCTCGGAGCGGCGCGCCAGTTCCCACACGGTGGGCATCTGCCGCAGGACCTTCTTGCCGCCTTCGCGCAAATGCGCGTACAGTCTTCCCGAGAGCGCCGAGGCGAAGTAGTTCGAGAGCGCCCCGACGTTCTCCGAGATCGACATGTCGTTGTCGTTGAGGATCACGAGCACATCCGTCGGCAGCGAGCCGGCGTGATTCAGCGCCTCGAACGCCATGCCGGCCGTCATGGCGCCGTCGCCGATGACGGCCACCACACGGCGGTTGGAGCCTTGCTGCGCCGCGGCGATGGCCATTCCCAGCGCGGCGCTGATGGAGGTGCTGGAGTGCCCGACGCCGAAAGTGTCGTACTCGCTCTCGGCGCGGTTGGGAAACGGGGCGAGGCCGCCGTGCTGCTTGATGGTGTGCAGCCGTTCGCGCCGGCCCGTGAGCACCTTGTGGGGGTAGGCCTGGTGGCCGACATCCCAGACCAGCCGGTCGTGAGGTGTGTCGTACACGTAATGCAGGGCGATCGTCAGCTCCACCGTGCCGAGACCGGCGGCGAAATGTCCGCCTCGCGTGCTGACGGTGTGGATCAGGAACTCACGCAGCTCCTTCGCCAGGGCCGGCAAGCGCGTCTCCGGGAGCTTGCGCAGATCGGCCGGAGAGTCGATTTTCTCGAGCAGGGGATAAGTAGGAGAATCGCTCATCTGAAGCAGTGTACACTGCAAGCAGAACGATGATTAATTTTGTTGTTCTCCAGCAACAAAAGCGTGCCAACTCTTACTTTAAGGTCGTAGCTTGAGGCTCTGATCCCTCCGGAATGGCGAACGGCTCGACCTCCAGCCGCCCGCTGCGCTTCAGAAGAACTTCCACCCGCTGCTGCGCCGCTTTGAGCGAATTTTGGCAGTGTCGCGTGAGCTCCATGCCCCGCTCGAATGTGCTCAGGGCCTCCTCGAGCGGCAGATCGCCACGCTCGAGCCGCTCGACCAGGGATTCGAGTTCCGCGAGCGCCTGCTCGAACTCGGGGGACTGTGGGTCTTGCGCCACGATACTCCTCTTCGGTCTGCGACCGCGACTCACGCGGCCCGCGCCGCGTACAGGCAATGGGCAGCACCAGCAAAGCAAATAAGTTTGAGGCTTAATATGCGAGCATGCAATACGCCCAATGGTCGTTGACGGCCGGCACGCATGCGTTTAGAGTCTTACTCTTAGTTAGAACCAGTCTAAATCGGAGAGTGGCATGAATCTCAAAGGCAGCAAGACCGAACAGAACCTGAAGGACGCGTTCTCGGGCGAGTCCCAGGCCAATCGCCGGTACCTGTATTTCGCATCCAAGGCGGACGTCGAGGGATACAACGATGTGTCGGCGGTGTTTCGCTCCACGGCCGAAGGCGAGACAGGCCACGCGCATGGGCACCTCGAGTACCTCGAAGCCGTGGGCGATCCGGCCACCGGGCTGCCGATCGGCGCTACCAAGCTCAATCTGAAGGCGGCGATCGCCGGCGAGACGCACGAGTACACCGACATGTATCCGGGCATGGCCAAGACGGCACGCGAAGAGGGGTTCGGCGAGATCGCCGATTGGTTCGAGACGCTCGCCAAGGCCGAGCGCTCGCACGCCAATCGCTTCCAGAAGGCACTGGACAATCTGTAACGCACCGGGCGCGGCTGCGAGGACCGCGGGCCGCGCCCTTCGCGAGGGAAACTCCGGCAGTGATTGCATCGGCGCGCGCGCAAGCGCTCGGCGCTCTGGCGCCGGGACCGAAGTCCGGGGGAGTCGGTTGAGAGCTGGCTACGGCACGCGGTGCAATGCGGTAAACGGCCGAGCAACGCGGGTGCCGGTGCGCGCAGGCGCGCACCGGCAGCTGCTGGCGGATGCGAGCGGCCGATCTCCTTGGGCCACCTGACACCTGCTGACTGCAACTTCCTCATGAGCACACCTTCGGATCCGAGCGTACCCGGCACCTGCGCGCGTGAGGGCAGCATCGAGGCCCCTACGCGCCATCCCATCGATTGGCGCGCTCCGGCCTTTTATGACGAGGCGGCGCTCGAGCGGGAGCTCACGCGCGTGTTCGACATCTGTCAGGGATGCCGGCGCTGCTTCAGCCTCTGCAACGCCTTCCCGACGCTCTTCGACGCGATCGACGCCACGGCAACCGGCGAGCTCGAGGCGGTCGAGAAAAAGGTCTTCTGGCAGGTCATCGACCATTGCTATCTCTGTGACATGTGCTTCATGACGAAGTGCCCGTACGTTCCGC
>JAJZVF010000133.1 GCA_021845825.1 Pseudomonadota bacterium | reverse complement strand
CGAACAGCCTCGCTGCGTCCGTCAGGTTGATGAGCGCAAGCCCCCGGTCGTACTGATACATGCCCGAGTGAAACAGGCCCACCACCTCGAATCTGCGCATCCGCGGCATGAGGCCGGCGGGAGTGGCGATGCCCTCGGGGGCGATCACCACCACCGATTGCCCGACCCGCACACCGAGCGCGCGCGCGAGATCGACGCCGAGGATGATGCCGTAACGGCCCGGGCGCAGATCCCGCAGGCTGCCGGCCTCGAGGTGGCGAGCGAGCGAGGTGACGTGGGTCTCCTGCGCGGGCTGCACCCCGCGCACCGCGGCGCCGGCGATGCGCTCGCCGTGGGCAAGCATGGCATGCTGCTCGATGTATGGGGCCGCCGCAAGCACGTGCGGCTGACGTTCAATCTGCCGCTGCACGGACTGCCAATCGGCGATGGTGCCCCGCAGCCCCATGATGGTCGCATCCGAGGTGACGCTGAGAATGCGGCTGCGCAGCTCGCGCCCGAAGCCGTTCATCACCGAGAGCACCACGATCAGGGTGGCCACCCCGAGCGCCAGGCCGCAGACCGACATCAGCGCCACGAAGGAGACGAAGCCGCGCCGGTGCGTGGAGCGCAGATAGCGCGTGCCGATCATCCATTCGTACGGGATGCGCATCGAGTGCCTACTCGTAGCGCAGCGCTTCGGCCGGGGAGGTGCGGGCGGCGCGCACCGCCGGGTAGACGGTGGCCGCCGCCGTCAGCAGCAGGGCCGCCGCGGCGATCGTCACGACGTTGCTCCATTTCACCACCGAGGGAATGGCGGTGATGTAGTAGACGTGGGAGTTGAAGATCTGGAAGCCGAAGGCGCTCTGCAGGAAAGCGGCCACGGGATCGACGTGCCAGGCGAGCGTCAGGCCGAGCGCCACCCCGAGCGCCACCCCGAGCCAGCCGATGGTGAGCCCCTGCGTGAGAAAGATGGCGAGCACCCGCCGCGGGGAAGCCCCGAAGGTGCGCAGGATGGCGATGTCGGTACGCTTGTCGTTCACCACCATGACCAGCATGGCGACGATGTTGAAGGCGGCCACCGCCACGATCAGCAGCAGAATGAGCGACATCATGGTCTTCTCGATGCGGATGGCGCGGAAATAGGCGGCGTTGTCCTGCGTCCAGTCGATCACCCGGAAGCGCTTCGGCAACCGGGCGCGCAGGCGGGCCGAGACCTGCGGCGCATCGAGCGGCCGGCGATAGCGCACGTGCAGCCCCTGATCGAGGCCGCCGGGGGGCAGGAGGGCGCGCACATCGTGGATGTTGGCGAAAACCAGCGTCGCGTCGCTGTCGGCGAGGCCGATGGAGAACACGCCGGCGACCTTGAAGCGGCGCAGCTGCGGCACCGGCAGTCCTGCGGCGGTCACGGCGGGAATGAGCAGCGTCAGCCGGCTTCCGGGCTCGAGGCCGAGCTCCTCGGCGATCACCTCGCCGATGATCACCCGATCGGTGCCGGGGGCGAGGTCGGACAGTCTGCCCGCCTTGAGTGCGCCGGCCAGGCGGCTCACCGATGGCTCGGCCCGCGGATCGATCCCGCGCAGCAGCACCGGCAGCATCTCGGGCGTGCGCACCGCGAGCGCCTGGACCTGCGCGTAGGGGGCGACGCCGGTCACGCCGGCCGTCGCGCGAATCACCTTCTCGGCCGCCCGCCATTGCGCCGGGCTCACCGAGCCCGCGCGGCGCTCGGGGTCGCGCGTGACGACGCGGGCATCGGCATCGAGCGCGAGGAGCCGCGATCTCAAGTCGCTCTCAAAGCCGTTCATCACCGACAGAATGACGATCAGGGCCGCAACCCCGACGCACACCCCGGCGAGCGAGGTCCAGGTGATGAAGGAAACGAAGAACTTGTGAGAGCGGGCGCGCACGTAGCGCCAGCCGACGAACAGCGACAGCGGATGAAACATCCCGGGCATTTAACCATAGTCCCCCGGCCGCCCGCTGCTTGAGCCGCGTCACAGAATCGGCCGGCGGCGGCCGGCGGCGGCGTTGACCGCGGGCGGCTCGGGGTATAGTCCGATGGGTTCCCTGGAGGTCCGCTCATGCGTGCTCGAACGCTCCTCGCACTGCTCATGGGTTGCGCGATGGCCGTGGCGTCGGCCGAAACGATCGTGGTGAACGGCCGCCTGATGGTTGCGCCCTCCTCGGTACCGCGCCCGCACCGGGGCGAGACCATGCATCAGGTCGAGGCACGCTTCGGGCCGCCCGAGAAGCGTTACCGGCCCGTCGGCGAGCATCCGCCGATCACGCGCTGGAACTACCCCGGCTACTCGGTCTACTTCGAGTACAACCGCGTCATCCACACGGTGGTGCACGCCCCGCGTTGATCAATAAAAAGCGCTGGATCCGGGCATCCTGCCCGGCCCAGCGCGCGGCGCGCAGAAAGCGTGATTCTTGCGCGCCGCTCACCGCCTGCGGCGGCGGGTACCTCCCTGTACCTAAAGCTCCGGTCCTTCGGGGCCGTTAAGCTAAGGCACTCCGAGCGTGCCGCCTTGTCGCGGCACGCCGACGTCCACTTGAGGGATTATGGTACCCTTGCGTTTGACAGAAAGAACTCCAGGAAAATTCCCTTGGCCGTCGATAAGACGCTCAATATCGAGGAACTGGTCGAAGCCGGTGCCGTGAGGCGCCAGCTGGCGCAGGCGCACCTCAAGGCCGAGGTTCGCCGCCGCGAGGAGGTACTGCGCCGCGCCGTGCTGCGCTACGTCTCCCCTGTTTTGGCGGAGAAGATCCTCGAGGACGTGCAGCTGCGCGAGACTCTGCTCTCCGCCGACGATCTGCGCGCCCATGCGGTCGTGCTCTTTGCGGATCTGCGCGGGTTCACCGGTCTCTCCGAGCGCTTGGAGGCCCGCCAGGTCGTGCCGCTCCTCAATGAGTACTTCTCGCTCCTCACCGAGATCACGGTACGCCACGACGGCACGGTCTTTCACATGGCCGGCGACTGCCTGATGCTCGGGTTCGGGGTGCCGCTCGAGCAGCCCGACAGCGCCCGCCGGGCGGTGCGCGCGGCGCAGGAGATGCTCGACAGCTTCACCGCGCTCGCAGGCTCGTGGCGGCAGCGCTACGGGGTCGAGGCGGGACTCGGGATCGGCATCAACGAGGGCGATGTCGTTGCCGGCAATATCGGCTCGAGCTCCTACATGAGCTACACGCTCATCGGCGATACGGTCAACGTGGCCGCGCGGCTGTGCCAGCGGGCCCGCGCCGGCGAGATGCTCTTCTCCCGCGCACTCAAGCAATCCCTCGATGCGCTCGGCTTCGATGTCGGGGCCACGGCGCTGCCGCCGATGCATCTGCGCGGCCGTTCCGGCGCAATCGATATATACTGCGTACCGGCCGCGCCGCGTCTTCAGATCACGGAAGCTCCAGTCGCCGTTTGAACATTCTCGATCCGCCTGTCCCGGGTGCCGCCGGGCGGTACCTGAGTTGGCACGGTCTGTACGGCAGCGCCACCGCCCTGGCGCTCGCCGAAGCCACCCGCTCCGACCAGAAACTGTACGTCGTAGTGGTCGATGCGCCCCGCGAGCTCGCGCGGCTCACGGCCGAGTTCACGTTCTTCGCCGGCGCGCGACTCGCGCCGCTCACCTTCCCGGACTGGGAAGTGCTGCCCTACGATCTGTTCTCGCCCCATCCTGACATCATCTCCCGGCGCCTGCGCACGCTCTACGAGCTGCCGCACCTCAAGCACGGCTGCCTGATCGTCGCGGCCGACACGCTCATGCAGCGCCTGCCGCCGAAGCGTTACGTGCAGGCCCGCGCGTTCGAGCTCAGGCGCGGTGAGACTCTTGCCCTCGAGCCGTTTCGCCAGCGTCTTGCCGAGGCGGGCTACGCCAGCGTGAGCCAGGTGAGAAGCCCGGGAGAGTTCGCGGTGCGCGGCTCGCTGCTCGATGTGTTTCCCATGGGCACGGAGCAGCCGCTGCGCATCGATCTGTTCGATGAGCAGATCGAGGCCATCCGGCGCTTCGATCCGGAGTCGCAGCGCTCGCTCGAGACGATCGACGGTCTGCAACTGCTGCCGGCGCGCGAGCTGCCGCTCGACCCGCAAGCCGTGCGCGAGTTCCGGCGCCGATTCCGCACCCGCTTCGAGGGCGAGCCGATGCGCTCGGCCGTGTATCGGGGAGTGAGCGAGGGACTGGCGCCGGCGGGTGTGGAGTTCTATCTGCCGCTGTTTTTCGAGCAGACCGCGAGCCTGCTCGATTATCTGCCGCCCAATGCGGTGATCGTACACGATGTGGCGCTGCCTGCCGCGCTCGAGAGAGCCTGGCGGGAGATCGAAACACGCTACGAGGAGCGCCGGCACGACCTCGAGCGCCCGGTGCTCGCCCCCGCGGAGCTGTTCATCGACCCCGCAACCCTCGGCGCCCACCTCACGCGCTTCGCCTCCGTCACGCTCCACACACAGCCGCCCGCCGGACCCGCCGAGGCCGCCCCGACCCGTGTCTTTCCGGTGCGCCCGCCCAAGGATCTGCGCGTTGACATGCGCGCCGCGCGGCCGCTCGAGGCGCTCGAGCAGTTTCTCGGCGCTTTCGGCGGCCGCACGCTCATCGCCGCCGATTCCCCCGGCCGCCGCGAGGTGCTGCAGGAGCTGCTGCGCAGCCACCCTCTGGCTCCGGTCGCCGGAGCGCGGGATGGGACGCAGGAGAGTGCGACGGAAAGCCGCACCCGCGGCCTCGCCGTGCAGGCGGTCTCCGGGTGGGATGAGTTCCTCGCCGGCTCGGCGGCTGTGAGCCTGTGCGTCGCCGCCGACCTCACGGGCCTGTGGCTCACCGAGCCGCCGCTCGCGGTGATCGCAGAGGCGCAGCTGTTCGGCGCGAGAGCCCAGCAGGAGCGCCGCCGCAAGCGCGCCGCCGCCGACCCGCAAGCCATTCTGCGCGATCTGCAAGACCTCACCCCCGGCGCCCCGGTCGTACACGAGGAATACGGTGTCGGCCGCTACGTCGGCCTGCAACCGATGGAGGTGGCCGGTCAGGCCGGGGAATACCTCGTGCTCGAGTATCAAGGCGGGGATCGGGTGTACGTGCCGGTGCAGGCCCTGCACCTCGTGAGCCGTTACACCGGGGCGGCGCCCGAGAGTGCCCCCCTGCACAAGCTCGGCACCGACCAGTGGGTGAAGGCACGCAAACGCGCCGCCGAGCAGATCCGGGACGTCGCCGCGGAGCTGCTCGACCTCTATGCACGCCGCAAGGCCCAACCGGGCCTGAAACTCACGCTCCAGGAGGCCGACTACCGCACCTTCGCCGAAGCGTTCCCTTTCGAGGAAACCGACGATCAGCGCGAAGCGATCCGCCAGGTGCTCGCCGATCTCGGCAGCGCGCGGCCCATGGACCGGATCGTGTGCGGCGATGTCGGGTTCGGCAAGACGGAGGTCGCCATGCGCGCGGCGTTCGTCGCGGTGCAGTCGGGCAAGCAGGTGGCGGTGCTCGCGCCGACCACGCTGCTCGTGCAGCAGCACCTCACCAACTTCCGCGACCGCTTCGCCGACTGGCCGGTGCGCATCGAAGGACTCTCCCGCTTCGGCAATGCCGGGGAGACGCGCGCGACGCTCGAGGGACTCGAGCGCGGCACGGTCGACATCGTGATCGCCACGCATCGGCTGCTGCACGCGCACGCCCGGTTCAAGGACCTGGGTCTGCTCATCGTCGACGAGGAGCAGCGCTTCGGGGTCCGCGACAAGGAGCGGCTGCAGGCGCTGCGCGCCAACGTGCACGTGCTCACGCTCACCGCCACACCCATCCCCCGCACGCTCAACATGGCGCTCGGCGGGCTGCGCGACCTGTCGCTCATCACCACAGCGCCCGCCGAGCGGCTCGCCATCAAGACCTTCGTCATCGAGTGGCACGGCCCGACGCTGCGCGAGGCGGTATTGCGCGAGCTGCGCCGCGGCGGGCAGATCTATTTCGTGCACAACGAGATCCGCACCATCGAGAAAATCACCGCCGACGTGCAGGGCCTCATTCCCGAGGCGAGCCTGCGCATCGGCCACGGCCAGATGCGCGAGCGCGATCTCGAGCAGCTGATGGTGGATTTCTATCACCGGCGCTTCGATCTGCTGCTGTGCACGACCATCATCGAAAGCGGCATCGATGTACCGACGGCCAACACCATCATCATCAACCGTGCGGACCACATGGGGCTCGCGCAGCTGCACCAGCTGCGCGGGCGCGTCGGCCGCTCGCACCACCGCGCCTACGCCTACCTGATTGCCCCGCCGCGGCGCGCGTTGAGCGCCGATGCAGCCAAGCGGCTCGAGGCCATCGAGTCGATGGAGGAGCTCGGCGCGGGTTTCGCGCTCGCGACCCACGACCTCGAGATCCGCGGCGCCGGCGAGCTGCTCGGCGAGCACCAGAGCGGCCAGATGTCCGAGATCGGCCTGACCCTGTACCTCGACCTGCTCGAGGAGGCGGTGGCGGCGTTGAAGGCCGGCCGCGAGCCCGACCTCATGAAGCCGCTCGCGGCGGCCACGGAGGTGGAGCTGCGCCTGCCGGCCTTCCTGCCGGAGAGCTTCATCGGCGACGTGCACGTGCGCCTCGGGCTTTACAAACGCATCGCGGCGGCCACCGGCCCCGAATCCCTCGATGAGCTGACGGCGGAGATCCACGACCGCTTCGGCCCGCTGCCCGAGGCCGCACAGCGCCTGCTGCGCCTCGCCCGGCTGAAGCTCAGCGCGCGCGCCCTCGGCATCCGCAGGCTCGACCTCGGGCCCGCCGGCGGCGCCGTGATGTTCGAGCAGAGCACCGCGATCGAGCCCGCCGCGCTGGTGAAGCTGATACAGCAGGCGCCGCGGGAGTACCGGCTGGAGGGGCCGCTGAAGCTGCGCATCTCGCGCGCCCTGCCCGATGAGCAGGCACGGTTCGAGTTCGCGACTGCGCTCATGAGGCGCCTGGGGGGCGCTGCGGCAAGCGTGCGCTAGCAGCGGAGCAATGCTTCGCTCAATGCTATCTCCCGTACCCTTCGCCGGCGGGCACGTCTCTGTCCCCGGCGCCTTCAGGTAAACTCTACGGATGAGACACCGAGCGCTTTCGTGCCTGACCCTGTTGCTCGCGCTGGCCGCGGCCGCCTGGCAGCCCGCGGCCGCCCGGCTCGCCTCCCCTGCGATACAACTTGCCCCTGCGCCGCAGAGCGCACCGCCCGCAAGCCCACCGGCGGCGGCCGCCGCCGGCGCTGCCGCCGATACCGAGGCGGCCCCGAGCGCTCACCGCAGAGCGTATTACATCGAGATCGTCATCTTCCGCGCGCTGGTGGCGCTTGGCAGCCCCGAGGACTGGGCCGCGGAGACCGGTATGGCGCCCACTGTGACCGGAGGCGAGGCGGCGAGCGGCTCAAACGTCGGACGGCTGCTCGAGCTGGTACCCCCCTCGCAGTACCGCCTCAGGCCCGTCGCCGCCATCCTGCGCGGCAGCCGCGATTATCACGTCGTGGCGCACGCTGCCTGGGAGCAGACTGCAAGCGACTGGGGCACCAATGCCGGCTTTACGCTGCAGCAGCTCGGTATCGACGTGCCGGGCCTCACGGGCGAGGTGTATTTCGAGCGCGGCACGTTCCTGCACCTCGGTATGACGCTCGATTACGCCATTGCGCACCCGCCGGCCGGTCTCGGCGCCGCCCCCGGCACCACCTTCGTGCTGAACGAGATGCGCCGCGTGCGCTTCTACCAGCGCAACTACTACGACAACCCCGCCTTCGGCGTCATCGCGCTCGTTCTGCCGGTTCCGCAGCCGCACCCGCCGGGGCGGTAAAGCGCCGCAGGCGCAGCGCCTGACTCCCCTCGCGCACGGTGCCTCAAGCACGGCACCCGGGGCCGCTCGCCCGGATTGCCGAGCGCGGCGGCACAGGAGGAGTGCCTTCGGCCGTCAGCCGCCTTCCCCGGCGTCCAGTCGCAGCGGCGGAGTCTCGGCACAG
>JAJZVF010000132.1 GCA_021845825.1 Pseudomonadota bacterium | reverse complement strand
AGCCGGCGGCCGGCACGCCTCTTTATCCGGGAGAACTGGTCGACGTCTATGTCAGTGCCGCACGTTGACACGCCGGTCGGAGGCTCGCCCGGGCGATCACTCGCGGGAGTGAGCTTGGTCTCTGCGACGTGCACATCGCCGATGCGCGCATGGCCGGGTTCGGGCTTGGCGTGCGCTGTCTGGCCGGGAACGCCTGGACGTATGGCTCCCGGATTTCACGGAGTCGCCTGGGCCGCCATGCCGTGCGAGGGCATCCGCCCCGGCCCGTTGCGAGCACCGGGCATCGCGGGCCCTCACAGGCTCGCCCTGACGGCGGTTGCCGCAGTGCGCAACGGCCTCGGTGTCAAAACGTGCAGACGCGCGGTGCGTGCGGCGGGGGCTGCGGCCGGCCGCGGCAGGCTCAAGGACCTTCCCGACGGTCGGCACGGGCCGTGGCCCACGCACATCCGAAGTCGGCGGCGGCTCAGCCGGTGCACTCGGCCCGGCGAGGTATATGTGGGCACAGCCGGGTCAGGTCCCCTCGCCGCTACGCTTCTTCGCCTGGCTGCGGCCGTTCGCCCGAGTGTACGATGCCGGCAAGAGGGGCCGGAGACAGACTTTGCCAAGGAGAGGCGCTTGCGTCGCTGCTTGCGCAGCGCCCGCTTCGCGTCTCGAGCCTCCGTCAGGCGAAGCACTCGCTTTCGACCGTTCCATCGGCTCCCCGGTGCCGCCCGGGGACGGAGTTCGCGGGTGATGCAGGCTGAAGCCTGGCAATTTCGGGTGCGGTACCATAAGCGCGCTGCTCCTGTCCTGCGCCACCGACGCGTTGAGTATTTCAGCGTGCTTACTTGAGGAGTCAACGAAATGCATTCAGAAACATCCGCAACGGTGCCGAACGGATCCATGGGCCAGGGTTCCGGTGCAGGCGAAAGGCGGCTCGAAGGCGCTTCCGAGGTGCGTGGCACAGGATCCGGTCCCGGTCGGGCAGCGGCGGACAAGCTCGATGGGAATCAAGAGGCAGCGGGACAGGATTCCGCAGGTGCGGGTCCGGGTCCGCACGCGGACTCCTCGGCCGGCGGACAGGGAGTGAGGGGCGCTGCGCACACGGCGGCAGAGTCCCTTGACCACACGGCGAAATACATCCGCGAACACGACGTGGCAAGCATGGTGGCGGACGTGAAGCGTCTGGTGAAAGACAATCCCGTCCCGGCACTGATCGGCGCCGCGATCCTCGGATTCGTGCTCGCACGCACGTTGTCCCGCGACTGACGAGCAAGGTAACGGACATGTCTGACGCAGAGCGATCGGTGCTGGAGATTCTGCGGGACATCGGCAGCAATGTCCAAGATATCGTCCGATCCGAGTCTCGGCTGGCGAGAGCGCAGATACGCGCAAGAATCAGCAGCTGGCAATCCGGTTTGCTGCTACTGGGCATCGGGGCGCTGAGCGGGTTTTTTGCCGTGTTCTTCGCGCTCCTCGCACTCGTGCATGCGCTTTCGCACGTGTTGCTCGCCTGGGCTGCGGCACTGCTGGTGTCGTGCAGCCTGGCGCTGTGCGCGGCGTTGGCGATCACGGCGGGATCCAGGCGCCTCAAGAGACGCGGTCCCATCGGCAAAAGCGATCAGGAGAGCTGAGGAGCGTACCGAATGAGCAAGACAACAGAGCAAATAGAAGCCCACATCCACAGCGCGCAGAACGCTCTGCGGTCGAATCTCGATGAGTTGGAAAACAAGGTTAAGTCGGCAAGCGATTGGCGACGGATTTATGCGCGACACCCGGGCGCCATGGCGGCCGCCGCTTTCGGGGCGGGTGCTCTGCTTGCTCTCGTGAGCGGCAGGCGCAGCGGGAGCGCAGGACAGACGGCGCCGGCGAGCGAGCCGCGAGCATCCGCCGACCCGCCTCCATCATCGGGGGATCGGCGGCCCGATGGTGTGGTGCGCCAGATCTGGGATCCGGTCAAGGAGGCCTTGATCGGGGTGGCGGTGGTGCGAGCGACCGGATTCGTGCAGGAACTGCTGGGCGGTTCACGTGAAAACCAGAAGCGTAAGTCCGCAGCGGGCACCGGGTCTGCGCCTGGTCCGTGAGCAAGCTCGGTGCGATTGCCCTCAAGCGGCGGTCTTTAATGCATGCACTGGCGGCTTGCACGTGCGGATCGCCGCAGCGGACAAGCGTGCGGCGGGCTTGGTACAGCGACACGAGATTGCCGGATACCGGTGGTGGTATTTCCGTCGCGGCGGCGAACTCCCACGGGTGTCCTTGCGACTCGAGGGCGGCGCAGCGAACCGATGACTCGCCAAGGCGCTGTATCGATTGGCCGCATCTCGCGGGCCACCGTCGCCACCACGATTGGGGCGGTCAGTCGGCCCACGCCGGGGTCGTGGCGAGCCGCGCGAGCCGTCCTCGCGGCGCTGCCAGCTGCCAATGCGTCGCTCCAGCGCATCTAGGAGCGGGTCGCCCATGGCGCAGAATACCGCTCCCCCGGTCCGGTCCATCACCGCGCTCGGTGGCTTCCTCCTCTTGCACGCACTGGCACGGGAGCTGGTGGCGGACGCAGGTACAGATCCGGTCCGGCCGCCGGCGATGGGGCCGAACTCCCGTCGACGTCCGGTGGTGACTTGACTTTTTCTTAAGGTGTCAATTAACTCTACGTTGAGCAGATGTGTTCAGCGGGGGAGGGGGGCATTTCGAGGAGCCTGTCGCTCGCGGACGGGCCGAGAGGGGCACAGTCCGTTAACCTCGAGAGTAGACGGCCATGGCCACGCGATCGACGCAACAGCGCATTCTCAGCGCCGCCCTTGAGCTGTTCAACGCGGAGGGGACCGGAGCCGTTTCCGCGAGCCGAATTGCGGAACGCTGCGGCATCAGCAAGGGCAACCTGCAGTATCACTTCCCCAGCAAGCGCGACGTCATCTTCGCACTCTTCCAGAGCGCGATCGATGAGATGAACGCAGGCTGGTATCGGGATCATCTGGCGCCCACGCTCGAGCACATGGCGGCAATGTTCGTCCGGCAGCTGCAGCTGATCGTCAAGTACCGCTTCTTCTACCGCGAGCTCGCCGGGTTGCTGCGCCAGGACCCGGAGCTGCGCCGCCGCTACGCCGAGAACCGTGAGCGCCGGCTGCAGGTCATCGAGCGCTTCATGCGTGCGCTCGCACAACAGGGGCTGATGAGCCTGCCGGCGGACTCCCAGCGGCTGCGCTCGATCATCGAGGTGACCTGGATCGTCTCGGAGAACTGGGTCAACTACACCGAGTACCAGGACCGGGAACTGTGTGCCGCGACGATCCGGGAGGGCTATCACGGCATCCTGGAGGTGCTGCGTCCGTGTCTATGCGCCGACCCGCAGCGGATCAGCGAGGAGTCAAGCGGCACGATCGAGCGCTTGGTGCCGCTGAGCTTGCCGAGCGAGCAGCGCATGAGCGCGTGACGAGGCGGCCGGCCGCCGCGCCCGCCTGTGCCGATTAGGCCTGCCAGCCTAAAGCGCAGCTGTACAAACAGCAGACTGTTGAGGACAGTATCGGAGCCATGAGCGCTCCACAGGTCCTTCCGCCGAAACCGTATCTGGTCGTCCTGGAGGAAGACAGAAAATACTTCTGGTGTGCGTGCGGGCGCTCGAAAAAGCAGCCGTTCTGCGACGGCTCACATGCCGGTACCGGCATTGAGCCGCAACGCTTTGTCGCCATGCGCACCGAAGAGGTGCTGCTCTGCGGCTGCAAGCACACGCGTGAGCCACCGTTCTGCGATGGGGCTCATAACGGTCTGCCGGGCGGTTGCCCGCACGACGATCCCGACAGTCCCGCCAATCGCGCCATCGCATGGGTGACCGACTCGGACGGTCCGCGACGGTGGCTGGACGGCGGGTGCCACGTCATCTGCGCGGACCTGGTCGAGCATGAACGCCGGGGAAGCCTGCGTCACTGCCGCATCGTAGGGCCGGAATTCGGCGCGGCGCACCAGGCCCAATTTCTGCTCGAGGCCGAAGGGGAGATCACCCCGGCGGTCTCGGTCGGAGCGAGCGACGCAATCCTGTTCGTGACCTGCGGCAGCGGCGAGGTCGTCATCTGCGGCCGGCGGTCTCCGGTGAAAGCCACTGATGGGGTCTATCTGCGCACGGGCGAAGTGCTGCAGCTCGCCCCGCACAGCGGCGAGACGCTCAAGATGTTTCTACTGGCCTCGCCGCCCGCGGAGCTCGAGTGGCCCACCCGAGTGCCCGAGAACTTCGACGACAACTATCCGCAGCGCGTGGTCGCGGTCGATGCGGCCCAGCGGGTCGCGATGGGCCCGCGCTACTTCCAGCTGCTAGTCGACAAGCGGATCGGCTCGCAAATGGTGACCCAGTTCATCGGTCACATTCCACAGTCCAAGGCCGCCCCTCACCGCCATCTCTACGAAGAGACGCTCATAGTGCTCGCCGGCCGCGGCTGCATGTGGACCGAGACCCGCCGCACGCCGGTCGGTCCGGGTGAGGTGATTTTCCTACCTCGCAAACAACTGCACTCGCTACAGGCCACCGATTCCGACGGGCTATTCGTCGTCGGCGTAATCTGTCCAGGCGACAATCCCAGCATAAATTATTACGACTGAACGGAATCGTGCCTCCCGCTCGGCCCGCAACAAAATATATCACGGGGGATACATCGTGTCCGACTCTGCCCGCACTCCTGTCTCGCTGCTGGTCTCCTCCATCCTGGCAGTGGTGGCCGTCGCGCCAACCTCTGCGCTTTGCGCCCCGGCCAACGTTCACTCGATAAAGACCGCGCACCCATCGAGCAGCAGCTCTGTGATCCGCACCGGTGCGTTGCGCGAGGTGGTGGTCACCGCCACCAAGTTCGGCGCTGCGGACGTCATGGACGTGCCGGCTTCCATCCAGGCCATCACCGGCGCAACCCTGCGGCTTGAGGGCGCCTCGGGCATCATGAGCATCGCCGGGCAGATCCCCGGGCTCGCGGTGCAAACTCTCGGACCCGGCGATCGCAGATACATCATCCGAGGAATTGCTTCGACCGGCGCATCGACGGTAGGAGTCTACTATGGCGAGGCGGTCATCAACCAGGGAAACAACGACGACGGCGGCGGATTTCAACCCGACATCCGTCTCTATGACATAAACCGCATTGAGGTGCTGCGCGGACCGCAGGGCACTCTGTACGGCGCGAGCTCGATGAGCGGCACCATCCGCTTCATACCGAACAAGCCGAAGCTCGACCGGACCTATGGATACGTGACGCTGGAGGGATCGAATACCCAGCATGGCGGCAACAATTACAACGTCAACGGCATGCTCAATCTGCCGATCGTCGCCAATGTCCTGGCGCTGCGACTGGTGGGCTGGAAGCTCTACGACAGCGGATACGTCAATCAGATTCGGGTCGGTAGCGGCGTGACGGCGCTCGTCAACGGTGTCGCCGTGCCCGTGCAGCCCCTTGGGTTTCTCAAGGGCGTCAATTACGAAAAAGTCGGGGGCGGGCGAGCGATCCTGCGCTACCGCCCGAGCAGAAATCTCACCGTCGACCTCGATTACACCGCCCAGAGCGGGCATTCCGGTGGGTCGTCACGCTGGACTCCACCCGGCGTGACGGCCTTCTCCGGCGGCACGATGGAGCCGGTAACCGGCTGCGACCTGTGCAATACCGACGTGACGCAAAGTCCCTGGAACGACAAGCTCAAAGTCTACGGGATGACGGTCCGATGGCGGACGCATCTCGGTAAATTGACTGCGACCACCAATCAGTTCAACCGCAACACTGGATTCACGTTCGACTCCACGCCCATTCTGGTCTCGTTCGCTGTGCCGGTGCCGGCCGAGACGTTTGAGCCTCGTGAGCGCAAGTCGAATTCGACGGAAGTGCGCTTTGCCACGACGCTCGATTCGCCGGTGAATTTCGTCGTCGGCGCGTTCCGCCAGCAAACCAGCATGAATCTGGCCGTGGACGTGCTCACAACGGATGCGATGGGCCTTGCGACCGGCCCGTTCAGCAGCGCGAACAGTGCCGATGCGCTCACCTATCCCGGCGTCGGCGACACCTTCTTCGGGCGCACCGATCACAAGGAGACCCAGCAGTGGGCCGGGTTCGGACAGGCGAGCTGGAAAATCACTGATCGATGGACGGCCGAGGCCGGCGCGCGCTACTTTACCGAGAACCTCACCGGGTACCAGGTCCAGACGCACCCGTTCGGCGGCTTCCCGCCGGGCAGCCCGACCAACGTGCCGATCTACGATCCGAATGAGAGCTTTAATAAGGTCACCTGGATGGGCAATCTCAGCTACCGGTTCGGGCCGCAGGCGCTGCTTTACGCGACGGTGGCGACGGGATTCCGTAGCGGCGGCCTGAACAGCCTGAGCGAGCCGTTCGAACCGGTGCCGAAGGCTTACGCCCCCGATTCGCTCACCAATTACGAGCTCGGCGTGAAGGGGAATCTGCTCAGGGGCTACCTGCAGTACCAGGTCGACGGATATCTGATTCACTGGAACAATATGCAAGTGCAGCTGACCACCCCGGACGGAGCGTTCGTGTATCAGGGCAATGCGGGCACGGCTGAAGTGAAGGGCGCGGAATTCGATGTCAAGGCACGGCCGGTTCGTTACCTGACCGCCTCCGTCGCCGGTTCCTATCAGGACGCCTATCTCACGCAGGGTGCGAGCGCGCTGCAGAAGCAGCTCAATCCGACTCTGGGCGTGACCGGCGATAAGATTCCGAACGTACCGGATTTCCAGTTCAACGTGATGCTCGATTACACGCGCCCGCTCGTCGGGAACTGGATTGGAACCCTGGGTATGAATCTAAGCTACCGCGGCGCCGTGAACTCCTACTTCTCGTCCAATCCCTTCAACCTGCCATTGAAGGCTTATACGTTGACGAACCTGCGAGCCGGAGTCATCTACCGCCGCTGGTCGGTGACACTGTTCGCGCACAACTTGACCAACGAGCGTGCACAGGTGTCGGCTATCAACTCCACGCAAGACCCGCATGCGCTGCTGACGGTCCAGCCTCGCACCGTGGGGATCGCCATAACGCGGCGCTTCTGAGGGCCTGTGGACAAGCCAAGCCAGGGGGTTCTCGGCCAGCACGAAGGCGACCTACACCGGGGACTGAGTAAGGGCCAGGTGGTGATGATCGGGCTCGGCGGCGCGATCGGCACCGGACTGTTCCTGGGCAGCGGCCTCGCGGTCGGCTATGCCGGGCCTGCGGTGATTGTGAGCTATATCCTTGCGGGATTTGTGGCCCTGGTGATGGTTCTGAGCCTGTCGGAGATGGCGGTCGTGCATCCCACCGCCGGCTCCTTCGGCATCTACGCCGAGACTTATCTAAATCGGTGGTCGGGCTTCGTGGTCCGTTACACGTACTGGATCTCGCAGGTCATTGCCATCGGCGGTGAAGCGGTCGCCGCCGGTCTGTACATGCGGTACTGGTTTCCGGGCACGCCGGTATGGACCTGGGCGCTGGGGTTTTGCCTAGTGGTGCTGTATCTGAACTCCCGCTCCGTGGGTAACTTCGGCACCCTGGAGTTCTGGCTCGCGCTGATCAAGGTTGTGGCTATCGTTCTTTTCATCATCCTCGGGGCTGCGGCCATCAGCGGGATCGGCCGGCCGGCCGTCGGCTTCCACAATTTAGTGGGTCTGCGGGGCGGTTTCCTGCCCAAGGGGGTCGGGGGACTGTGGATGGCGGTCACGGTAGGCATCTTCTCTTTCAACGGCATCGAGGTCATCGCGGTCACCTCAGGCGAGACGAGAAATCCAAGAGTGGCCATACCCGCAGCACTGCGCACTATGGGGCTGAGACTGTTCCTGTTTTACGTACTGGCAATCACCGTGATCGTCACCACTGTACCGTGGACCGACACCGGGGTTGCAGTCGTCGCACGGAGCCCTTTCGTCACGGTGTTCCAGCACTCCGGCATCCGTGATGCCGCCGGTATCATGAACTTCGTGGTGATCAGCGCCGCC
>JAJZVF010000131.1 GCA_021845825.1 Pseudomonadota bacterium | reverse complement strand
GATCACCGCTTTCGCTGACAAAAGCATTTCCTTCGGCCACACCAAATCTTGGACTGGGTCGAGCATAGCCGCCCGGTCGAGGGCTGCCTGTCCGTACCCTCCGCAATCGCGGCAGTATTGATCCGCGGCCGCGGGTGTTGTGGGTGACTCGATGGGGTTGACCGCTGTGCGCGGCGGCCTGGGCCTCGGCGCTCGCACCTCGCGAGCAAGGATGCGCACGGCCTCGACAGATGGCTCCGATTCGCTCCGCCGGCGCATCCGAAGCGCCGCTTGGCGCCAAGGGATTAGGCCATGGACGAGCGGGCTGCCCGCTCGCGATGGCGCAGCGCCAAGGACAGCGGCACGGTCACCAACGAAGCGGCCGCGACGGCCGCCAAAGGCCGGGCCGGACCGAAGCGGCCGATGGCCTCGAGACCGATGATCGGGCCGAGGCTGCCGCCGATGTCCCCCAGCACCTGGTACATGCCGATCGCCCGGCCGTAGCGATCGGCGCTCACCAGATCCCCCAGAATAACGACGAGCGGGATATTGATGCCGCCCAGACCGATGCCGATGGCGCCGAGGGCGAGAACAGCCGCGCTCATCCGCGCCGAGGCCGCTAGCAGGGCGAACCCGGCCACACAGCACAGGGAGGCCGGCAGGAGCGGGTCAGCTTTGCGGCCGTGCCGGTCGATCCACCGTCCGACACCCAGCGATACGAGCGCCGAGCTGCCGATCATCGCGGCCATCAAAACGCCCGCGGAGCCTTCCGGGCCGAGCGAGGCGAGGGTGAGGTGCCGTTCGCGCAGGATCAGCACCAGGGCTGCGAGGATGACACCCTGAACGGAGAAGAAAACGATGAAGTTGAAGGTGCAGACGATCCAGAGCGATCCGCAGCGAAGCAACTCACGCATCATGCCGCGGGCGGCCGGCTTGTGTCGGGCGCCGTCGATCGGTGGAGCGGCAGTCCGCCTCGGCGCAATGAAGTAAGCCGCGATCATCCCACCGAACGTGATGGCGGCCGCCGAGAGAAAGGCAGCCCTCGCCGAGAGCAGGTCCGCGACCAGTCCACCGAGCACCATGCCGGCCGGGACCCCGAAGCTCAACCACATCCTGACCGTGGCAGCGGCGTTGCCGCGCCTGGCGGCTTCGCTCACGATCAGCGCCGCGGTGAGCGAGCCGACCATCAGGAGCGAGGAGCCGACTCCCCACAGGACCCGGCCGAGCAGAAACCACGCGGTGGCATGCCCGCTGCGCAGTCCGGCGGCGAAGCACAGGGTGGCGAGCCCCTCCACGCACAATCCCGTGAGCAGCGGCCAGCGCGCACCAAAGCGATCCACGAGGTGCCCGGTGATCGGATTGATGGCGAGGCGGGTGATGCGGTTCAGCGCGAGGATGAGCCCGATCATGGCAGGGGTGATCCCGAGGGCGAGGCCCACGACCGGCAGGATCGGGAACACCACGCCGCCGCCGAGGCCGCCGGTGAACGCGAGCGCGGACAGGCTCCAAAGCGAGCCCTGCGCACTGGTCCAATGGCGGCTCATCTGCGGTCGACGATAACCGGTATCGGCGCGCTCGTGCCCATCCCTGCCGCCCTTGCGGCTATGCGGGTGAGACTGTCGTGATGATGAGTATCCTGGTAGCGCACGCCAGCTCCGCCCGGCAGGGCCTTAAGCGCCCGATCATACCGGAACCGGAATGACCTTGAATCCACAGGGGGCACGACAGTCTCAGGTCGATGCGGCAGCCGGGCGTGCGCAGGGTCAGCGCAGATGCGGCGCGGTGCGTGCATTTCCGTGCCGGAAGTCCTTGCCTGTGGCGGCGATTGCGGGTAACTCGAGGCCATGCGCGGAATGTTCTCCTTTATCGGCGCTACGGTGCTCGGCTCATTCGGCTGGACGATCGGCAGATACGTGGGCTTCGGCACCGCGATCGTGGTGAGCTGCATCGGCAGCGGATTCGGCATGTATTGGGGCCGCAGGCTCTTTGACGAGTGGCTCGGCTGAATGCGGCACGCCGAGGGCCGCAGGCCTTGGCGAACGGCATAGCCGCAGGCGCCGGCGGCGATCCGCCCCGCACGGTATCGGGGCCTGCGCTTTTGCCCATCGCTTCCCGGACATCGTATTCTCGGTCACTACGCAACAGCGGATGGAAGCCATGTCCAGTCGATTGCCTACGCTTTACCTCAGCCACGGCGGCGGACCCTGGCCCTATATGGACGGGGAAGCGCGCACGCGTCACGCGATCCTCGAGGCTTCCCTGAAAGCGCTACCGGCGCTCATCGCCCGGCCGCAGGCGATCCTCGTCGTCTCGGCCCACTGGGAAGAGAGCGAGTTTGCCGTCATGGCGGGCGCCTCGCCGCCGATGGTTTACGATTACTACGGCTTCCCGCAGGAGCTGTACCACATCCGCTATCCGGCCTCCGGAGCGCCCCATCTGGCGCAGCGCGTGCATGCCCTGCTCGAGCAGGCCGGGCTCGCCGCGCACCTCGATCCGGCGCGGGGATTCGATCACGGAGCATATTCGATTCTCGCCGTCGCCTACCCCGAAGCCGATGTCCCGGTCATCCAGGTGTCCCTGCGCAGCCGCTACGATCCGCACGCGCATCTGTGCCTCGGGCGCGCGCTCGCGCCGCTGCGCGGGCAGGGCGTGCTCATCATCGGCAGCGGCAGCAGCTATCACAATTTGCGTCGATTCTTCCACGGCGAGGAACGGCGGCGGGACTCTGCGCGGTTCGACGGTTGGCTGCGCGAGACGCTCGAGTCGGCGCCGCCCGAGCGCACCCGGCGGCTGCTGGAGTGGGAGAGCGCGCCGGCGGCGCGCGCCGCTCACCCGCAAGAGGATCACCTCATGCCGCTGCACGTAGCCGTCGGCGCCGCCGAGGAGGAGCCGGGACGGGTTCTGTACCGTCAGGAGGATTTCTTCGGCGCGATCACTTTGTCGAGCTATCAGTTCGGCTCGTGAGCGCGCTGTCCGCCGACGCGCCAAGTTGCGGGCCACGCGCTTGCGGCGTGGGGCACCCACGGCGCCGGCCGGGCGGTGCGCGCGGCGGGCTCAGCCGAAGCTTGCTGCACGCGCCTTGCCGTTGAAGTCTAGGCCATCGAGCATGTTGTAAGCCTCGCCATCGCGCTTGCTCAGGGCCTTGAGCCCGAATCGCGACTCGATGAACGCAAGCACGGACGTGGTGTCGGCTACGCGGTGATCGACATAGCCGCGCCGTGCCCAGGCACTGATCAGAAGGGCGGGAATTCGTGTCCCGCAGCCATAGGCGTCCGGTCGGGGCGGAGCGATGTGGTCCCAAAAGCCACCGCCCTCATCGTAGGTGACGATCACGGCCGTTCTGTTCCAGACGGGGCTTTCTCCCACTGCCTTGAGCAGCGTCATGACCCAGTCCTCACCCGAGCGGGGAGTCGAGTCGGACGGGTGCTCGTCGTGGGCACCGGTCGCCTTGACGAAGGAAACGTGCGGAAGGCGGCCCGTTCGGACATCCGCGAGGAAGTCCTCGCTGTCGCGGATGTGTCCGGCGCGGACGTTGTCGAACCAGCTCGGGTAATACTGAAACGGGTTGTGGTGCGGAACGTATAGCTTTGCTGAATCGATCACCGCCGAGCCGGTGCCGCGGCCGAAGGCGCTCTTCAGCGCCCACGGCTTGACGGCATTCCAGCCTTCGTTGTACCAAGCCCACGAGAGGCCCGCATCGCTCAGGCGGTCGCCGATGTTGGGGTACTTCTGGTCCTGCGGCGGGGGGCTGCGCTTTAGGTCCTCGATCGATGCCCCGGTCGGTCCGATGAGCGGCGGCAAGTCATTGATGAGCGTTCCGTGCTCGTCATAAAGCATGTCGAAAATAGGCGGATCGAAGCTGCCGCGCAAGCTGGCCGGCGCCTGAGGCCAGACTGCCGGATGCGCGGCGACCAGGTACAGCGCGTTGCCTGTCGAGCCGCCGGACATCGCCTGGAAGAACCGATCGAAGAGCACGTACTCGTCGGCGAGGCGGTGGTAATTGGGGATGTCCTCGCGTGTGTAATGGCCGAGTACGGCTCCCGAGGGCCGCGATTCGGCAATCAACATGGCCGTCCGATCGTGCTCGAGCGCGGCACCGAAGGGGCGATGATGCCGGGAGAGCGCGAGGGCCACGAAACGGTCCATCGCGCCACGGTCCACTTGGGCATACATCCGGAAAAAGGCGTGCTCGGGGTCCCAGGGTACGTTTTCGGCCGGTGGAATGTACGGCGCCAGATGAAACGGGCGGTTGGCGAAGAGCCTGTCCTGGAAAGCGGGAATGTTCGCCGGCATCGGCAGCTCCGAGTACGCGATTCCCGCCGGGTTCTTCTGCAGACCGTCGAAGCGGGATGCGACTTCGCCATCGTGGTCCAGGAGGTTATCGACGAACGCTCCCTGCGGATGCCGGTACGTGCCGAAGTAATGATCGAAGCTGCGGTTTTCCTGGAAAATCACCACGATATGATCGATGTGATCACGCAGGGCCTCGATGCTCGAGGCCCGTGCCGCCCGCGGCAGGCAGCCGCGGGCGGCGAGCGCCGCACCGCCGGTGAATGCCAGGGACTTGAGAAACGCTCTGCGATCATGCACGGGGCCGCTCATCCGCACTCCTCGGCGCTCTGCGTCTTGCGATCTGGGCACGGCTGCGAGTTTATCGGGTAAGGCCGCCGCGCGAGGCGCGCAGCATAGCGCATCGGGTATTGGCTCTCCTGTGCCGGCTGCGGATCCGGCGCGCGGCGCTCCGGTCGCGCGGGGTAGCGCCTGCACAACCGCCGGCGGCGCCGCTCTTCGTGTCTAATTGGAGTCCACGTCGAGATCGCGCACCGCGCCACGATCGGCACTGGTGACGAGCTTTGCATAGGCCCTCAGCGCCGTGCTTACCTTGCGCTTGCGCGGTGCGGCCGGCTTCCAGCCCTTGGCGACCTGGACGGCGCGGCGGCGCGCGATTTCCTCCTCGGCTACCTCCATACGCACGGTGCGCGCGGGGATGTCGATCACGATGGTATCGCCGGTGTGGACCAGGCCGATGTTGCCGCCCTCGGCCGCTTCGGGCGACACGTGGCCGATCGACAGGCCGGCGGTGCCACCCGAGAAGCGGCCATCGGTGATCAGCGCGCAGACCTTGCCCAGCCCCTTGGACTTCAGATAGCTCGTCGGGTAGAGCATCTCCTGCATCCCCGGTCCCCCGCGCGGTCCTTCGTAGCGGATGATTACCACGTCCCCGGCCTTGACCCTGCCGCCCAGGATGGCCTCCACCGCCTCGTCCTGGCTCTCGACGATGATCGCCGGTCCGCGGAAGGTGAGGATGCTCTTGTCGACGCCGGCTGTCTTGACGATGCAGCCGCGCTCGGCGAGGTTTCCATAGAGCACCGCGAGGCCGCCGTCTTTGCTGTACGCGGCGTCGTGGCTGCGAATGCAGCCGCCGGCGCGGTCCATGTCCAGCTCCGGATACCGGCAGCTCTGGGAGAACGCGGTCTGGGTGGGGATGCCGGCCGGACCGGCGCGGAAGAATTCATGCACCGCCGGATCCTTCGAGCGCGCCACATCCCATTTGTCGAGCGCTTCGGCGAGCGAGGTTGAGTGAACCGTCGGCACGGAGCCGTCGAGCAGATGCGCTCGATCGAGCTCACCCAGGATCGCCATGACGCCGCCGGCGCGATGTACGTCCTCCAGATGATAGTGGCTGGACGGGGCTACTTTGCACAAATTCGGAACGCGGCGCGACAGCCGGTCGATGTCGCGCATGCCAAAGTCCACTTCGGCTTCCTGCGCGGCGGCGAGCAGATGCAGCACGGTATTGGTCGAGCCGCCCATCGCGATGTCGAGCGACATGGCGTTGTCGAACGCGGCCTTGCCGGCGATGGTTCGCGGCAGTACACGCGGATCGTCCTGCAGGTAGTACCGCCTGCTCAGCTCCACGATGATCCGCCCCGCCTTGCGAAACAGCTGCTCGCGGTCCGCATGCGTGGCGACGAGCGTGCCGTTACCGGGCAGGGACAGTCCGAGCGCCTCGGTGAGACAGTTCATCGAATTGGCGGTGAACATCCCCGAGCACGATCCGCAGGTCGGGCAGGCGGAGCGCTCAATCGTCTGCACGTCGGCGTCGGACACGCTGTCGTCCGCGGCCGCCACGATGGCGTCGATGAGGTCGAGCGAGGCGTTGCGGCCGGCAAGCCGGGCCCGGCCCGCTTCCATGGGGCCGCCCGAGACGAACACCGTCGGAATGTTCAGGCGCAGCGCGGCCATGAGCATGCCGGGGGTGATCTTGTCGCAATTAGAGATGCACACGAGCGCATCGGCGGTGTGCGCGTTGCACATGTACTCCACGCTGTCGGCGATGATGTCGCGCGAGGGCAGGCTGTAGAGCATGCCGTCGTGGCCCATGGCGATGCCGTCATCGACCGCGATCGTATTGAACTCCTTGCCGACACCGCCGGCGCGCTCGATCTCCTCGATCACCAGCTGACCGAGATCCTTAAGGTGCACGTGGCCCGGCACGAACTGGGTGAAGGAGTTGGCGACGGCGATGATGGGCTTGTCGAAGTCGCCGTCTTTCATGCCGGTGGCGCGCCACAGTGAGCGGGCTCCGGCCATGTTGCGGCCGGCGGTGCTGGTGCGGGAACGATAAGCAGGCATGGCGGGAATTCCTCTGTGCGGGCGACAGCCGGCGGCTATTCGGCTTTGGCGGCTCGTATGTCGACCAATGCAATATTGCACAGGTTGCCATAGGATTGTCGAATAGTGGAACGGCGCGAGCGCCGCTAGTCCACCGCCCTTACCAGAGAACGGCTTGCGCGAGTGGGGCGACGCGCGGAGCCGCTGCCCGCGGTCCCGTCGGGTCATCCCGCGGCCAAGGGCAGTGGCGCGCTGTATCCGTGCCGCAAGGTCGCCCCTACCGTGCTCGTCGTCCTGCGACTGGGGAATTCCGCCAACCCATCGTCGAGGCAGAGCTGCGTCGCGCCGCGCAGAAGCGCCGCTCGGGTGCGCGGCACGCGAACGGTTTTTTTAGGCCCCGTAAATGGTCGCTTCCGGGGCGGGAGCGACTGGCCGGTTCACGCGATTGTCAATCGGCCCCGATCACTGCAGACTTTCCGACCGCACACACGGTGAGGTAGTGCCCATGATCGATCGGACCGAAAAGCTTGCAACCACCGACGGCGCCATGGAGGTCTTCATCGCCCGTCCCGAGGGCCACGGGCCGTTTCCCGTCGTCGTCCAGATCATGGATGCGCTAGGCATGCGTGAGGAACTGCGCGAGCACGCGCGCCGCGTCGCCGGCTGGGGCTATTACGTCCTTGCGCCGGACCTTTTCCATCGTGTCGGCCTCAAAGGTCCCATCGATCTTGCCGACCCTAACGGCATGAAGCAGGTCAGGGCGGCGATGACGGCGCTCACCGACGCACTCGTTACGCGCGACATCGAAGATACGCTCAAGCTTGCCGAGACCGACAGGACGGCGGCCACGGCCAGGATCGGCCTTTATGGATTCTGCATGGGTGGCCGGCTCACCCTCGTTCTGTGTCAGGCGCTGGGCGCGCGCGTGGCAGCGGCCGCCTCGATCCATCCGGGCGGCCTCGTGAGCGATGAGCCCAGTTCGCCGCATCGCCATCTCGATCGGGTGAAGGCCGAGCTTTACTTCGGCATCGCCGATCAGGATCAGACGGCGACGCCCGAGCAGATGGCGCAGCTCGAGAAGGCGCTGCAGGCACGGGGGCTCGCCTACCAGCTCGAATGGCACCCCGGTGCGCTGCACGGCTACATGATGCCGAGCCGCAAGGACGTCTATCAGCAAGCCGCCGCGGAGAGGGTTTGGGGCCGCGTGCAGGCGCTGTTCGCGCGCAAGCTTGGCTGAGAGTCGCCCGGGCGGGGAGCGGCGCTTCAGGGGGCGGCGGGTGCGCGCTGCAGGGTGAGGCCGACGGCGAAGGCGCGCTGGAAGCCCTTCCAGACGGTTATGTTGCCGGTTTGCGGACTGTACGCGGAGAAGGGAGCGGTATCATGCGG
>JAJZVF010000130.1 GCA_021845825.1 Pseudomonadota bacterium | reverse complement strand
TCGCAGCTCGGCGCCTATGTCTACCCCGTGGTGCCGTACGAATTCAGCAACTGGCGCAGCGAGCAGGTGGCCTGGCAGAAGACGGCCGTGCTCTACGATCAGTCTCACCACATGGCGGAGATCACGGTCAAGGGGCCCGATGCGCTGAAGATGCTCTCGAATCTGACCATCAACAGCTTCAACGGATTCGTCCCGAACAAGGCCAAGCAGATGGTCCCCTGCAGCCACGACGGCTATGTGATCGGTGACGGCATCCTCTTTTATCTGGACCCTGATGAGCTGCTGTTCGTGGGCCGTGCCCCTACGGTGAACTGGATCCAGTTCCACGCCGAGACCGGCGGCTATCGGGTCGAGGTGATCCGTGACGACCGATCGCCGTCCTATGCGCGCGGCAAGGCGGTCACGCGGCGCCATTACCGCTTCCAGGTCCAGGGACCCAATGCTTGGAAAGTGCTCGAGAGGCTCAACGGCGGACCGCTCCCCGAGATCAAATTCTTCAACGTGGGATGCATCGACATCAAGGGCCGCAAGGTACGCTGCCTGCGCCACGGCATGGCCGGGGCGCCGGGACTGGAGATCTGGGGTCCCTACGCCGAATACGACGAAGTGCGCGAGGCGATCGTCGAAGCGGGCAAGGACTTCGGCCTCCTGCAGGTGGGGGCGCGCGCATACTCGAGCAACACCCTGGAGTCCGGCTGGATTCCCTCGCCGCTGCCGGCGGTGTACACCGGCGAGAAGATGCGCCCCTATCGCGAGTGGCTGCCCGCCGGCAGCTACGAGGGCACGGGCTCCATCGGCGGCAGCTTCGTCTCGGAGAACATCGAGGATTACTACCTCACCCCGTACGCCCTGGGGTACGGGCCGTTCATCAAATTCGACCATGATTTCATCGGCGCCGAGGCGCTGAGGCGCCATGCGAGCGAGCCGCAGCGCAGAAAGGTGACCTTCGCGTGGAACCCGGCGGATTTCATCAAGATCTATGCTTCGCTGCTCGATCCGCAAGGGGAAAACTACAAGTACTTCGACTTCCCCAACTGCAACTATTCCTCCGCCTCCTATGACAGAGTCGTCTCGGGCGGCCGGACCGTCGGGTTTTCGATGTTCGGCGGCTACAGCTACAACGAGCGCACGGTGCTCTCGCTCGGCGTGGTCGATCCGCAGGTGCAGATCGGGGACGTGGTGACCCTGGTGTGGGGCGAGGAGAACGGCGGCACGCGCAAGCCCACGGTCGAGCCGCACAAGCAGCTCGAGGTGCGGGTCCGGGTGGCGCCGGCGCCCTACTCCAAGTCCGCTCGCGAGGGGTATCACGAGGGCTGGCGGACTCGCCGGACCTGAAGAGGGAGTCGCGGAGCGCCTCTGGCCGGTGCATTGCACCGGCCTCGCAGGAGCAAGTCCCCGGGGCGCGAGGCGCGCATTGCATGGGCAAGCGTGACGCGCCCGGCGGGCCGTCAGGGAGAAATCAGCTGAAGGTCATGCCGTTCGCAGCGGCGAGCCAGCACTGCAGCGCCTCGGTCACCTGCTGCGGACGTTCCATCGTCACCATGTGGCCGCTCTCCTCGATCACCGCCAGGTGTGCGCCGGCAACCATTGCGGCCATTTCCTCGTGGCGCGCCAGCGGGCTCCAGGTGTCCTCGCGCCCGCAGACAATGAGCGTCGGGCAGCGGATGGCTCGCAGCACTGCATCGGCCGAGGGCCTGTTCAGCAGGGCTCGGATCTGAGCGGCGAAGATCGCCGGCGTTTTGCGCTCAATCATCCCCAGGATGGACTCGAGCAGCGCTTCGTCCCGCAGCCGCTCAGGGTGGACCATGCCCTGCACCCACTCCCGGCCCATCGTGCGCATGCCCTGGGACCTCGCGATCTCGAGCAGGCGCAGGCGCTTGAGCGCCTCGGCCTCACCGGCCTGCCCTTCGGGCCTGGCTCGATGGCCGGTATCGAGGAGGGCCAGTCTCGTGACGCGCGGGGCGGCCTCGCGCATCACCTCCAGCGCCACCCGCCCTCCCATGGAATGACCGACCAGGCAGAAACGCGGCGGGGCGATCCCGAGCACCGATTGCGCCATGGCGGTCAGGCTATCCGCGGCGCCGTAATCGGCGACGAGGCATGCGTAACGCGCTGACAAAGCGGCGAGCTGCGGCTCCCAGACAGCGCGGTCGCACATCAGCCCCGGCAGGAACAGCACCGTTTCGCGAGTCATCCTCAGGCCCTGCGCAGCCGGTAATCCCGCTGCGCGGCCACATAGTCGATGAAGAAATCGAGCGCGCGCGGGTCGGCCATGGCGCTGACGTTGGCAGCCTTCTGCGGCTCCATGCCGAGGAGGATCCGCCGTACCGGCACCTCCATTTTCTTGCCCGTCAACGTCATGGGGATGAGCGGCACGGGGATGATCTTGTCGGGCACGTGCCTTGAAGTGTACTCCCGGCTCAGCGTGTCACGGATCTTCGCCGCGGCCTGCTCGAGCGAGGCGCCGGGGGCAAGCTTCACGAACAGCGGCATGAAAAAGCCGCCATCGGGCAGATCGAGATTGACGATCAGGCTGTCTTCGACCTCGGCCAGCGCCGAGAGCGTCCGGTAGATCTCTGCCGTGCCGATGCGCACCCCGTAGCGATTGAGCGTGGCATCCGACCGCCCCAGCACGAAGCAGCCGCCGCGCGCATTGATGCGGAAAAAATCCCCATGCCGCCAGACGCCCGGAAAGTCCTCGAAATAGCTCTCCCGGTAACGCCGGTTGTCCGGGTCGTTCCAGAAGCGCACCGGCATGGACGGCAGCGGCTCGGTGAGGACCAGCTCACCGACCTCGTCGATGACGGACTCGCCGCGTTCATTGAAGGCCTTGACCGCCACACCGAGCGAGGGCGCCTGGATCTCCCCGGCGTGCACCGGCAGTGTGGGCACACCGCCGACGAAGCCGGTGCAGCAGTCGGTGCCCCCGCTGCCGTTGGCGACCCACAGGTCCTGCTTCACGTTGGCATAGAACCAGGCCATGCACGCCGGCGTGGCGGGCGATCCGGCAAGCGAGATGCTGCGCAGGTACGAGAGGTCGTAGCGCTCGCCCGGCACGATGCCGGCGCGCGCCATCTGCTCGACGTAAGTAGGGCTGGCGCCGAGCATGGTGGCTCGGCAGTCCTGCGCCAGCTTCCACAGTGCATCCGGGGCGGGATATGCGGGACTGCCATCGTAGAGAATGGGAATCGCGCCGGTGGCGAGCGTGCTCGCCAGGAAGTTCCAGAGCATCCAACCCGTCGTGGTGAAGAACAGCAGCCGATCCTGCGGATGCAGGTCGAAATGGAACGTCGCATTTTTTAGCGTCTCGAGCAGGATGCCGCCGTGACCGTGGACGATGGCTTTGGGCAATCCCGTGGTGCCGGACGAAAACAGCGTCCACAGAGGATGGTCGAACGGAACCTGCTCGAAGCGAAAATCTGCGGCACCGACGGCGGGACGGTCGAGAGCCTCGGCCCAGCTGAGCGCATCGCGGCGCGGCGCAGCGGCATTCGGATCGAGATACGGCAGGTGGATCACGTGCCGCACGCTCGGTAAGCCCGCCAGGATCCGCGCGAGCTCGCCGCGACGATCGAACGGCTTACCCCCATAGCGGTAGCCGTCGATGCAGAACAGCACCGCAGGCGACAGCTGCGCGAAGCGATCGAGCACGCCGCGCTCGCCGAAATCCGGCGAGCAGCACGCCCAGATCGCCCCGATCGCCGTGGCGGCGAGCATGGCGATCATGGTCTGCGGGATGTTGGGCATCCAGGCGACGACCCGCTCGCCGGGCTGCACTCCGAGCGCGCGCAGCTGTGTGGCGAGGATGCGCACCTGGCCGGCGAGCTCCTGCCAGCTCATCGGCTCGAGCGGCCGGTTCTCGCTGGCATGCAGCAGTGCGACGCCCCCGTGGCGCTCCCGGCGCAGAACGTTCTGGGCATAGTTGAGGCGGGCCCCCGGGAACCATTCCGCCCCGGGCATGGCGCGCCGGCCGAGGACTTGGCGGTACGCAGAGGAAGCCTCCACCTCGAAAAACTCCCACAAGGCGCCCCAGAACGACTCGATATCCTCCACCGACCAACGCCAAAGCCGCAGGTAGTCGCCGAATGACAGATCACGCTCACGTTCCAGCCAGCGAATGAGCGCCGTCACATTGGCATGCTCGATACGCGCCGCATCCGGTGTCCAGAGAATCTCACCCTCTTTGATCAACCTCAGCACCTCGCAAAGCCGGCAAGTCCCCCGACCTCGCCGGTCGGATGGTCCGAGACGCATTGTAAGGAGCCTGCTCCCGCCGATATGCGCATAGTGCGAGGCCGCCTCCGCGGCAGACCGCGATAAGGCTCCCTGAATCGCGCAGCGCCATCGGGCTGCCCGGAAATGACACAGCCATCGCCGGTGTGAGCGGTGCTCCAAAGATTGCGCCGAAGAGCGTAGCGCGCAAGCCGCCGCGAGCGCGCGGATCAGAGTGCAAGGCCTGTGGACCGACAGTGCAAGCGCGCCGGCCGGTGGAGGCGAGGGTGCCCGGGGCGGCCCGGCTGTCACCGATCTCAGGATGCCGCAAGGCTTTACGCTGGCGGATCTCACCGTGCAACTCGGCGATGGGACCGATTTCGCCGGCGCCGGCCATCGGCCGTCCGGCACCAATGCGCCCGCCTTCGGTTCACCGCTTGTGCGCTATCGGTCGATTGTCTTGCGCTCTGGAGCGCGCGGTGCCCGTGGCTGCGGCGCTACGCTTGCGGTGGGTCGACCGAAATGGGATGGCATTCGCCAACACCGTTGACGGTGCTCCGCTATCCGATCCAGCCTGCGGGTGGCGGCTCGAACAACGCTGCGCGATTGGGCATCGCGCCTGTCGGAGGGGGATACACATCATGAATTCGAGGCATTTGACGCGCGCCGGCATCACCGCGCCGCAGCTGGCCGCCTGCGGGCTCGGCTTCTCATTGGTGTGCGCGACGGCTGTTGCGCAGCAGCCACATAGGAATTCGGCCCATATGCCCTTGCAACTGCGGGAAGTCGTGGTCACGGCCCAGTACCGGCGACAGAACGTGCAGAACGTGCCGATCGCGATCACCGCGTTCACGCCCCAGACCCTTCGGCAGCAGAACATCTCGACGCTTGCCCAGCTGAGCAACCTCACCCCGGGCGTCACGCTGACGAGCGGCGCGCCCTTCTCGGGTGACAGCTCCGTGCTCTCCGCTTCGATCCGCGGCATAGGTCAGAGCGACTTTGCGTTCAACATCAACCCAGCGGTCGGAGTCTACGTGGACGGCGTCTACTATGCGCGCACGATCGGCGCGAACGTCAACCTGCTTGACGTGCAGAACGTCTCGATCCTGAAGGGTCCCCAGGGAACGCTGTTCGGCGCAAACACCATCGGCGGCGCGATCAGCATCACCACCCGCCAGCCGGGCGAGAAGCCCTACTTCGTCGCTCAGGCCACCGGCGGCAGCTTCGACCGCCGCGACGTCGGCTTCAGCGCCGACATTCCGCTCATCGAGCACAAGCTTCTCTCGAGCATCACCTTCTCCTCGCAGAACCAGGACGGCTACCAGCGCGTCATCCCTTATCCGACCAGCTCGCCGTACGGGCAGACTCCGTTCGCGATTACTCCGGCGACTTCGTTCCCCGAGCCCGGTTACGGGACAGCCGACACCTACGGCGGCAAGGGTGTCACCGCCATGCGCGCCAAGCTGCTCTGGCTCGCATCCAACAGGCTGAAGCTCACCTTGGAAGGAGACTGGACGCACGAGGACCAGACAGCCCTGCCGAACGTCGTGCTCGGCGTCTTTGCGAACAGTATTCCGGGCGCGACCTTCTCCACCTTGCACAATCTGTGCATCAGCAACAACGCGGCGACGCTGCCGGCGGCAATCCAGGCCGCCGGCGGGCCGCCGACCTTCGTCCCGACCAACGCCCTGTTCGCAAGCGTATGCGCTCAGCCGCTCGCGCACGTACCGGGACTATCGATCGGCGCGCCACCGCCTCTCGGAGCGGGATATGTCGGCGGGCCGCCCGGACCGTTCAATATCAACGATCACCCCGGCACGGCCTACCTCGGCTCGAGCGACCCGCAGGTCTACCTGAGCAACGCCGCCTCCGAGACCGGCAACTACGATACGACGTACGCCAACGGCCCGAATTTCGCGCGCAGCGACGTCTTCGGCTTCTCGCTCACCGGCCAGTACCGGATCGAGCACAATCTCCGGTTGAAATCGATCAGCGCGTACCGGCAGACCTCGTGGGAGATCGGCACGAACCTCGACGGTACGCCGGCAGCGCTGTTCTCGGTGAGCGACGCGCAGCACCAGTGGCAGGTCTCGCAGGAATTCCAGCTCCTCGGCTCCGCCTTGCACGACAGACTCAACTGGGTGACCGGCCTTTATTACTTCCACGAGTCCGGATATGTGCATGACTTCGTGCCGTTCGAGAACATCCTGCAGGTCTATGACGGCGCAGCGAACGACGTGGACAACAAGGACTACGCCGCATACTTTCACCTCGACTACCGGCTGAACCGCCGGTGGGAATTCATCGCCGGCGGACGCTTCACGGATGCCCAGGCGTACTTCATCGGCGGGCAGGGCGATCTCAATTCCTTTCCATTCGGCTCCTACTGCTGGCTGAACTCCTGCAACGGCGCACCGCCCTACACCGACATCATCCCGAACGCCGCGCCGGCCGGCAGTCCGTACTACCGCTACTTCCCCGGCACGCCCGACAGCCAGGCCTGGCACATCTTCGATCCCACGGCGAGCATCCAGTATCACTTCACCCGCAATGTCATGGCCTACGTGACCTGGAGCAAGGGCTTCATGGCCGGCGGCTGGACGACGCGCCTGTCCTCGCTCATCACGAGCCCCAAGCAGGCCCGCTTCGGCCCGGAGTACTCCAAGGCCTGGGATGCGGGCGTCAAGTCCGACCTCTTCAACCACCATCTGACGCTCGATGCCGATGCCTTTTTCACCAACTTCGACGGCATCCAGCTGAACGTGCAGAGAGGCATCTCGCCTGTGCTGGAGAACGCCGGCAATGCGAAGATCGAAGGGGCGGAGCTCTCCTTCCAGTCGCTTGTCGCGCAGACCGGCCTCGAGCTCAACGGCTCGGTCTCGTACATCGATGCCTACTACACTTCTGTGAACCCGGACGCGCCGATCCCGGAGTACGCGGACGCCCAGGGCAACACCTATTGCCCGAGTGGAGCGGCGGCGGGTTGTACCTTCACCTGGGCAGGTGTCTCGCCGCTCGACGCCAAATTGCCGGATACGCCTGAGTGGAAGGCGGTGTTCGATCCCGTGTACACCTTTGCGCTTCAGAGCGGCGCGACGATCAGCTTCACGCCGGTCTACACATACACCAGCGGCATGTACAACGACAGCCTGAACACGCCGCAGATGCGTCGGCCCGTGACGAAGATTCTGAATGCTTCGCTGCACTACACCTCGCCGAGCGGGATGTACGAGTTCTCGGTGGGCGGTACCAACCTCACCGACGACCGCTACATTACGACGGGTCAGGCGAACTACGGTGCGGGCTTCATCGACGGCTACGTCAATGCACCGCGCGAGTGGTACGCGACCATCCGCGTGCAGATGGGCCATTATTGATCCCCGGGAGGCGGCCGCTATGTCAACCGTGCCCAAGACCCCTCTCACCGCACCGCCTTCCACGGCCTACCGCATCGTGGACGTTCCGGAGATCCACAGGGACGTGATCGCCCGCCACGGCCTGCCCGGCAGGTTCGTCGGTCCGACGGAAAAGGAGAGCCCCTGGGTGCCGTTCGGCGACAACGCCGCAATCCGCCATCTCGCCTTCGATCCCGGCCACAACATCTTCAGCAACGTGCTGTGGGTGAAGTCGAAGGGCGTGATCGGCACGCACAAGCACCGCGGAACCGTCGTCATGGTGTGTCTGGAAGGCAGCGTGCGCTACCTCGAGTACGATTGGGTCGCCGGTCCGGGCGGCTTCATCTACGAGACGCCCGGGCTGTGCCATACGCTGGTGACCGACCACCCGCAGGGCGTGAAGCTCTTCGGGTGGCTGCAGGGGCCGATCGAGTTCTATGACGAGCAGGGCAACTTCGCCCAGACCCTTGACGTGTGGTGGTTCATCA
>JAJZVF010000129.1 GCA_021845825.1 Pseudomonadota bacterium | reverse complement strand
GCGCGCACCCACGTCAACCGCTTTCTGGACATGCACGATGTGGGCGACGCCCTGATGCGCGCCGGCTTCACAGAGCCGGTATTGGATGTCGAGCGGTTGACGGTCACTTATGTCGACGTGGGCTCGCTGATGCGTGATCTCAAGTCGATCGGCGCGCGTAACATGACCGCGGGCAGGTGGCGCGCACTCACCGGGAAGGGACGCCTGCAGCGCGTGATCGAACGCTATGAAGCGTATCGTCGTGACGGACGGCTGCCGGCGACTTACGAAGTGATCTATGGGGCTGCCTGGGCGAGCCGCGACAGTGCCGAGCGCCCGAACGGAGTTCAAGCGGCGGGGACTCTGCCGCCGGCGATGGCCAGTCGTGCGGGCAATGGTCCGTCCACAACCGAGGTTCTCATCCCCCCTGCACGCATACGCCGTAGGGAACGAACATGAAACCGAAGGGGTTCTTCATCACCGGCACGGACACCGGAGTCGGCAAGACGGTGGTGGCAGCTGCGCTGGCGCGAGCGTTCGCCGTACGCGGACGGCGCGTGGCCGTCATGAAGCCCGTGGCCTCGGGAGCGGAGGCGACTCCCGGGGGACTGAGGAGCTCCGATGCGCTGGCGCTGATGGCGGCCGCCAACGTGCCGGCGCCCTACGAAACGGTGAACCCCTACTGCTTCCGCCCGGCCGTTTCCCCCCACATCGCAGCTCAAGAATGTGGCGTGGTCACCGATTTCGCCGTGATCCGCAGGTGCTTTGATGCCCTGACCGGGCGCGCGGAGTGCGTCGTGGTCGAGGGAGCGGGCGGATGGCTCGCTCCCCTCAGCGAAAGCGCTGCCATGGCCGACCTGGCGCTTGCTCTGCGGTTGCCGGTGATCCTGGTGGTGGGACTGCGCCTAGGGTGTCTCAACCACGCGTTTCTCACTTATGAGTCCATCCGCGCACATGGCGCGAGCTTCGCAGGCTGGGTGGCGAACGGCATCGATCCGGCCATGGAGCGTCTCGCGGAAAACCTCGCTTCCCTCGCCGGCCGGCTCGGCGATCCGCTGGCGCGCATCCCCCGGCTCGACCCCTGCGGCGCCGGTGCGGATCTCAGCGATGCCGCGCTCAGGCTGGAAAGCCTCTGAGGTCTCTCAGGTGCCCCCGGACGTTCCTTTATCGCCCAGGCCGAGACCTACCTGGCCTTGCAATCCCTACTGCGGGCGCAATACCATGACATCCGTCAAATTTGGAAACCGGCGCGCGGACGCTCGAGCTCGTTGAACGGAGATTGCCGCCGGTTCAGTGGAAACTGCCGGGGGAGAGTGCGGGAGTGCGGCCCAGGGGCCGTGTCCCAAGGCGACTTGAGGCTCGTTTCGGCTGCGACATGCCGTTTTTGCGCATCGTCATCTGCCCAAATTGCTCGCTCAGCGTGCGAGGCGCCCTGATGTTCTTCTCGGGCGCCTGTGCGCTTTCCCTTGGTATCGGTGCGCTATTCGCCTCTGTCGGCCTCTGGCCCATCCTGCCCGCAGCGGGTCTGGAAATGATCCTGCTCGGCTGGGCGCTGCACGCAAGTCTCGCCCGGCGCCACCAGGCCGAAATCCTCACCATCACCGACTGCGACGTCTGCGTGGAGTCGCGCGACCGCTCGAGAAGCTGCCAAGTCCTCTTCCAGCGGCATTGGGCGCAGGTCAAGCTCCTCTGTCCGGCATCGAGGCTGCATCCGAGCCGGCTGACCATAGAGTCTCACGGCCGCCGGTGCGAAGTGGGCGGCTTTCTGACGGAGGAGGAGCGGCGCGGACTGGCGCTGCGGCTCAGGCGCTTGATCGGCCGCGTCAACGAGTCGCCGCCGCTGACCGTGGGCCGTTGACGGAGTCGGAGCAGGTTCGAGATCGGTTACCGATGCACGCGTCCCCCTGCAATACCGCGGGCGGCGCGTCGGGGGCTAGACAACGATGAATCGAGCAAGACTCGGCAAACTGGCGGGAACCGTCTGGCTAGCCGCCGCGGCGGGCGCGGTGCCGGCGGCCGCCGCGGACTGGGGGCGGATCAATCTGCCGCGCGGCGTCACCAACGTCAGCACCCGGATCTACGCCCTGCACATGATGGCGTTCTGGATCTGCGTCGGCATCGGCGTGGTGGTGTTTGGAGTGATGATCTGGTCGCTGATCTTCCACCGCAAATCGCGCGGCGCCGTGCCCGACGTCGCCATGGTGCACAGCACCAAGGTGGAGGTGCTCTGGACGGCGATCCCGGTGCTGATCCTGGTCGGCATGGCGATTCCGGCGGCGAGGCTGCTGGTGAGGATCAACAACAACACCGACTCCCAGCTCAGCATCCGCGTCAACGGCTTTCAATGGGGCTGGCAGTACAAATACGTCGGCACCAACGTGAGCATCATCTCCAAGCTCTCGCTGAGCAGCGATGCCGCCAGCATGCTCGACTCGGGCATCAACGTCGACCGCGTGCCGCACTACCTGCTCAGCGTCACTCATCAGCTCGTGGTGCCGGTGGGCGAGAAGATCCGCCTGCTCATCACCTCGGTCGACGTGGTCCACTCCTGGTGGGTGCCGGACCTCGGTGTGAAAAAAGACGCGATCCCCGGCTTCATCAACCAGGCATCCTTCATCATCAACCCGTCGAAGACAGGGGTCTACCGCGGCCAGTGCACCGAGCTCTGCGGACGCGGCCACGCCTTCATGCCGATCGTGGTCCGGGCGGTGACGCCGGCGGCCTTCAAGGCCTGGCTGAAGCGTAAAGAGGCGGCCGGAAAGAGCGCCCCGGCCGGCGCCTCGGCATCGACATCGCCCGGCGTCAGCACCTGAGGTCGAGCCGCCGAGCTCCATAGCCGTCAAAGCCCAACAGTCCTCGAGAGGTCATCCCATGGACCAGCCGTACGAGAGCACAGCCCACGCCGATCACGAGCACAAGCCGCACGGCTGGCGGCGCTGGGTGTTTGCCACCAACCACAAGGACATCGGCACGATGTACCTGATCTTCGCCGGGGTGATGTTCTTCCTCGGCGGCGCGGCGGCCATGGCCATTCGGGCGCAGCTGTTCAAGTCCGGGATGGAGCTGTTCGACCCCGGGATGTACAACTCTCTGGTGACCATGCACGCGCTGCTCATGATCTTCGGCGCGGTGATGCCGGCATGGGTGGGGCTCGCCAACTGGATGATCCCGATGCAGATCGGTGCCCCGGACATGGCGCTGCCGCGCCTGAACAACCTGAGCTTCTGGATCCTGCCGTTCGCCGGCACGCTGCTGCTGAGCTCGTTCTTCGTGCCGGGCGGCGCCCCGGCCGGCGGCTGGACCATGTATCCGCCGCTGATGGAGCAGTTCGGCGCCTCCTTCCCGATGGTGGTGTTCGCCATCCACCTGCTCGGCATTTCCTCGATCCTGGGCGCGATCAACGTCGTCGTGACCATCTTGAACCTGCGTGCCCCGGGGATGACCCTGCTGCGCATGCCGCTGTTCGTATGGGCGTGGCTGATCACCGCCTACCTGCTGATCGCGGTCATGCCGGTGCTCGCCGGTGCGGTGACCATGCTGCTCACCGATCATTTCTTCGGCACCAGCTTCTTCAACGCCGCCGGCGGCGGCAGTCCCGTGATGTTCATGCACATCTTCTGGTTCTTCGGGCACCCGGAGGTCTACATCCTCATCCTGCCCGCCTTCGGCGTGATCTCGGAAATCATCCCCACCTTCTCGCGCAAGCCCCTGTTCGGCTACGAGGCCATGGTATACGCCACCGCTTCCATCGCCTTCCTGTCGTTCATCGTCTGGGGACACCACATGTTCACGGTGGGGATGCCGGTGGCGGCGCAGTTGTTCTTCATGCTCTCGACCATGCTGATCGCGGTGCCGACGGGCGTGAAGGTGTTCAACTGGGCGGCGACCATGTGGAGAGGCTCGCTCTCGTTCGAACCACCGATGCTGTTCGCGGTGGCGTTCCTGTTCCTGTTCACCATCGGCGGCTTCTCCGGCCTGATGCTCGCCCTGGTGCCGTCCGACTACCAGTACCACGGTACCTATTTCGTGGTCGCGCACTTCCATTACGTGCTGGTGCCGGGGGCGGTGTTTGCCATCATCGGGGCGATCTACTACTGGCTGCCCAAGTGGAGCGGGCGGATGTACGACATGCGACTCGCGAAGTGGCACTTCTGGCTGTCGGTCATTTCCGTGAACGTGCTGTTCTTCCCGCAGCATTTCCTCGGCCTCGCCGGCATGCCGCGCCGCATCTCGGACTACGCTCCGCAGTTCACCGACTGGAACATGGTTTCCTCCATCGGCGGATTCGTCTTCGGCGCCTCGCAGCTGCTGTTTCCCTACATCATCTGGCGGTGCATCCGTTCCGGCAAGCCGGCCGAGGCGCGTCCTTGGGAAGGCGCGCGAGGGCTGGAGTGGGAGCTGCCCTCGCCGGCACCGTATCACTCCTGGCAGACGCCGCCCTCGGAGGCGGTGCTCGCCCATGGCGCCGAACACTGAGAGGCTGCGCACATGAGCTCGATACCGTCCCCGCGGCAGGCGCCGCCGGGGATCTCCGCGGAGCAGCGTCGTGGAATCCGGCGCACCACCCGGGTCGTCTGGCTCGCCATACTCGCGATCTATTTCGGCTACATGATCTACATGCTGATCCGGATGCACCGGTGAACGGTCCGGCGGACACGACCGTGAAAGGCACTCTATGACAGACGCACAAGCACACGCACACGCCGACAGCAACTACTACGTTCCCCACGGCAGCCCCTGGCCGATCGTCGCCGCCCTGGCGCTGTTTTGCCTGATGCTGGGAGCGGTGCTGTTCCTCGACGGCGTGACGTCGGCATGGTCGCTGCTGCCTGGGCCGCTGCTCTTGATAGGCCTGTTCATCGGCTGGTTCTCCACGGTCATCGGCGAGAACCAGAAGGGGATGTACAACCTGCAGGTGGACCGTTCGTTCCGCCTGGCGATGATGTGGTTCATTTTCTCCGAGGTGATGTTCTTCGCCGCCTTCTTCGGCGCGCTGTTTTACGCTCGCACGTTTGCGGTCCCGTGGCTGGGCGGGCATGGCGTCAAGGCGCTTGCTCATTACCTGCTGTGGCCGCGATACGCATCAACCTGGCCGACCAATGGGCCGGCACACGTCGGCGGCGCGACCTTCGAGGCGATGAGCCCGACGGGTATCGCCGCCGTGAACACTCTGATCCTGCTCACGAGCGGCCTGACCATCACGATCGCTCATCACGCGCTGCGCGCCGGCAAGCGGGGCCGCCTCAAGGTGTTCCTCGCGCTGACGTTCCTGCTGGGATTCACCTTCGTCGCGCTGCAGGCCCACGAGTACATCGGGGCCTACACGCACATGAACCTCAAGCTGACGACCGGGATCTACGGCACGACGTTTTTCATGCTCACGGGCTTTCACGGTCTGCACGTAACCATCGGCGCGATCATGCTGGTGGTGATCTGGCTGCGCGTGCTGCGCGGGCATTTCACGCCGGAGCGGCATTTCGCCTTCGAGGCGGTGGCCTGGTACTGGCACTTCGTCGACGTCGTATGGCTTTGTCTGTTTATTTTTGTCTATTGGCTTTGATGATCTGCGCGCGGCCTGCGCGCAGCGAAACCGAGTACGAGCGCCCCCGCGCGAGCCCTCCATACGGCCCGGGCATCCGCCCGGGCGTCCACCGCTGGCGCGGCCCGCCCTGCACGCGGTGCATCGATCGTTCGATCAATGCGGCAGGGCGGCTTGCGGCGTGATCAGCCCCGCGTACCAGGCGATCATCAGCAGCGCAAACAGCCCCAGCGACAAGGCGATGCGGATCGTCAGCGCGCGAGCCAGCTTGCGCGAGTCCTCCTCGCCGGTGCCGCGCGAGAGGTGAAACAGCGCCGAGCCCAAGCTCGCGATGATGGCGGCGAGCGCAACAAGGACCAGCAACCGGAACAAGGGTGGCATGCTCTCATTGTACCGCGCCAAACCGGATCGTGAATGGCACGATCACTCAGCGACGCCCCGCCGCGGCCCAGGCCGCAGTTCGTCAATCACACGGGTTGAATCACAGTATGGCTTTTCGGATGAGGCTCGGCGGACGCCTGTTCGCCCCTTCCGCCGCGCTGACGGGCTTGATGTTCGCGCTGGCGGCCGTCTTCTTCGCCTTAGGCCGTTGGCAGTGGCACGCAGGCAATGCCCGCGAGGTGGAATTCCGGCGCTTCCAGCGCGGCGCCGATCATGTGGTGGCGCTCGGCTGGGTGTCACTGACTCAGGTACCCGTCTATCAGCGCGTCAGCCTTACCGGAAGCTATGACGGCGCACATCAATTCCTGCTCGACAACAGCATCCACCGTGGCCTGGACGGCTATCAGGTGCTTACCCCTTTGCGCCGTGCGCACGGCGACACCGTACTCATCGACCGGGGATGGGTGCCGTTTACCGGAAGCCGTGCCCGTCTACCCGACGTTTCGCTGAAGAGCGCGGGCCCGGTGAGCGTGACAGGCAGGGTGGGCCGCCTGCCGGCGCCGGGGCTTTCGTTCGGGCGCGCGCCTCCGCCGGCGGGACCCCACTGGCCCAAGGTGACCAGCTTCCCCACGGTGGCCGAGTTGAGCGCTGCCCTGGGTCGCCCGGTGGATCGACGCATCCTGCTGCTCGACCCCAAAGAGCCCAATGGCTATGAGCGGGACTGGCGTCTTCCGGGCATGCCGGCGCTAGAAAACTGGGGCTATGCCATCCAGTGGTGGGTGTTCTCGGCGGCGGCGCTGGTGATCTGGGGGGTGCTCAGTCTGAAGCGGAGCCCGGCCTGAGCGGCCGACATTCGGGGTCGGCCGGTGCTAGGATCATCAATTCTGAACCCGGTCCATCCGCAGTTGTCCTGATACTGGAGCTGAACGTTGATCCGCCGCATGCCTCGAACGGTGGCCAGCCTTGTCGTCCGCCAGCGGGATTTCCGTGCCGCTGAAGTCCTTTACCCTGAGTCTCGCCGCGGGGCACCTCGCCGGGGCAGTGCGGCTCGCTTTGGGGTGCGAGGCGCTCTCGATACGCGGCGCGAGGATGTCGGGACGGGGAGGGTGTAGTGCAGACGGCATCGCAACTGGTGTCCGCCGGACCCACGTCCTGGCGGCGATATCTGGAGCTCACCAAGCCGCGCATCTGCGCACTCATCACGTTCACGGCGCTCGTCGGCACGCTGCTCGCGAGTCCCGGCTGGCCACCGCTGCGCGCGGTGCTGTTCGGCACGCTCGGCATCGGCCTCGCCGCAGCCTGCGCGGCCGCCATCAATCACGTGCTCGACCGGCGCATCGATGAGCAGATGACACGCACGCGCGCGCGGCCGCTGCCCACAGGACAGCTGACCGAGCGCCATGCGCTGCTGTTTGCCGGGGTGCTCGGCGTGCTGGCCATGACGATTCTGTCGTTCCTGGTCAATCCCCTGACGGCCATGCTGACTTTCGTATCGCTGATCGGCTACGCGATCATCTACACGGTGTGGCTGAAGCGCGCCACCCCGCAGAACATCGTGATCGGCGGGGCGGCGGGTGCGGCGCCGCCGGTGCTCGGCTGGGCGGCGGTGACCAATACCGTCAATCCGCACGCGCTGCTGCTCTTTCTCATCATCTTCGCGTGGACGCCGCCGCACTTCTGGGCGCTCGCCATCGCGCGCAAGCACGAGTACGCGCGCGCCGGGATTCCCATGTTGCCGGTGACGCACGGGGTGGAGCACACGCGCCTGCAGATCCTGTTGTATTCGGTGCTGCTGGCGCTGGTGACGCTCCTGCCGTTCATCACCGGCATGAGCGGCCTCATCTACCTCGCCTGCGTGCTCGTACTCGACGCACGCTTCCTTTACTACGCCGTCCGGCTCAAGTTCCGCCCCCGCCCGCAGCTGCCGATGCAGCTGTTCCGCTACTCGATCAGCTACCTGATGTGGCTGTTCGCGGCGCTGCTGATCGATCACTATCTGCCGACGACGCAGTTGCTCTTTCGCGTGTGAGCAGCAGCTCCCACGAGGACAGGCGCCGCGCCTCGAGCAGCAGCACACCGGCGGCCGCGTAGCGCTCGGCGTCGATGCGGCCGTAGTGCTCGGCGCCGTGGTAGCCCGAGCCGTTGCACCGGTATACGGACACGATGCAGTTTTCCAGCACCGAGTACGTCCCCTGGAGCTTGCCGAGCGTGGCATTCTCCGACGTCCACGTCAGACATGCCCCTTTTCGGCCGGGCGGCTGGATCTGACAGGCGGTGAGGAATTCCACGGGCGGCGCACCGAGCACTTTCAGCGTCGCGCAGGTCAGCCAGCAGTCGTCCCGATGCGCCACTTCCGTACGGCACTCGGCTGGCAGCGGCTCGCCGTCTTCCCGCCAGAAGGTTCCGCGGCCCGTCCATATCCCCGGCTCGAACAGATAAGTATGCGTCATCGGCATGCCCCATGGGCACATGGGCG
>JAJZVF010000128.1 GCA_021845825.1 Pseudomonadota bacterium | reverse complement strand
AGCCTGTTCGAGGAGGACTCCGAGCACATCTCGGTGCTCATCGTTTTTGCCGTGCTCGCCCTCGCGTTGATCTGGCTCATCGTCGGCTGGAGCCTGCGCCCCATCGAGCGCGCCTCGAGTGAGGCGGCGCGCGTAGGGCCGCGCCGGCCGGACCTGCGCATCTCCGCGGGCGGCCTGCCGCGGGAAATCCAACCCCTGGTCGAAGCGGTCAACGGCGCACTGGAGCGGCTCTCGCGCGCCTACGCGGTGGAGCGCCGCCTCACGGCCGACGCCGCTCATGAGCTGCGCACTCCGCTCGCGGTGCTCAACCTGCGGCTGCAGCGTGCGCGCCTCACCGGCACGACCGATTGGCCGGCCGTCGAGCGCGAGCTCGCCCAGATGGGCCGTCTCGTCGACCAGCTGATCGACCTCGCCCGCAAGGAGTCCCTGGCGCACGAGCGCCAGGGCACCGATCTGCCGACCGTCAACCTGTCGCGGCTGGTCCGCGAAGCGGCGGCGCAGGTGCTGCCCCTGATGGAAGCGCAGGGACGGCGGCTGGAAGTCGACGTGCCGGACGTTGTCCGGCTGCGCGGCCGGGCGGAAGACCTGCGCGACATGGTCCGCAATCTGCTCGACAACGCACTCGTGCACGGCCAAGGCGCAGTAACCGCGCGCATCCTTCCTCCGGCAGCCGGCTCCGGGGCAATCACGATAGAGGTCGCCGACGAGGGCCCGGGCGTACCGGCCGGCCAGGAAGACTCCGTCTTCGAGCGCTTCCATCGGTTGAACCCGCAAAGCCCGGGCTCCGGGCTGGGATTGGCCATCGTGCGTCAAGTGGCGCGCAGTCACGGCGGCGAGGTGCGCTTTCTGCCTGGCGAGGGTTGCGTCAGCGTGCAGCTTCCGGCACTCGAGGCGCACCGCTCCTAACCCGGATTACTCATGGACGGCACGATCATCCAGCGCGGACTCGATTCGCCCTGCGCCACCCTCGCCGGAGCCGGCAGCCGGGCGGGCGCCGAGTTGCCGCAGGCAGCGGTCGATCCACTGCCGGGTGAGCTTCTCGCAAGTCGAGTTCTGCCTGAGGCGCGCATCGAGTGAGTCGAAATCGACTCGCTCGAGCGGCAGATCCTGGTTGAAGCAGGAAAAGACGTAGACCGTCTCGCCGGTGGCGGGGTCGGTGAGCGGCTGCAGGCAGCTGCCGCAGATCTCCTTCATCATGCACTGCATCGGCGAGTTGATCGAGCCGATCGCCACATGATGGGGCTTGAGGTAGGGGCGCAGCTGCTGCGAGCGCGCCCGGGCGACGGCCGCCATCATGCGCTGCGAGCCGATCGCGATGATACGGTCGACGTCCTCGACACGGATTGCGGCCGGACCGAGCGCGCCTGCGGCATACGCCGCCACTGCATCGATGACGTTGCCGACGACACTGCGGTCCTGCTCGCGACGGGCCTCGAATCCCGGGGACTGCTCGCAGCACCACACCACCACGTCGGCTGCTTTCTCGATCTGGCTCACCTTGTAGCGATCGGCGAGCGTGCGGTAGGCCGCGAAATACAACACCCGCGAGCCCGCGGCGCGCAGTGCGGCTCCGATCGAGAACAGCACCGCGTTGCCGAGCCCTCCGCCGAGCAACGCCACGGTGACTCCAGAGGGGATGTCAGTGGGAGCTCCAGTCGGTCCCATGAGTACCACCGGCTCGCCCGGCGAGAGAGAGGCGCACAGATCGGACGAGCCGCCCATCTCGAGCGCAATGGTCGAGATGAGCCCGCTCTCGGGCTCGACCGAGGCGCCGGTGAGCGCGAGCCCCTCCATGGCGAGCGTGGTGTCGGCAGCGCGCGGCGCGAGCGCCGCGAAGTTCTGCAGGCGATAGAACTGCCCGGGACGGAAGCGGCGCGCTGCGAAAGGCGCGCGCACGACCACCTCGACGATGCTGGGGGCCAATCGGTGGACGGCAGCGACCCGGGCTCGCAGCCCTTCGTGCAGCCGCGCGAGAAACGCCGCGTCCGTAAGCGTAGAGGCCGGTCCCGTGCGCTCGAGCACGCGGCTCAGCGTCGGGTAACCCTGCTTTGCGCTCGCCATCGCCTTCACGACGCTTCCGAAGTATGAGGGGTGCACGTCGCCGAAATAGCTGAGAAAGCGCCCGTCCGCCCGTCTTTGCAACAGCACGCGCGGCCGGTCCGGCTTGGGGTTGGCGCGCTCGGCCGTGACCGGCTCGCCCTGTTCATCGCACGGTCGAAAATAACGCTGCTCGATCGGCAGGGCTTGCGGCTCCTCCTCGCGCGCAACCACTGTGTTCGGCTGGGTGCCGGCGGCGACGAGGATCGTGGCTGCCGGCAGCACCCGCTCGCCGCATGGGCGCCAGGTACCCACCTCATCCCGCTGCATCACGGCCAGGCGCAACGCCGCGGCATGGCCGTGCGCATCGACTTCCACCGCCCGCGGATCGAGAGCCTCGGCGAAACGCACTCCCTCCTCCAGCGCTTTGGCCACCTCCTCGTGGTTCACGGTGTAGGCCGGGCTGTCGAGGAGGCGCCTGCGATACGCGATGGTTACGCCGCCCCACTGCTCGAGCAGCTCGCGCAGGCGCACCTCCCGGCGCTCGCCCGAGGCTGCTTGTCGCTCGGCACGGATCGCGCGCGCGTGCGCAAGAAACGTCTCTGCGGTCTCGGCTTCCTCTACGTTCCACGTTGCGCGCACCGCGGCTGCGCCACGCTCGGCAACCAGAGTCTCGTAGCGCTGCAGGAATTTCTCCACCTGCACCGGGTAGTAGGCGAGCGCTTCGGTCGCAGCATCGATTGCGGTCAGACCGCCGCCGATTACCACCACGGGGAGGCGGATCTCGAGGTTGGTGACCGAGTCGTGCTTGGCGGCCCCGGTCAGCTGCAGCGCCATGAGGAAATCCGAGGCGGTGCGCACGCCGCGCGCCAGCCCGTTCGGCAGATCGAGCACGGTCGGCCGGCCGGCGCCGACGGCGAGGGCCACGTGATCGAAGCCGAGCGCGAAGGCATCCTCCAATGTAATCGTCCCGCCGAAGCGCACGCCGCCGAACAGCGCGAATTCGCGCCGCCGCTCGAGCATCAGCCGGATGAGTTTGAGGAAGTTCTTGTCCCAGCGGACGGTGATACCGTATTCGGCCACGCCGCCGAAGCCTGCCATCACTCTGTCGTCGAGCCGCTCCTCGAGCTCGTGCGCGGCGCGGACGGGCCGGAATTCCGCCCGTGCTCCGGAGCTATCGAGTCCGCACAGCTCGGCCGGCAGCGGCTCGATCTTCAGGCCGTCGATTCCGACCACGGTGTGACCGTCGTTGAGCAGGTGATGCGCCAGCGTGAACCCCGCCGGCCCCATGCCGACGACCAGCACCCGCCGCCCCGTGGCGGCCTTGGGGTACGGCCGGTGCAGATTCATGGGGTTCCAACGCGTCAACAGGCTGTAGATCTCGAACCCGAAGGGCAGCGCAAGCACATCGCGCAAGGTGCGCGTCTCGCACTGTGGAATGTCTACGGGCCGCTGCCTCTGATAGATGCAGCTGCGCATGCAGTCGTTGCAAATGCGGTGCCCGGTCGCCGCCGCCATCGGGTTGTCCACCGTGATGACCGCCAGCGCCGCCAGAGGCAGACCCTGGGCCTTCAACTGCTGGAATTCGGAGATGCGTTCCTCGAGCGGACAGCCGGTGAGCGCCAGACCGAACGCGTCGCGCCGGAAGGGCTGCGCGCCGTCCCCGGCATCCTTGCCGCCCTTGCCGGGCAAGCCGCGAGAACAGGAATCCTTGCCCTGATTATGGCACCAGATGCAGTAGTGGGCCTCATCGAGGGCCCCCTTGAGATCGGTGCCGCCGTCGGTCAGAGCAAATCCGTCGCGCCGCCGCAGATGCGCCGGCGGCGCCCGGTAATCCCTCGCTCCTGCGGTTTCTTCCACGGCGAGCGGCACGAGGTGCTGCGCGTCGCGCTTCTCGGGCGCCTTGAACAGCACGCCTGTTTGATGGCGGCGCTTGCCCTCGGCCGTCAACGCCGCCCAGGCGGCGTACCGCGATGCCAGCTCGAGCGCCTCGGCATGCGCCTCCGGCGCCTGCTCCCAGCGGGCGACCGCGTTTGCAAACGCAAGCTCATCGAACACCCCGCCCAATGACCGCAGGAGCTGCCCCTCCAACGCCTCGCCATCGAAGCGCTCCGCCTCGGCCGGTGTGAATTTTCTCATCGCCCGGCGCTGCACGAACAGGCGCTTGCAGGCATAAAGCGGCGCAAGCGTGTGGTGGCGGGCGGCAAGCCGGCCTGCCTCGGCACGAATGCCGAAAACATCGGCGAGAAAGTCTTCGACATACGGGGCGAGCGCGAGCATCAGCGCCGAGACGGCTGCCTGGTCGAGACTGTGCGCCGCGGCGCGACCCTCCTGCAGACGGCGCCTCAGGTCGGCATCGGCCGAGCCGAGGAAATCGACAAATGCGTCATCGAGACGCTGCAGTCCCTCGCGCCGGTACAGATCCTCAATCGTCAATCCGAGAGCGCTGTTGAGCATCAGGCAACAACCCTTGCATGTCCGTCAATGGGATCGCAACACCAGCCAAAATACCTCAATACTGCGGCAAGGATGTCGCGGATATATGCATTTTCGCATGCATACGCGCCATAAGCTCTTCAGTATACTCCGCACAGCGCCCCATCCCGGGCCCACTCAACCCGGATGATTCACGAACCCGGGCCGCGTGCGGCAGCTTCGGCCGTGATCGATGCGCAACTATTGAACATCAGTGCCGGGACCCCCAAGATGGGCACATTGGGCTGCGGAGCATTTTGGACATGGTCGAAGCAAACCAGTCGACATTCGAGCGTGAAGTCCTCGAGGCGTCGCGGCAGAAGCCGGTGCTGGTGGATTTCTGGGCCGAGTGGTGCGGGCCCTGCCGGGCGCTCGGGCCCATCCTCGAGCGCGTAGAGCAAAGCTACGGCGGGCGCTTCAAGCTGGTCAAGGTCAATTCCGACGAGAACCCCGAGCTCTCGCAGCAGTTCAACGTACGTAGCATTCCCTACGTACTGGCCTTCGTCGACGGCGCGCCGGTGGACGGCTTCGTCGGAGCCCTGCCCGAAGGTCAGGTGCGGCAATTCCTCGATCGACTGCTGCCAGGACCCGGTGAGATCGAACGGCGCAAGGCGGCGAAGCTGATCGACGCCGGCGACCTCGACGGCGCCGCAGCTGCACTACGCGCAGCCCTCACGCTGGAGGCACAGAACGATGCAGCCAAGCTCGACCTCGCCGACCTGCTGCTGAACAGGCTCCCCGCACACCCCGACGATCAGCAGCTCGCAGAGGCCCAGCGCGCCCTGTCCTCTACCGGCGCCGGCACGCAGGCCGAGGCACGCTGGCGCGCTCTGGATCTGCGTCTCACCAGCTTGCGCAGCAGCTCTGTGCTGCCCGATGTGGAATCGCTACGCGCCCGCGTGGCGGCCAACCCCGCTGATCTCACGGGGCGCATGGAGCTTGCCCAACGCTACATCGCCGACCGCAAGCTTGCCGCCGCGCTCGACGAGCTGCTCGAGGTGATCAAGAAGGACCGCAAGGAGCAAGGAGAAGCGGCGCGCCGGATCTTCCTGTCCACTCTCGACTTGGCGGCCGATCGGCCGGAACTCGTTTCGGACTATCGCAAACGGTTGGCCAGAGTGCTGCTTTGAGTCAGGCCCTGCCTGCGGCGCCGGGGCGGATGTCAGCTTGCCTTGCGGGGGATCAATCCGGTGCGCGCTTGGACCGGCGCGATCGAACTCCGCCGGATCGCCGTGCTCCGACTACTGCCGTGTGCCGCCGCCGGCCCTCAACAGGGCGTCGACTTCCGCTTCGGCCGCCAGCCAGTCCTCCACTTCTCCGCCCGGCGCGAAGTCACGCCGTTCGGCGTGGAAATAGGCCGCCTCGGCGATCATGGCCCGCCGCAGATCCTCCGACATGACACGGTGCGCGGATGGATCGGATTTTGCCTTGGATGAGTGCCGAGATGCGGCTTTCGAGGAACTCTTCACCGGGCCCTTGAGCGGGCTCTTGGTGAGCGTTTGCCCCGCTACCGGACTTGCCGCATGAGTCCGCGTCGAGCCGGTCACTTGCGCCGGCACCGAGCCGGTCACTTGCGCCGGCACCGAGGTGGCCGTACGAGTTGCAGAGGGACTTGCCGCTTGGGTCGGTGTCACAGCGGGCGCCCGGCCGGGAGCCGCGGGCGTGCGCTTGGAGTCGGAACGACGGTTGGCCATGGATACTCCTCAGGGTAGCTCGATGCACAAACGGTGGCGCCTCCGGCGCGATCGTCCGTCGGCCGCCTCTGCCCCCCTGGTAGATCAAGCGACAGAATAAACCCATTTGGCTCGGCGTGCGACTGCGGATAAACCGTAAGGATCTGCCGAGCTGTCGCCGGATCCGCGGGCGAGGCCGGAATTCATTCATCTGCCATAATCGCCGCTGCGCGCGTCGCTCGATCGGAGACCACGATGCCGGCCGCCGGTAACATCCAGCGTCAGAATGCTCTCGCGACACTGCTGCAGACCAAGCCGGCTCAGGTGCCCTGGCTCGTGCTGCTGCGCAACACGGCCGCAGTCATCCTGCCGCTCGCCGCGGGCATCTTCAGCGGCCGACTCCTGATCGGGATCGCCGCTGCGGTCGGCGCGATCGTCACGATGTACTCCGACGAGCCCGGTCCGTACCGGCAGCGCCTGCTGCGCCTGCTGGCGGTATCGGCGGCGGGTGGCATCGCGACCTTCCTCGGCCTCTCCCTGAACCATCATCTGCCGGCGCTGCTCGTCGCCAGTCTCGCCATCGGCTTCGCTGGGGCGCTGCTTGTGACCTTCGGCGATGCCATTGCGCGCGTCGGCATGGTCGCCATGATGCTGCTGGTCATCGCCACCGATCTGCCGGCGCCCACCCTCGTCGCCGCTCTGCAATTGACCGCGGCGGTCGCCGCCGGCGGACTGCTGTTGACGCTGTTGTCGGTGGCCGCCTGGCCGCTGCAACGCTATGGACCGGAGCGCGCCGCCCTGTCGGCGGTCTACCGCGGGCTCGCCGCGCTCGCCCGCCGGCCGCAGTCCGACAGCGGCGCCGCACCGGCGCTCACCGAGGCGATGACCACACTGCAACACACCCTGCTCGGCACACATCGCGCGCACGGGCCGGTCATGGACAGCTTCGGAGTGCTGCTCGAGCTGGCCGAGCGCATCCGCCTCGAGCTGATCGCGCTCTCCGGCGGCGATCCGCCGACGCCGATCGACCGGCTCGTGCGCGGCGAGGCCGCCACGGCACTCGATGCCGTTGCGCAATCGATCAGCGCCGGCCATGACTCCGGTCAGGCGATGGCCGCAGCGTTGACGGCTCTGCAGAGCGCGGAGCGTGCCCTGTCGGCGCGCGAGGCGACGCTGCCGGCCGCGCCCTGGCGCCACTTTCAGGCGCTGTCCGGCCAGCTCGCCTCCGCGGCGCGCAACGCCGTGCGTGCAAGCCCGCAGGGCGTGCAGCAAGAGGAGCAGGCGGAGCTGCAGCTGCCGCGGGCCCTGCGCCCGCGGTCGGTCCTCGCTACGCTGTCAGCCGGCCTCGCACCCCAATCGGCGGCTTTTCGCCACGCCATCCGCAGCGCCGTCTGCTTCAGCCTCGCTCTGTGGATCTCGCGTCTGCTGCATCTCCCACATGGCTATTGGGTACCCATGACCGTGGCGATCGTGCTGCGCGCCGACTATGCGGCCACTTTCAGCTACGGGCTCCTGCGTGTCACCGGCACGATATTGGGTCTGGTCCTGACCACGGCGCTGCTGCACGTTTTACCGCCTGGCCCGTGGGTGCGCCTGGCGGTGATGGCGGTGCTCTGCGCCGGATTCCGCTACTTCGGGACGGTCCATTACGGGCTGGCAGTGGCCGCGCTCACCGGCATGGTGGTGCTGCTGCTCGCCTTCGCCGGCGAGGCGCCTGAGCCGACCATGATCGCCCGGCTCATCGGCACCATCCTCGGCAGCGCCATGGCGCTCGCCGCCTACGGGCTGTGGCCGACCTGGGAGCGGGCGCGCACGCGGACCGTGCTGGCGCGCCTGCTGCAGGCGTATGCCGCGTATCTGAGCAGTCTGGGCGCGGCCACCGGGCCCCAGGAGCGGCGCGAGGCCCGGCATCTCGCCCGCATTGCGCGCATCAACGCCGAGGCTTCCGTGAAACGGCTGCTCGGCGAGCCGGCCACTCCCGCGCCGCTTGCGGAGCTGGCGCAATCGCTCCTCACCAACAGCAACCGCCTGGCGCGCACGGTCATGACGCTGGAGGCGCTGCTGAGCGAGCGGCGGTCGATGGCGCGGCCCCTGGAGGAGTTCATCGGCCAGTGCGCCGCGGCGCTGCGCGAGGTGGCGGAGGCGCTGCGCACCGGACAGACCCCGAGCGGGCTTGCGCCGATACGGGCCTCACAACGGCGTCTGGCGGGTCTGCCGGGCCCTGAGGCCGAGGCCGGCCCGACCGCCGAACTGGCGAGCTTGAGCGACCGCCTGGTCGACAATATCAACAC